>JAFMHK010000021.1 GCA_017854585.1 Paracoccaceae bacterium
ACAGCCTTGCACACCAATGAGAATGGCGCCAGCGCGTCGTCGGGGACCAGCCCGCGGAAATCATTGGTCAAGAGCGTGCCCCAACCGAAGGACACGCGGACGCGGCCGGTGAACTGGGTCTGAAGCTCCACGATCTTGTCCACGTCGAGACCGTCGGAGAAGATGACGAGTTTCTCGCGCGGATCCTCGCCCCGGCTTTTCCACCATGTGATGGCGGTTTCGGCCCCGGTGGCGGGATCGCCGCTATCGATCCTGATCCCCGTCCAGCCCGCCAGCCAGTCGGGCGCGTTCTGCAGGAACCCCTTGGTGCCGTAGGTGTCGGGCAGGATGATGCGCAGGTTGCCGTCATGTTCCTCGTGCCAGTCGGCCAGCACGTCATAGGGCGCGCGGGCCAGTGCCGCGTCGTCCCGGGCAAGGGCCGCGTAGACCATGGGCAGTTCGTGGGCGTTGGTGCCGATGGCCTCGACCTCGCGGTTCTTGGCGATGAGGCAATTGGAGGTGCCGACGAATTTCTGGCCAAGCCCTTCCTGCATCGCCTGCACGCACCAGTCTTGCCACAAGAAGGAGTGGCGGCGGCGGGTGCCGAAGTCGGCCAGCCGGAGGGTCGGCACATCGCGGAGGGTTTCGACCTTTTGCCAGAGTTTGGTCATGGCGCGGGCATAGAGGACCTGTAGTTCGAACCTGCCCATGGAGCGCAGGACCGCGCGGGAGCGGAGTTCCATCAGCGTGGCGAGGGCGGGGATTTCCCACAGCATGACCTCGGGCCAGCTGCCTTCGAAGGTCAGTTCGTACTGATCGCCCTTGCGTTCGAGGTGATAGGGCGGGAGGCGCAGGGCCTCGAACCAGTCCATGAATTCGGGGGTGAACATCTGGCGTTTGCCATAGAAGGTGTTGCCGCGCATCCATGTGCTTTCGCCGCGGCTGAGCCGGAGGGTGCGGATATTGTCAAGCTGCTCGCGCAGTTCGCCCTCGTCGATCAGGTGCGCCAGCGGAATGCGCGTGGTGCGGTTGATGAGCGAGAAGGTGACGCGGGTGTCGGGGTGGTTGCGGAAGACCGACTGGCACATCAGCAGCTTGTAGAAATCTGTATCGATCAGGGAGCGGACGATCGGGTCGATCTTCCACTTGTGATTATAGACGCGGGTGGCGATGTCGACCATGCGCGGACCTCCGGTTTGACGTCGCCCGTCGGGCACTTCGTTCGCCGTCGCTTAGATCAAAGGGGAGCCGGGGTGTGCAAGCCGTTAGAGCGCGCGGGCGGTGTTGACGCGTTTCGACAGGGCGGCGTGGCTTTCCTTGCGTTCGGAATAGCGGTCCAGAAGGTAGGTGCGGTTGTCGCGGGTCAGGTGGGTGAATTTCACCAGCTCCTCCATCACGTCGACCATGCGGTCGTAGAAGGGAGAGGGGTGCATCCGGCCATCGGGCCCGAATTCCTGCCACGCCTTGGCAACGGAGGATTGGTTGGGGATGGTCACAAGACGCATCCAGCGGCCAAGGATGCGCAACTGGTTCACGGTATTGAAGCTTTGCGAGCCGCCGTTGACCTGCATCACCGCCAGCGTTTTGCCCTGTGTCGGGCGCACCCCGCCAAGCGACAGGGGAATCCAGTCGATCTGGGCCTTGATGATGCCGGTCATCGCGCCGTGGCGTTCCGGTGAACACCAGACAAAGCCATCGCACCACATGGCCAGATCGCGCAGTTCGGCCACCTTGGGGTGATCGGCAGGCGCATCATCAGGCAGGGGGAGACCAGAGGGGTTGAAGGTTTTCGTGACCGCACCGAAGCGGTGAAGGACGCGGGCGGCCTCTTCGCTCATCAGGCGGGAATAGGATGTTTCACGGAGCGAGCCGTAGAGCAGCAAGATCTTGACCGGGTCGCCCGCACGGTCAGGAAACAGGCGGTCGGTGTCGAGCGGCTGGTAATGCGCAGGGTCGAACGCGGGGCTGTCTGTCATCTGGTGTGTCCCGTTGAATTGGATTTGCCGACACATAGAGCGATTTTGCCGCCCCGGCCATGCGGCCCACTGGCGAGACCGTTCGGAAGCGCGTAGGCAGGCAATATGGACAGGTTCGAGATATTCATGGCCGCCCCACCGGGATTGGAGCAGGTTCTGGTGGCGGAAGCGGCGGAGCGCGGGTTCGTGGACCCCCAGCCCGTCCCCGGTGGCGTAACGGTGCAGGGCGGGTGGCCCGATGTCTGGCGGGCGAACCTTGAGATGCGGGGCGCGGGGCGTATTCTGGCGCGGATCGGCAGTTTCCGGGCGATGCATCTGGCGCAATTGGACAAGCGCGCGCGGAAATTCGCATGGGATCAGGTGTTGCGCCCGGATGTGCCGGTGCGGGTCGAGGTCACGTGCCGCAAGTCACGGATTTACCACGCGGGTGCAGCGACGCAGCGGATCGAGCGGGCCTTGGTGGAGGAATTTGGCGCGACCCTGTCGGCCGAGGCAAGTCTGGTGATCAAGACGCGGATCGAGGATGATTTGTGCAGCTTCAGCGTGGATACATCCGGCGCGCCGCTGCACATTCGGGGGCATAAGGAATGGGTGGGCAAGGCACCGATGCGCGAAAATCTTGCCGCCTTGTTCCTGCGCGATTGCGGGTTTGACGGATCGCAGACCGTGGTGGACCCGATGTGCGGGTCCGGCACCTTTGTGATCGAGGCGGCAGAGATCGCGGCGGGGATGCAGGCCGGACGGTCGCGGCGGTTTGCCTTTGAGGATCTGGCCAGTTTCAACGCCGAAGCTTGGGCCGCGATGCGGCGTGACGTGGCGGTCACCGGGCCGGTCCGGTTTTATGGCTATGACCGGGATGACGGGGCCATTCGCGGGGCTGCGGCCAACGCGGAACGGGCGGGTGTCAGCGCAGCCGTGGCGTTTCAGCGGCAGGCGGTGATGGATTTGATGCCGCCGGAGGGGCCGCCGGGGTTGATCATGGTGAACCCGCCCTATGGCGCACGGATCGGGCAGCGCAAGCTGCTGTTTTCGCTGTATGGGGCGCTGGGCAAGACGTTGAAGGAGCGGTTCAGTGGTTGGCGCGTCGGGTTGATTACCAGCGATGGGGGTCTGGCCAAGGCCGCAGGACTGGATTGGGAACCGCCGGGCGCATCGGTCAGCTTTGGCGGGCTGAAGGTGACGTTGTGGCAGACGCGGATTTAGGACGGGCAGGGGCCACGCGGGGCCGTTGATCCGGTGCGTCAGGCGGTGCGGTTAGCGCGCGCGCGTCTGTGATTCGATGCAAGGGAAGGCCTGACCGTCGGGAAGAACGCACAGCTCGCGCAAGAAATCCTCTCGGAGGGATCCGTATTGCGGGAGGGCGTGTGTGTCCTCAAGCTGATCGAGGTAGGCGCTGCAGCTTGCGACGTAATAGCGTTCGCGGCGTTCCGGGTTTTCATACCATTGCGCGAACGCGGCTGCGGATGCGGCGGCGACATCGGCGGTTTCAGCCATCACCGTTTCAAACTGCACGGACAGATCAGCCACCCCCGGCCAGTCCGCAAGGGCTTGCCACGGGCCGGGGTCGCCCCGCTCACGCAGGCCCCATGTGATCAGCAGGCCGACCGCGTTGGCGTCGGCCTCCATCGCCCAGATGTTTCGCGCATATTGTTCCATGGCAAGTGTCATGTCGGGGCAGAGGCCACGGCTGAATTGTTCGACATGGCGCAATTCGTGCAGAAGGATTGCAAGCTGGAAATCCGGATCAAGCCCGGCGTCGATGACGACGCGGTTTGTCTCAGGCTCGAAATAGCCGAGGGCGGCGAAGGTGCTGTCGGACAGGCAAATGACAGGCGACTGATCTGCCAGCGCCTGTGCAAGGGATGGGTAGTCGGCAAGAATGGGTTCGGCCCGGTCCATCAGCGCCCTGACCGATGCCGCGTCGGGCGAGGTGTAGGGGGCCGCGAGACAGATGTCGGTGGCGTGGGCCGGACCCGTCAGAGCCAGAAACACCGCCAACCCGGCGCAGGGGGTGGCGGGCCGGACGGATGGTGTTTTCGCGTTGCTACGCAATCCGGACCCCTGCCGCCTGCATCCCGCCGGTTGCCGCAGCCAGCGATCCGTCGAAGTCGATCGCGCGGCAGAGGTCTGCGCGGACGGTAACGGCAAACCCCAGTTTCGCGGCGTCAACGGCGGAATAGTTCACGCAGAAATCGGTGGCGAGGCCGACCATGGTCAGGTCGGTGATGCCGCGTGTTTTCAGGTAGCCCTCAAGCCCGGTGGGGGTGGTGTGGTCATTTTCGAAAAAGGCGGAATAGCTGTCGATCGCGGGGTTCATGCCCTTGCGGATGATGAGGTCGGCGCGATCGGTGATCAGGTCGGGGTGAAACCGTGCCCCGGTGGTGCCTTGAATGCAGTGATCCGGCCAGAGCACCTGCAGGCCATAGGGGAATTGCATCACCGACATGGGGGCCGCGCCGTCATGCTGGCTGGCGAAGCTGGCGTGGTCCGCCGGGTGCCAGTCCTGCGTCAGGATCACGGCGGGAAATTCCGCCATCAGGGCGTTGATGCCCGGAACGATGTCATCGCCGCCGGGCACGGCCAGCGCGCCGCCGGGACAAAAGTCGTTTTGCACGTCGATCACGATGAGGGCTTTCATGGAACCTCCGGGGGCTGGGGTATGGGCGCAGCATAGGTTTTCCTCACCCTACGGGTTGAGAACAGTCATGCAACGGCGTATCTGGCGGAAATGTTCATGGTTGCGGCGCTCTATCATTTCACGCGTGTTCCAGACCCGGACGCCTTGCGCAGGCCGTTGGCGGCCCTGTGCGCGGATGTCGGTGTGAAGGGGTCATTGTTGATCGCGCGGGAGGGGATCAACGGAACGATCGCGGGCACCAGAGACGGGGTCGAGGCGGTGCTTGCGCATATCCGGAGGCTGCCGGGTTTCGCGGCGCTGGAGTGGAAGGAAAGCAGCGCGGCAGAGGCACCGTTTCGCCGCCTGAAGGTCCGGCTGAAGCGCGAGATCGTGACGATGGGCCAACCCGATGTGGACCCGACCTGCGCCGTGGGCCGCTATGTGGAGGCCGCGGATTGGAATGCGTTGATCAGCGCGCCGGATGTGGCCGTGATTGACACGCGGAACGATTACGAGGTGGCGATTGGCACCTTTGACGGCGCGATTGATCCGGGCACCGAAAGCTTTCGCGATTTTCCGGCATGGTGGGAAAAGAACGCCGAGCGGTTTCACAACAAACGGATCGCCATGTTCTGCACTGGCGGCATAAGATGCGAGAAATCAACAGGTTATCTTGTGCAACAGGGCGTGCCAGAGGTGTATCACCTGAAGGGCGGGATCCTGAAATATCTTGAGGAGGTGCCGCATGACGAGAGCCTGTGGCGCGGCGAATGTTTCGTGTTCGATGAACGCGTCAGCGTGGGCCACGGCCTGCAACAAGGGCCGCATCGCCTGTGCCGGGCGTGCCGTCGGGCCCTGACGCCCGAGGATGAACAAAGGCCCGCGTTCGAGAAGGGCGTGCAGTGCCACCATTGCGTGGATGAGCATTCGGACGCCGACCGCGCGCGATTCCGCGAGCGGCAGAAACAGATGGACTTGGCGGCAGCACGCGGCGTGCCGCATTTGGGGGCGGAATGAACGATCTTGCGTTGGAGACACGCACGGGCCTGCCCGATGCGCTGCGGGTTTTGTTGGAGGAGCTTCCGCGAGAAGCATGGGCCCGGCACCCGCAGTTTCACGGGCTGGTCAGTTTCTGGCTGGACCGCCACCTGATGTTTCGCAAGCTGACCGACCATATGGCCACCGAGACGCAGGCGATGCTGGACAAACAGCGGGATCCGATCGGTTTTGCGCAAGGTGTCGCGCGGTATGGCGGTATGTTCGTGGAACAGTTGCACGGGCATCACCAGATCGAGGATCAGCATTACTTTCCGATTTTGGCGCAACGCGACGCGCGGATCATCAAGGGGTTTGATCTGCTGGATGCGGACCATCACGCGCTGGACGGGCATATCGCGCGGTTCGTGGAGGGTGCGAATGGTGCAATCCGGGGTGCGCAGGGCAAGGACCCGCGCAAGGCGGCGGAAGGGTTCCGCGCAGGTCTGGCGGACATGCAACGCCTGTTGGACCGCCATCTGGTGGATGAAGAAGAACTGATTGTGCCCGTGATCCTGACCTATGGGGCGCAGGGGCTGAGCTGAGGCGGGCCTTGCAGTCAGGCCGAGGTGCCATGGGCATGATGATCCGGCTGCTTGGCGATGGCCGTTTTTGCCCGGCACGCGCTTGCGGCCAGACATCGGGCTTGGATGTACGCGACCGTCATCGGCGTGCGCCGCCTGCATCAAGATCTAGGGCTTCGGGGTAGGCTTGCATCGGGATGATTTAAGCGGCCTGCCCCTCATGCTGATCGCGGGACCCCGGTATTGGGTGGCGCCCCGGCGCACCCGCCCCCGCAGCATAGGCCGTGCAGGGGCGGGGCGGTTCAGATCAGTCGAAACCGAACTGGAAGGTCAGGCCGGCGCGGCCATTCCGGTTTTGAGTGATGGCCGCGTTCGTGCCGTTGCCGAATTGAAAGATGCCATGCGCCTGATTGTAACCGGTCTGCCGGAGGGTGGCATTATGGCGGTTGCCCTCTTGATGGATGATACCCGTGGAGCCGCCTGCCGCGGCCTGCTGAATGGCGGCGCCGTTCAGGTTGCCGTTCTGATTGACATAGGCACCCGATTCCACGCCGCGTGCGATCTGATACAGCATCAGGCCACCGCGGATGATGTCCGCCTCTTTCTGGTTGTTGGCGTTGAGGTGGAAGCTGAGCATGCCTTGGGCAGCGGCGGGCAGAGCGGTGAAAGCGGTGACTGCGATCAGGGCGGCGGCGGTAAATGTTTTCTTGAACATGGGATTGGTCCTTTGGGAAAATGGGCTGGGCAAAGATCGTCGGACAAAAGGGTTGGGGTCTTGAATGCGGTTCAGATGGCGGTGGGGCAGGTGAAGACGCGGCCGTCAATTTCAACGGTCATGTCCGTATCAAGCCCGGTGGTGGAGCCGTTCATCACGACCCGACCGAGGGTTTCGGTTTCCCCGGCGCGGAGCGAGAACGACCCGCCCTGATTGACGACGTTGCCGCCGCGCGTGACGCGGAGCCGGTAGATGCCGGAGACGGCTTCGTCTGACTGAAGCATACCTTCTATAAGAATTCCGCTGCTTGTTTCGTCGATGACGACGGCGCAGGTCAGCGGGGCTTGGGCCTCGATGGTGCCGGTCTGGGCCACGATGGCGCCGCAGCCGACGACGAGGGCCGACAGGGCCAAGCCGAGGGTGGCGCGGGCAGGGGTGTGACGGAGCGTGTTCATGGCTGGGATCCTTTCCGTGAAAGACGGGGTTGGAGCATCTGGGGGCGCGGTAAATTCCACACCCCCAGATGCAGGGTGTCAGTTCTGGATGATCAGGGCGATGTTGCCATTGCCGTAGGTGCGAGAGTTGGCGGTGTTACCATTGCCCACCTGAATCACGCCGACGGCGTTGTTGTTGCCGTAGGTATCGACCTGCGCGCGGTTGTTGGCCCCGAACTGAGCGATGCCAGTGGCGTTGCCATGGCCGAACTGATTGGTGGTGGCGTTGTTGTGCCAACCTTGCTGGCCGACCGAGGTGGTGTTCCAGTTGCCATCGGTGGAGGTGATGGTCGTGTTGCCCCAGCCATGTTGATACACGGCGGTGCGGTTGCAAAACCCGTTTTGACCGATGGCCAGACCGTTGCCCCAACCGAATTGGCTGGTCGACGCGGTGTTGCATGACGCGAATGCCGGCGCCGAGAGCGAAACGATGAGGGCGATGGACAGGGCAGCTTGTTTTGCGATCGAGAAGGTCATGTGCGTGCTCCTTTAATGAGGCTTGGTGAAAGTGGTTTTGGCGTTGTGCGGCCCGTGCTTGCAGGTGCGGTTGAGCCGATGACCAAATCTTGCCCCAACCTGCCGCGCCAACAAATATCATTGGGGCGTTATGCGATAACGTCGATGAATAGGTATATTTGTCAGATGGTTAGTATTTTTTCAGCTGCGCCATGCCGGTGTGCCTTGGCGCCTTGATGGCGGTGCGTGACGGCACACGCATGACCGCCGCCGGGGTTTTGGCGGCGGTTTGCCCGCCCGTGACGGGGGGGATTCGGGCAAGAGGCCCGTGATGAATGCCGATCACGGAATGCTTGCGCAAGACGGCCTGCGGGGCAGCCCGCAGCGCTTGCGCAGCGTCAGGCGCGGGGGCCTATCGCGAAGGGTGACGCTTAGCCGATGGCGTCAAGAATGGCCTGCGCCGAGGCGCGGGTGTCGGCGGTGCCGCCAAGATCGCGGGTGCGGGTGGCGGGCTGTTCAAGGGATGTCTCGATTGCCTCGATCAGGGTTACGGCGGCCTCGGCCTCGCCCAGATGATCCAGCATCATGGCGGCGGTCCAGACGGCGGCAACCGGATTGGCCACGCCTTGCCCCGCGATATCGGGGGCGGAGCCATGGACGGGTTCGAACATGGACGGATAGAGGCCTTCGGGGTTCAGGTTGGCCGCTGGCGCAATGCCGATGGACCCGGCAACGGCAGGCCCGAGATCCGACAAGATATCGCCAAAAAGGTTTGAACCGACGACGACGTCGAACCAATCAGGGTGCTGCACGAAATGGGCGCAGAGAATATCGATGTGGAACTGTGCCGTGGCTATATCGGGAAAGCGCGTCTTGGCGGCGGCAAAGCGTTCATCCCAGAACGGCATGGTGTGGACGATGCCGTTGGACTTGGTCGCCGAGGTGACGTGTTTGCGCGGTCGGGTCTGGGCCAGCTTGAAGGCGTAATCCATGATCCGGTCGGTGCCACGGCGGGTGAAGACGGCCTCTTGCACGGCCATTTCCTGATCGGTGCCGCGATACAGGCGGCCGCCGACCTCGGAATATTCGCCTTCGACATTTTCACGGACAACGATGAAATCAATGTCGGCGGCTGTGCGTCCGACAAGCGGGGACTGCACGCCGCGCAGCAGGCGAACCGGGCGGATATTGGCGTATTGGTCAAACTCGCGCCGGATCGGGATGAGCAGACCCCACAGCGAGACATGATCGGGAACGCCGGGCCAGCCGACCGCACCCAGATAGATCGCATCATGGGGTTTGAGTTGCGCCATTCCATCGGACGGCATCATCTGCCCCGTCTCGGCGTAGCGGGCGCAGGACCAGTCGAAGTGTTCCCATGCAAGGGTAAACCCATGTTTGGCGGCGACCGCGTTGGCGGCGGCCTGCCCGACGGGAATGACTTCGGTTCCGATCCCGTCACCGGGAATGGTTGCGATGGAATAACGGCGGGTCATGGCGTTTCCTTGAAGAAGGGGAGGAGGTGGCTGGCGACGATATCGGGAATTTCTTCAGCCAGATAATGGCCGCCGGGAAGGGATTGACCGCGCACATCCGCAGCGCGTTCGCGCCACAGGGCCAGCGGGTCGAAGCAGCGTTCGATGACGCCATGCGCGCCCCAAAGAGCCAACAGCGGCATGGTCAGCCTGGCATCGCCATCACCATCGTCATGGGCAATGTCGATGGTGGCCCCGGCGCGGTAATCTTCGCAGGATGCATGGATGACCGGCCCGGTGAACGCAGCGAGGTAGGCATCGCGTGCGGCGGGGGTGAAGGGCGCCAGCCCCGCACTGCCCGCGCCGCATTTCTTGAGCCAATAGCCCTTTGGATCAGCCGCGATCATGTTTTCGGGGAACGGGGCAGGCTGGATCAGGAAGAACCAGTGCCAATAGGCACGCGCAAAGGCATCGGTGGTCTGGGCATACATTTCGCGGGTCGGGGCAATGTCGAGCGTGGCCAGCCGCGTGACCCTGTCGGGATGATCCATGGCAAGGCGATGGGCCACCCGTGCCCCGCGATCATGGGCGGCAACGGCAAAGCGGTCATGGCCAAGCGCGGTCATCACTTCGGCCATATCCAACGCCATTGCGCGTTTGGAATAGGGCGCATGATCGGCGGTGGTGGGCGGTTTGCCCGAAGCGCCATAGCCCCTGAGATCGGCCGCGATTAGGGTGAAATGCGGCGCCAGAAGCGGGGCCAGCTTGTGCCACATCACATGGGTTTGCGGATAGCCATGCAACAAGAGGAGCGGTGGACCCGCCCCCCCAGTCACACCGGCAATGTCCGTGCCCGAAGTCGAGATGCGGAATGGCGTGAAGTCGGGAAACAGTGCGTCAGAAATCCAGATTCTCCACGTTGAGGGCGTTGGTCTGGATGAATTCACGACGCGGTTCGACAACATCGCCCATCAGCTTGGTAAAGATATCGTCCGCTTCGGCCATATCCGCGATCTTGACCTGCAGGAGCGTGCGCGCCTCGGGGTCGAGGGTGGTTTCCCACAACTGACCGGGGTTCATTTCGCCCAGACCCTTGTAGCGTTGCAGCGACAGGCCCTTTTCGCCTTCGGCCAGAATGGCATCCAGCAATTCGGTCGGGCCGTGGATCAGTTGTTCACGATCCTTGCGGGCAAGATGTGCGGGGTCGCGGTAGACATCGCGCGTGTCCATGGAGATGGAGGACAGTTTGCGCGCCTCGCCGGACCGCAGGACGGCCCCATCGAGGCTGCGCACTTCCTCGACCCCGCGCAGGACGCGGGTCAGGCGAATGCCGTGGTCTTGGGTAATGCGCCCGGACCAGCCGCGCTCGTATTCCAGCGCGACGAGATCAAGCCGTTTTGCCACGTCATCCGCAACGCGCTGCAGGTCGTCATCGGCGCGGCCCGCATCGAACGCACCGGCGATGGCGGCTTGTTCAAGGATGCGGCGGGGATAGTGCGTCGGGAAGGCATCAAGCACACGTTTGACGGACCGCGCGCCATCGACGACGCGCGCCAGATCGGCGCCCGCGATTTCTTCGCCGTTGGGCATGCGCAGGACGGCGCCTTCAATGCCCATCTGGATCAGGTAATCCTCGAGGGCGGCCTGATCCTTGAGATAGACCTCGGACTTACCGCGCGCGACTTTGTAAAGCGGCGGCTGTGCAATGTAGAGATATCCGCCCTCGATGACTTGGGGCATCTGGCGGAAGAAGAAGGTCAGCAGCAGTGTGCGAATATGCGCGCCGTCGACGTCCGCATCGGTCATGATGACGATCTTGTGGTAGCGCAGCTTGTTGATGTTGAATTCATCGCGGCCAATGCCAGTGCCAAGGGCGGTGATCAACGTGCCGATTTCCTGGCTGCCCAACATCCGGTCAAATCTTGCGCGTTCGACGTTGAGGATTTTACCCCTGAGCGGCAGGACGGCCTGATTCTGGCGCGAGCGACCCTGTTTGGCGGAGCCACCGGCGCTATCACCCTCGACGAGGAAGATCTCGGATTTCGCGGGGTCTTTTTCCTGACAATCGGCGAGTTTGCCCGGAAGGGACGCGATATCCATCGCGGTCTTGCGGCGGGTCAGTTCGCGGGCCTTGCGGGCGGCTTCGCGGGCAAGGGCCGCTTCGACGATCTTGCTGACCACTTGGCGGGCTTCGCGGGGGTTTTCCTCGAACCATTCGGACAGTTTTTCGTTCACGAGGCCTTCGACGGCGGGGCGCACTTCGGAGGAGACCAGTTTATCCTTGGTCTGGCTTGAGAACTTGGGATCGGGCACCTTGACGGACAGGACGCAGGTCAGACCTTCGCGGGCGTCATCGCCGGTGAAGACGATCTTTTCTTTCTTTGCGATGCCCGACGACTGGGCATAAAGATTGATCGTCCGGGTCAGAGCGCCGCGGAAGCCGGCCAGATGGGTGCCACCATCGCGTTGCGGGATGTTGTTGGTGAACGGCAGCACGTTTTCATGATAGCTGTCGTTCCACCACATCGCGACCTCGACCCCGATATCGTCGCGTTCGCCGGTGATGAAGATCGGTTCCGACATGGCGGGCGTCTTTGAGCGATCGAGATATTTGACGAACTCGCGCACGCCGCCTTCGTAGAACAATTCGGAGCGCAGTGGTTCGACCGGGCGCTCATCCTCCAGAATGATGCGTACGCCGGAATTCAGGAAGGCCAGTTCCCGCAGGCGGTTTTCGAGCGTCTTGAAGTTGTAGTCGAGGTTCGAGAAGGTGTTGGTGGAGGCCATGAAGCGGACCTCGGTGCCCTTGCGACCGTTTGCGGGGCCCACAACCTCAAGAGGCGTGACGGTGAAGCCGCCTTCGAACCGGGCATAGTGTTCTTTATCGTCGCGCCAGATACGCAGTTCAAGCCAGTCGGACAGGGCGTTGACCACAGAGACGCCGACACCGTGCAGACCGCCAGAGACCTTATAGGAATTGCTGTCGAATTTGCCGCCCGCGTGCAGTTGGGTCATGATGACTTCGGCGGCGGAAACGCCTTCGCCCTCGTGGATGCCCACGGGAATGCCGCGGCCGTTGTCCGAGACGGAAACGGAGTTGTCGGCGTGAATCTTGACGTTCACCGCATCGGCGTGGCCAGCGAGCGCTTCGTCGATGCCGTTATCCACGACCTCGTAAACCATATGGTGCAGGCCGGACCCGTCATCGGTGTCACCGATATACATGCCGGGTCGTTTGCGGACCGCTTCTAACCCTTTGAGAACCTTGATGGAATCGGCACCGTATTCTTCGGGCTTCGGGGTTTGCTCGGACATTTGTTTTTCTTCCCGTATTGTTGCCCAATATATACGCATCCGGGCCGGGATTGTCACGCGTTTGGCACCAGATTTAGCGGTCTAGACAAAGGGAAGCGCGCAGCCGACCCCGATCAGCAGGGCTCCGGAAATCCGATTCAGCCGAATGCGTTTTTCCGGGCTGGCAAGAAAGGCGCGGACGCGGCCCACAAGGGCGGCCAGCGCGAGGTTTCCGGCCAGCGGCACGGTGGTCGACACAAGCAAGATGGCGACGATGTCGGGCCAGCGGATGATGCTGAGATCGAAGAAACCGGGCAAGACGCCCATGTAGAACAGGACCGCCTTTGGGTTGCCGAGGATCACGGCCAGACCAGCCACGAACCCGGCCCAAACGCCCGGCCGGGTCAGGCGGCTATCGGCGCTGATGGTGGTGGCGGCATGGCGGATGACAAGCACACCCATCAAGATGAAGATACCCGAGGCGACCCACCGCAAGACGGCGAGGAACGGCTCATAGACCGTGCTGATCCATGCGATGCCGAAAATGGCTAGCAGCGCCCAGAACAGATCGCCCAGCACGACCGCCAGCGCCACGGGCCAAGCCGCGGCGAACCCGCCTGACAGGGCACGCGCGATCAGGGCCACCCAGACCGGGCCGGGCGTGATGAAAAGCCCGAAAATGGCCAGTCCGTAAAGTGCGAGGCTGAGGAGGCTGATGGTCAAGCAAGGCGACCTTGTGCATCAAGTGGCCAGTAGGGATTGAAGGCATATTCCCAGACATTGCCATCGGGGTCGGCCCAATAGCTGGAGTAGCCACCCCATTCCATGGCGTGAGGCGGTTTGATGGCGGTCGCGCCCGCATCAAGGGCCGCCTGATACGCGGCATCCACTGCGGCCTCGGACGGCCAGTTAACGGCCAAGGTGGTTGCACCGCGACCCAGATCGTCGGCAGGTCTGCCTTGTTCGGCGGCAAGATCGTTCAGCCCGAACAGGCCAAACTTGAACCCGCCCATGTCGAAGAACGCGACGGTGGGCGGACTGTTCTGGGCCACCATGCCGAGGCGTTCGTAAAAGGCCCGGGCGGCGGCAAGGTTCCGGACCCCGAGGGTCACGAGCGAAATGCGGTTGGGTGTCATGGTGCGGTTTCCGTAATCTGGCTGGTGCCATCCGTGTCGGTAATTTCGATGTGGTGGGCGCGGTGGCCAAGTTCGGCGAAAAGTTCGGGCCCTGTTCCGGTCATCCAGGCCTGCGCCTCTAGCGCGCAGATTTCATCGAACAGGGCGGCGCGGCGGTTGGCGTCAAGATGGGCCGCGACCTCATCCAGCAAGACCAGCGGCGCGGTTCCGGTGTCTGCCTTGAGCGCGCGCGCGTTTGACAAGATCAGCGAGATCAGGAGCGCCTTTTGTTCGCCCGTGGAACATTGCCGCGCGGGCACGCCCTTGGCCTGATAGATCGCCGCCAGATCGGTGCGGTGCGGGCCGACCAGCGTGCGGCCCGCGGCCAGATCGCGGGGACGGGACGTGGCGAAGGCGGCGGCGAAATCGGCGGCGGTTTGCAGCGGCTCGACCTCTTCCAGCGTCAGATCGGCGGCGGGAAAGGCGGTTTCCGCACCCCATTGCGCGGCAGTGACGCGCGCAAGCGCGGTCGTGCGGTTGCTGACGATGGTTTCGGCGGCGGTGGCCATCTGTGCCTCGAGCGCCTGATACCAATGGGCATCCCGGATCTGATCCTTGAGCAGGCGATTGCGGTCGCGCATGGCCTTCTCATAGGTGAGCACGGCGTCCGCATGGTCAGGCGCAAAGCTGAGGGTGAGGCGATCAAGGAACCGTCGGCGGCCTTCGGCACCTTCGGTCCAAAGCCGATCTTGGGACGGGACCAGCCAGACCAGACTGAGCAGTCGTGCCAGCGCGTTCTGGGTGGCCGCCTTGCCGTCGATCTGCACCACGCGGGGCTGGCCCGGTTCGGCGGTGATGGTCACATCATGATCGGCGGCGGGCGCGGTCAACGTGGCGGTCAGTTTCCAGCCGATTGCTTCGGGTCGCCGAATGATTTCCTCGGCCCCGGCGCGCCGGAGGCCGCGACCGGGCGACAGCAGGGAAACCGCTTCGAGCAGATTGGTCTTGCCAGCGCCGTTGGGGCCGAAAAGCGCCACGGGCCGACCATCAAGCACGAGCCGCGCCAGTTTGTGGCTGCGGAAATGCGACAGGGTCAGCTGAGAGACGAAGACCTTCATTCAGGCCCTCCGCTGGTGGCGGAATTCGTGTGAATTCCGGGCCCGCCTACACACGCATCGGCATCACGACGTAGATCGCCGTTTCGTCGTTACCTTCGCGCATCAGCGTCGGTTCACCGGGAGAGGAGAACAGGAACACCGCATTTTCACGGTCCACCTGACTGGCGATTTCCAGCAGATACTTGGCGTTGAAGCCAATCTCCAGCCGGTCGTCGGAATAGGCGACGGCCAGTTCTTCTTCGGCATTGCCGCTGTCGGGGGCGTTGACCGACAAGATCAGGCGGTCTTCGTCAAGCGACAGCTTTACCGCGCGGGACCGTTCGGAGGACACGGTGGCCACACGGTCTACGGCCTTGGCGAAATCGGCGGCGTCAACTTCCAGCCGACGGGTGTTGTTGGTTGGAATGACGCGCGTGTAATCGGGGAAGGTGCCGTCGATCACCTTGGATGTCAGGGTGATCTCAGGGGTGGCGAAGCGGATCTTGGTTTCCGAGACGCTGACCGCAATGATGGCGTCGTCATCATCCAGCAGCTTGCGCAGTTCACCCACCGTCTTGCGGGGGACGATTACGCCGGGCAGGGTTTCGGCCCCGCTGGGCAGCATTGCGTCAACACGCGCAAGGCGGTGGCCATCGGTCGCGACGGCGCGCAAGACCGGGCCGGTTTCACCTGTTGCCACGTGAAAATAGACCCCGTTCAGGTAGTAGCGGGTTTCCTCGGTCGAGATGGCGAATTTGGTCTTGTCGAACAGGCGCCGCAGCACGGGTGCGGGCGCCGAGAAGTTGGATGAGTATTCCGTGGCCGACATGACCGGAAAATCTTCTTTCGGCAGGGTTGCCAGCGCGAAGTTCGAGCGACCGGCCTGAACGATCAACCGGCCCGAGGCGCCATCATCGGTCAGGTTGACCAGTGCGCCGTCGGGAAGTTTCCGCACGATCTCGTGCAGGGTGACCGCGTTGACGGTGGTTGCGCCTGCGCGCTCCACCTGCGCGGGAGCCTTGTCCACCACCTCGATATCGAGGTCGGTGGCCCGGAAGGAGACGGTATCGCCCTCGGCCTCGATCAGCACATTGGCCAGAATCGGGATGGTGTTGCGCCGTTCGACAACGGACTGCGCTTGTGACACAGCGCGCAAAAGCGTGGCGCGTTCGATCGAGATTTTCATTCCCTGGCTCCGACAGATAGCGGGGCTGAGAGACTACGCTCTCACCCCGCAAGCTCAAGTGTTTTCTGGAACTTTCGTCAGCAGGCTGCCAACGTCAATGGCTAATCTGCTGGATCAGGCCTCGAGCAGGCGGCGCAGAAGCTCTGCATCCTCTGCAATCTGACTATCAAGCGCCATCAGTTCTTCGATCTTGCGCACCCCGTGAAGGATGGTCGTGTGATCGCGGCCACCGAACTTGCGACCGATTTCAGGCAGCGACCGCGTGGTCAGCCGTTTGCACAGATACATGCCCATCTGACGCGGGCGGGCGATGTTGCGAGAGCGATTGGCGCTCATCAGATCGGTCTGGCGGACCTTGTAGTAGTCGCAGATGTGGCGAATGATCTGATCCATCGTGACCTTCTTGTCGGTGGATCGCAGAATGTCCGACAGGCTTTCTTGGGTCATTTCCAAGGTGATCTCTGCCTTGACCAGATCTGACCATGCAAAGAGCCGTGTCAGCGCGCCTTCCAGCACGCGGACGTTGGTGGACAGGCGAAGGGCGATGAATTCCAGCACACCGGGCGCAACTTGCGTATTGGGGTAACGTTCCCGGTGGGTGTCTATCTTGGACTGCAGGACGCCCAGCCGCAATTCGTAATCCGTGGGATGCAGATCAACCACGAGGCCGCATTGCAGGCGCGACGCGATCCGGTTGTCGAGGCCTTCCATATCGACGGGCGCGCGATCACCGGAGATGATGATCTGTTTGCCCATTTCGACCAAGGCGTTGAAGGTGTGGAAGAATTCTTCTTGTGTGGAGTTTTTCCCGGCGATGAATTGAACATCGTCGACCATCAGAACATCGACCGAGCGGAACATCTGCTTGAAGCTGATGGTATCTTGTTCGCGCAGCGCACGCACAAAGCGATACATGAACTGCTCAGCGGAGAGGTAGAGGATGCGTGCCTCGGGCTGGCGGGCGCGCAGTTCCCACGCGATGGCATGCATCAGGTGCGTTTTGCCCAGACCTACGCCGCCATAAAGAAAGAGTGGATTGAAGGTGACGCCGTTGCCTTCGGCGACGCGCCGGGCCGCGGCATGGGCCAGTTCGTTCGGCTTGCCGACAACAAATTGATCGAAGGTGAAAGCCAGGTTCAGAACTGATCCGGGAAGGTCTTCGCCATTGCCGATGGCGCCATACGGCCGAGCCGTCGGCGCGGCCTGAGGCGCGGCGGCAGGGGCGGCGTTGGCGTTGACCGCCTTGGCCGTAACGCTGGGATCAACGTTGAATTCCGTGCGGTCCACACCGATGCCTGCGGAAATCAGGTGGCGCAGAATTACATCGCCGAAGTTTTGCGAAACCCATGAGCCGATGAATGTAGTGGGCACATGAAAGCGCGCAGTGCGGTCTTGAACGCAATCAAAGCTGATCGGATCAATCCATGCTGAAAAGTTATTCTTGCCGATCGACTTGAGCAGCTCACCACGCACTTGTCCCCAGGTTTCATCAGTCATTTTTTCTTCAATCCGTTTCTTGTTATGACCCGCCGCAGCGACGAGCCCTGCCCCCTTTGCGAGAGCCGACGTTACCAGTTGCATCCCGAAATCGGCATTCTCGTGACGAAATGGTGCAACGCACCATGCCCCTTCATCACAAGCGCCGGCCCCGATAACCACCGACGGCGTAACGGTATTTTCAGTGCAACACGCAAACGCGTGAGCCCGGTCAAACCGCAGCAGTCAATCTGTTTCGAATGGGAGATTTGAAAACAACGAGGATCGCAGCACCAATTACCGCGTCTTCGTTGGCCCGCTGTCTTGCCCGACAAAAAGCAAGGCCAGCACACCTATGATAGAAGCTCTCGATCGTGATCACCGCCACGTTTTGCACCAACCGACCATTGTCGATCCGTGCTTCGAGCCCCCGTATCTTGTCTTCGTGTCCCCCTGGACGATCCGAGTCGCTAGGGCAAACTACCGGGACTCAATCGCGTGTCGCAAGATTTCTTCGCGCTTGACTCGGGCCATTTCGCAAACGAATCCGAAGCGGCTTTTTAGCGGCTTGAAGAGCAAGGAGAATTTAGCGGACAAAAAAAAGGCGCCCCGAGCGGAGCGCCTTGTAAATAAGGTCATTGAGGGGCGATCTAGACGCCGAGAGCCTTTACGCGCGAAGACAGGCGCGACATTTTTCTGGCAACGGTGTTCTTATGCAACACCCCTTTGGTGACGCCGCGCATCAGTTCGGGCTGCACGTTTTGCAGGGCGGTCTTGGCTGCGGCCTGATCGCCGGATGCGATGGCTTCTTCCACTTTGCGGAGGTAGGTGCGGATGCGCGAACGACGGGCTTTGTTGATTGCAAAGCGGCGCTCGTTCTGGCGGGCGCGTTTCTTGGACTGGGGCGAGTTGGCCATGGTCGGGATCCCTTTCGACGGGTCTGTTCAAACAGGTTCGCGCGGGAGGATCCCCCGAGGCCGGGTTTTCAACCGGTCCAATCCGGCCAAAGCGGGCCTCACACGCATGTATCGAGGGGCCTTAGGGGATTCGGGGCCAAAAGGGAAGGGGTTTGTCAGCGTTACGGGTAGTTTCGGTAAAGCGGTGCGGTTCCGAAAGGCCGCACCGCCGCCGCGCATTATTTGTCTCGGAACTGCGGTTCGCGCTTTTCGAGGAATGCGGCCATGCCTTCTGACTGATCCTCGGTCGCGAACAGCGAATGAAACAGCCGGCGTTCGAACAGGAGACCTTCGGAGAGGGTGGTTTCGAAACTGCGGTTCACTGCCTCTTTCGCGGCCATGGCGGCAAGGCTGGATTTCTCGGCGATCTTGGCTGCGGCGCCCATGGCCTCTTCTATCAGTTTCCTGGCGGGCACGACACGGGAGACAAGGCCCGAACGTTCCGCTTCCTCGGCGTTCATGAACCGCCCGGTCAGGTGCATGTCCATTGCCTTTGCCTTGCCGACGGCATGGGTCAGCCGCTGGGTGCCGCCGATGCCCGCGATGACGCCAAGGTTGATTTCGGGCTGACCGAATTTGGCAGAATCAGCAGCGATGATGAAGTCGCACATCATGGCCAGTTCGCAACCACCGCCCAGCGCGTAGCCCGCCACGGCGGCAATCACCGGTTTGCGGATGCGCATGATCTGCCCGGTTTCCGCCCCGAACAGGTCGCTGCTGAAAACGTCGACGAAGGTTTTTTCGGACATCTCCTTGATGTCTGCGCCTGCGGCGAATGCCTTGTCGGAACCGGTCAGGACGATGCAGCGCACCTTTTCATTCGCGTCCGCGGATCTGAGCGCCTTGGTCAGTTCCGCCAGCAACTGTGCATTGATTGCATTCAGCGCCTCGGGGCGGTTCAGCTTGATCAGCGCGATATGGTCTTCGATCTCGACGATCAGGGTTTCGTACGCCATGGAGCAGGTGCCTTCTTGGTGCCGGTCAGGTGCGCAGGGTTAGCAGTCTGGTGGGCGGGATCAAGTTATCTTTGGCAGGTCGGGCAATGGAAGCTGGAGCGCCCGGATTGCACGGTGCGCCGAATTACCGATCCGCAGTCGGGGGTTAGGCAGGGTTCGCCTTCGCGTCCATAGACGGCGAAATTATGTTGGAAATATCCCAGATCGCCATCCGTCTGGCGATAATCGCGCAACGACGAGCCACCCGATTGGATGGCTTCGGTCAGCACCTCGCGGATGATGGGCACCAGCGCGTGGACGCGCGGCGTGGCAATCCGGCCTGCAAGGCGCAACGGCGAGATGCGGGCGCGGTAGAGCACCTCGCAGACATAGATATTGCCGAGGCCCGCAACGATCCGCTGGTCGAGGAGCGCGGACTTGATCGGGGTCTTGCGCCCCTTGAGGCCGGCGGCGAGGTGGGTTTCGTTGAAGGCATTGCCGAGCGGTTCTGGCCCGATATCGGCCAGCAACCAATGACGATCGAGCGCGTCGGTGGCGACCAGATCCATCGCGCCGAAGCGGCGGGCGTCGTTGAAGGTAACGCGCGCGCCGGCGTCGGTATCAAGCACCACATGGTCATGTTTCTCGGGCGCGGGGTGGGCGAGGGCGAAGCCGCCGGGCATGTCGGACACGCCCTGTGCGCCTCGTGCGCCGGGCGCGGAAATCAGCATGCGGCCCGACATGCCCAGATGAATGATCAGGGTCTCGCCGGTATCGAGATCGGCGAGGATGTATTTCGACCTGCGGCGCAGCCGATCGACCCTTGCGCCGGTCAGGCGGGCGGCCATGTTCGTGGGAAATGGCCAGCGCAGATCGGGGCGGCGCACGTCTGCTGTGACAATCCGCGCACCCTCCAACACGGGGGCAAGGCCGCGACGGACTGTCTCGACTTCTGGAAGTTCAGGCAATGCGGGCTTTCCTATGCTCTGGGCGGCGTTGTCACGCCCGTTCAGAGCCCTATAAGAAGGGGCTGCACAAGCGGAGGGCAAGGCCCCATGAGTGATCAAGGCGACGGCACCACGCATTTCGGGTTCCAGACGGTCGAAGAAGACGCCAAGGCCGGAATGGTTCATGGCGTGTTTACCAATGTCGCGTCGCGCTATGACGTCATGAACGACGTCATGAGCATGGGCATCCACCGGATCTGGAAGGATGCGATGATGGATTGGCTTGCGCCACGCGACGGGCAGCACCTGCTGGACGTGGCCGGGGGCACGGGCGATGTGGCGTTCCGGTTTCTGAAACGTGCGCCGGGGGCACGGGCCACGGTGCTGGATATGACCGAAAGCATGTTGGTCGCGGGGCAGACCCGCGCCGAGGCCGCGCAGGAGGCCGACAAGCTTGAATGGGTTGTGGGCGATGCGATGGCGCTGCCGTTCAGTGACAACAGCTTTGACGTCTACACCATCAGCTTTGGCATTCGGAACGTGACGCGCATCGCCGATGCGCTGGCCGAGGCGTTCCGCGTGTTGCGCCCCGGTGGGCGGTTGATGGTGCTGGAGTTCAGCCAACTGCCGAACGCAGCCATGCAAAGGGCATATGACCTATATTCATTCAATGTGATCCCGCGCATGGGGCAGGTCATCGCCAATGATCGGGACAGTTATCAATACCTTGTCGAAAGCATCCGCAAGTTTCCCGAACAGGAGACGTTTGCGGAAATGATCCGCACCGCCGGGTTCGAACAGGTGAAATATCGGAATCTGAGCATGGGGATCGCGGCCCTGCACTCTGGTTGGAAGATCTAGGGCAATGCGCGGACCGCACAACATCTGGCGCTTGATCCGCACGGGCGCCACGTTCGAGCGCACGGGTGCCATGCGGCAGGTTCTGGAGGCGATGGATGCGCCGCAATCCGTGCGCGTGGCGGCGCGGTTGCTGGGCTGGCCGTTCAAATGGCTGGGGGTGCGGGGCGATCCGGCGGTGCCGCCGGTGCCGCGTGCGCTGACGGCATTGGGGCCTGCCTACATCAAATTCGGGCAGATCCTGTCGACCCGGCCGGATGTGGTGGGCGATGATCTGGCCCTGCAAATGCAGGTACTGCAGGACAAGCTGCCGCCGTTCCCACAAGAAATCGCCCGCAAGGTCGTTGCGGCGGAACTGGAAAGGTCGGTGGGCACAATGTTCACTGAGTTTTCCGAGCCGATTGCGGCGGCGTCCATTGCGCAGGTGCACCGCGCCCGGATTGCCCATACCGGGCAGGATGTGGCGGTCAAGGTGCTGCGCCCCGGGATTGAACGGGCATTTCGCAAGGACATCGATGCGTTTTACCTGATTGCTTGGGTGATCGAGACGCTGTCGCCTGCATCACGCCGGTTGAAGCCGCGTGATGTGATCGCGCATTTCGAAGGCGTCGTGATGCGGGAACTGGACCTGCGGATCGAAGCGTCCGCAGCGGCGGAATTCGCGGCAAACACGGCCAAGGACGCGGGATTCGTCGTGCCCACGGTGGAATGGTTCCTGTCGTCGCGCCGGGTCATGACATTGGGGTGGGCAAACGGCATCACCATGTCGGACCTGACAGCGATCGACGCGGCCGGGCATGACCGCAAGGCGCTAGCTGCGGGGGTGTTGCAGATGTTCTTGCGCCACGCGCTGCGCGACGGATTTTTCCATGCCGACATGCATCAGGGCAACCTGAAGGTTGCGCCGAACGGTGATATCGTGGCGCTGGATTTCGGGATCATGGGGCGGATCGATGAATATACCCGCCGGGTCTACGCGGAGATCTTGATCGGGTTCATCCGCAAGGATTACCGGCGCGTCGCCGAGGTGCATTTCGAAGCGGGTTACGTGCCCGCCGACCGCGACGTCGGTGAATTTGCGCAAGCCCTGCGGTCAGTTGGCGAGCCGATATTCGGGTTGAATGCGACGCAGGTGTCGATGGCGCGGTTGTTGTCCTATCTGTTCGAGGTGACCGAGCAGTTCGGGATGGAGACACGAACCGAGCTGATCTTGCTGCAACGCACGATGGTTGTGGTGGAGGGGGTCGCGCGGTCGCTGGACCCCGAGATCAACATCTGGGATGTCGCACGCCCTGCTGTCGAAGAGTATATAGGCCGCAACGTTGGCCCCAAGGCGATTGCCACCGACCTGATCAAGACCGCGCGGGTGCTGGCACGGTTCGGCCCGCGCCTTCCGCAATTGGCGGAGGCGGCGTTGCTTGCGCAGACCAACCCTCAATCACCGGTCAAGCCCAGCCGCTGGCCGGACCGGGTGGCGTTCATGGGACTGGGCGCGGTGATTGCGGCATTGGCCGTGGTACTGGCGGGGTTGATCTAGCCCTGCCGCAGTCCCTGGATCTGATCAGATTGGATCGACAGCCCGCCTTGCATGGTCAGCCAGACCTGGCCATCGACGATCTGCGCCTCTTCGATCGTGCTGAAAACCTGAGTATAGGTTTCCGCCAGCATCGTTTCGCCGGACCAGTTTTCGACGCTGAGCGCATAGATACCCTGCGGCAGGGGCGCATCGCCTGTACCGGTCGTGCCGTCCCATTCGAAAGGCGCATCGTCCAGCGGGATCGGCATGCGCTGCACCTCTTGCCCCTGAGGGTCGCGCACGATCAATTCCAGACGGTCGGCAAGTGCATGGGGTGTTGCGGACAGGGTCACGGCCGCGCCATTGAAGGCCACGGGCATCTCGGCCCTTGCCTGCATGCCGATCCAGCCAGCCAGATCGCCCATGCCCATCTGGGTCAGGCTTGACTGAAGTTCGCGCAGCAGACCGTTGGTTTGCACCTGCTGTTCCACCCCGGAGAACGTCGCAAGTTGAGTTGCGAAGTCTGTCGAATCCATGGGGTTGAGCGGATCCTGATTTTGCATCTGGGCGGTCAGCATCTGCAAGAACGTCTCGTAATCGGACGTGATCCCCGGTTCTGTCAGGGCCACAGGGGGTTGCGTGGCGCGGCCGCTAAGCGGTTGCGTAAAGCTGGCGATGTCCATGGTGCATCCTTTCTAGAGGCGAAGATCAAGACTGCCGGCGCGACTTGCGTTGCGCGGCGGGGTTGGCGTGAGGTCAGGCGGGGTATCGGCTGCAGCGGCTTCGGGATGCGGCTGGCCACGACCCGACGTGCCGCCGCCGTTGCCGTGGGATAGGTTGACCGAGGGGCCGCCAAGACCCGCACGGGCGAATTCCTGCGACAGAAGATCAAGGTGGCGGCGCATCAGGTCCACGGTTTCCGCCCGGTCCGCAGTGATGGAGAGCGTCATGGCCCCGTTCACTTCGGTCAGGGTCAGGCGCACGCGACCAAGTTCGGGCGGGTCAAGGGCAATTTCGATCGGGTGATCACCATGGCGGGGGCCATCCGGCGCAGCGAGGGCTGCGATGATTTGTTGGGCTGCGGCCTGCGCTTGCGCCGGGAAGGCGGCCGGCACCGACGAGGCTGTTGTCGTTGGCCCGGTTTGCGACAGGGCGAGGCCCTGATCGTCCAGAAGGAGCGCCATCGGTTCGGCGGGCGTCGGCCTGATTGCCGGGGTTACCTTGGCCAGATCCGGCATCGGCGTCATGGCGTCGCGGCGCGTGGGCGGTGCCGCGGGTGGTGTTGCTGTGGCCACGACCGACCCGGCACCCGCCGGAAGGTCCTGCGCCAAGGGAGGGGGTGGAAGGATCGGTAATGGGGGCTGCGCAAGCGGCGCGGTCATGGCGGCGGCCTGCGTCACGGGCGGGGCCATCTGCGGTGATGGACCCGACGGCGGGGCCGCGGCGCGCGCGGTCGGGAGTTGGAGGGGGCCTTTGGCAATCTCGGCGGACGGATGCGCGGTGACCTGCGCAAGGGATGGAGCCGCAGAGGGCGCCGTGACGGAGGGTGCCGCGACGGTGAGCAGCGGTGTTGGCATGGGCGCGACGGCCTTGGGCGCGGCTGTGGGGTCAGAGCCGGGCGGAGTTGCAGACCTGATTGGTTCTTGCACCATCAACCGGGGCTGGCCGTGTGCGGGAGGGGCGGTTTTGGCGTGGTCGCGGGGGTGATTTTCAGCAGCTTTGGTCGCGACGCCAGATGGTGCTGTCGCCGTGCGGGGCGGGCTGTCTGCAATTCGGGCTTGCGGGGTCTGTGCCGAGGCGGACCGTCGGGGCATCGCCGTCCCGCCATCTTTGGCTGACTGTGGATGCGCTGGTTGCGTGGCGGGCGGTTGTGTGGCGGGCATGGGTGCGGATGTCGGGGGCGATGCCGCGCCGATCATCTGCGGCGCAGGCTGATCAAGCGGTGTGGGCGGCGCGATTTTGATTTCGGCTGCTTGCGGGGTCTGGGCCGGGGTGTCGGGTGCGGCGCGTGACTGCATCGCAGGGGGTTCGTGACTGGCCGCCGGCCCCGTGATCAGCGGCGGAACGGCGGGTGTGTTTCCGACCGTAGGCTGCCGGGGCGACGATGCCGGTGCTATCGCCAGAGGCACGAACACCACGCCAGATTGCGACAACGCAGGCGGCGGTGGTGCGTCCACAGGAACGGCGAGCACAACGGTGGCGTTCGCGTCGGACGGCGCAATGTCAGTCTGGAGGGTTTCCGAATGGGGCGTGACGGGGCCTACACTGTCGGTCAGGGTTTCGGTCATGGTGTCCTGTTCCGGTGTGCCGTCAGGCACCGGCGCGATGTCCGGATCTGTCAGATCGGGCAGATGGTCGGGCAGCGCGGCAGGGATTACATCATGACCTGCATTGCCGAACTGCCAAGCCGGATCGACCGGAACAGCAAGGGTCAGCGTGGGCTGTGCGCGTTGCGGCGCGCCGAACTTGAGACCGACGAGTTGCGCCGCGTCGTCCCGCACATGGAGGCCGGGAATTGCGGTGGGCGCGGCACGGATCGCCCCGGGAGATGGCCGCGCAAAGGCGGCGGCGAAATCACCCCCGGCCTGCGGGGCGGGCACCAGCCCCCCTGCGGGAGGCAAGGCGGAGCGCACGCCGCCGAATATCTGCAACAGGTCATCCATTCTGGCGGCCTCGATCTGATCTATGGCCCCGTTGTTGCGCAGACCCCTTACCAATTCTTTACGACCTCGGCGGATGCTGTGCGGGAAATCCGTAGAATGCGAGGTATCTTCATGACAGACCCGATGCTGCCCATTGCGGTGCATGGTGATGCGGCGGCCCCCGCATTGTCGCAGACGCGGCTTGATCAGATCCGGGGCGTCGCGGAGGAGCTGGAGGCGACATTTCTGGCGGAAATGTTGAAGCATGCCGGGTTCGGAGATGCTCGGGGCGCCTTTGGTGGCGGGGCGGGCGAGGAGCAGTTCGCATCGCTTCTGCGGATGGAACACGCGCAGGCCATGGCTGCGACTGGCGGGATCGGATTGGCCGAATCGCTGTTTGATGCGCTGCTGGCACGGGAGGGGGGCACATGATGTCCGCCGGGACGCGGCTGCTTGCCCTGATGGAAACGCAACGCGCCGTGCTGTTGTCGGGCGATGTGGCGGCATTGCCCGACATCGCCCGTGCTATGGAACGGCTGCTTGCGGGTTTGGACCAAGCGCAGCTGTCAGAGTTGCAGATGAACCGGATTGCGTCCGAGGCAGGACGGAACGCGGCCCTGCTGATGGCGGCGCAACGCGGGGTAAGAAGCGTTCACGACAGGAAGCGCGGCGCGGAAAAGGGCCATTTCGGCAGCTACGATGCCAAGGGCCGCCGCACCTCATTCGGGACCGATGGCCAACGCTTGCAGGCCCGCAGCTGAGATGTGTGAAAATCACTTCAAATCCAAGATATCGCCCGCTGCCGGTTTAGGAGCTTGTTAGCGGTTTTCGTTCGACTGTCCGGTCAGCACCAAACGGTGGCGTGAGCGGACCTGTCTGGATCCATCACAGACGTCAGAATGACGTTCCCACGGTGACCGCACCATCGCGGTCGGTCACGGACGTAATCGGCGTGGAACGCACGCCCGGCTTGAAAAGGAACGGACACCATGTCCAGCATTTTGACGAACAACAGCGCGATGGTCGCGTTGCAGACCCTGAAATCGGTCAACTCCAACCTGCAACAGACGCAAGCGGAAATTTCGACGGGTAAGTCGGTTTCCTCGGCCAAGGACAACTCGGCCGTCTGGGCGATTTCCAAGGTGATGGAATCCGATGTAAAGGGTTTCAAGGGCATTCAGGAAAGCCTGAGTTTGGGTGAATCAACGGTTGCCGTCGCCCGAAACGCGGCGGAAACCGTGACCGACCTGCTGACCGATATCAAAGGCAAGATCGTTGCCGCACAGGAAAGCAACGTCGACCGCGGCAAGATTCAGGTCGATATCACCGCCCTGCGCGACCAGATCGGATCCGTCGTGAATGCGGCGCAGTTCAACGGTCTGAATTTGGTGAGCGGCACGGAAGATGTATCGATCCTGTCGTCGCTGGACCGGACCGACAACGCCAACGTTACAGCGTCAAGCATTACGGTGGCACGCAAGGATTTGACGAACGGCCCCGGAAAGAACGGCGTCGGCACGGGCGGAACGGATCTGTCGGGTCAGATTCTGGATGCCGCCGGCGGATCGGCCTACGGAGGTGGCACCTTGTCGGCCACCGGCAATACTGCCGTGATCGAGTTTTCGGCCGGTGATTGGGATACGGGCGACGCGACATCGATCAACGTTGCCGGGCAAAACGTGTCCTTCACCGCGGGGGCCGATGACCAGACGGCGACCAACGCACGCGATGCGCTATTGTCCAGTCTTCAGGCCCTTGATCTGGAAGATGTGACATTTACCGGAACCAGCACCAATCAGATCACGGTAACCTCGTCCCGCGCATTCGAAGGGCTTGATCTTTCGGTCACCGATTCGGTGTCGGGCGGCAGCGGCAACAGCTATATCGAGTCAATCAACGGCGGGGCCACCGGGAACACCACCACGGAGACCGGGACAGTGGACCAGCGCGCCGAGGAGGTGTTTTTCACCACGGGCGCCAGCCCTGCCGAGGGAAACAGCTATCAGGCATCGATTGGTGGGTCGGCGTATTTCTACACCGCAGGCAAGGGCGAGTCGTTTGAGGACGTCGCGCGCGGCCTGAAAGCCGCAATCGACAGTGCCGGACTTGAAGGCGTGACGACACAGGTCGCGGTCGACAGCGATACAGGGCAGGCCAGCCTGAAAATCGACAACAGCGGCGCCGACCGTAGTCTTGCCACCGCCGCCAGCGATGGAGGTGAAGCATCGGGCGGTCTGTTCGGATTGGGGGCCATCGACGTCACAACGAACGAGGGCGCGAGTTCCGCACTCGATAACATCGAAACTCTGATCCAGAACTCCATCGATGCGGCTGCAAGCTTTGGCTCCGTTCAGGGGCGGATCGAAACCCAGTCCGATTTTGTCGGGAAACTGGTCGACTCGCTCAAGTCCGGGATCGGATCACTGGTGGACGCGGATCTTGAGGAGACCTCGGCGCGGCTACAGGCCTTGCAGGTGCAGCAGCAGTTGGCGACCCAGTCGTTGTCGATTGCGAACCAGGCGCCGCAGAACATCCTGTCGCTCTTCCGGTAAAGGCAAGAACCGCCGGGGCATAACCACGCCCCGGCGGTCTTTCCGATGCCCGCCCCAGACGCTGACCCCCCGGAAGGAGTTCCGACGTGACAACAACCCAGATGGCCCGCGCCGCCTATGGCGCAACCGCAGGGCCGATCCGCACGCCCCGCGGCACCGAATATGCCGCATTCCAGAAGATCACCGCCCAACTGCAACGCGGGGAGGTGGCAGATGCACCCTTTGCCGATCGCGCCCTCGCCGTTCACGACAATCGCCAGTTGTGGACCATTCTTGCCGCCGATTTGGCCGGGGCGGATAATGCGCTGCCGCAATCGCTTCGGGCGCAACTGTTCTACCTTGCCGAATTCAGCATCCTTCACGGTTCCAAGGTGCTGCGCGATGGTGCGTCAGTGGTGCCGCTGATCGATATAAACATGGCCGTCATGCGCGGTTTGAGTGGCGGGAGGACCGCACCATGAGCGGTCTTGTCTTGAAACTGGGCCCCAGGGAGCGCGTTCTGATCAATGGTGCGGTGATCGAAAACGGTGATCGGCGGTCGCGCCTGTCGATCGTGACGCCGGGAGCCCATATCTTGCGACTGCGGGATGCCATCCACCCCGAGGAGGTCACAACGCCGGTGCGGCGCGTCTGCTATATTGCACAGCTGGTGCTATCGGGCGATGTGGACATGGAGGATGCGAAGATCCAGATCCTGCGCGGAATGGAGCAATTGAGCCAGGTCTTCACCGATCCCGACAGCCGTGTGCAGCTGGCCGAAGCGACCGAACACGTGGTGCGGGGGCAGGTCTATCACGCGCTCAAATCCCTGCGCATGCTGTTGCCGCGCGAGGAGCGGTTGATTGCCGCCGCGCAGGCATGACTTTTCAGCCGCTTGTTCCGCTGACTGGCTATGCCGGTTGGCGGTTCCTGTCCCGGACGATGCCGGAGCAGACCGCAAGTTTTGCCGACTCACCCGGACTGGCCCGCGACATGGCATATTTTCGGGAAAACATCGGAACGGTCACATCGGCAGATGATCTTGTAGATGATTTTCGACTGAGACGGGTTGCCTTGGGGGCCTTCGGATTGCAGGACGATCTTCCAAACCGGGCCTTCATCGCGAAGGTGCTGTCGGATGGCGTGTCCGATGACGACGCCTTGTCGAACCGCTTGGCGGACAAAAGATACCGGGCCTTTTCGGAAGCCTTCGGTTTCGGGACCAGCCTGTCACCGCGGACCCAATCCCCCGGCTTTGCGGATCGCATTCTGGCCCGGTTCGCGCGTCAGGAGTTTGAGCGAGCGGTCGGCGATCAGTCGGAGGACCTGCGGCTTGCCCTGACAGCCCAGAGGGAGCTTCCGGATCTGGCAGGTCAGGGATTGCGCGACAGAACCGCTTGGTTGACGGTTTTAGGTAACCCGCCGCTGCGCAAGGTATTCGAAACGGCATTCGGCCTGCCAGCGGCTATCGGGTCGCTTGACCTTGATCAGCAACTGAAGGAATTTCAGGCGGGGTCGGACCGCATATTGGGACATAGCGATATCACGCGTTTCAGTGATCCGAGCGAGGTGGAAAGCCTGATTCAGGCATTCACAACGCGGGCCCAGATTGCTGCGGGTTTTTCATTTACATCGCCTGGGCAGGTGGCATTGACCTTGCTGCAATCCGCCAGATAGGCACGATCATGACGTTGGCGCACCGCCGGTAATGCCTGCAAGGGCCGCAAAACTATCGCTCAGGGTGCCGTAGGACGGGCTTGAAACGAACGCATCGAGTTTCGGCCAACAGGCGACCGCCTTGTCAGTGATCGGGTCGCTGCCACGGCTGTAGAGCCCGGCCTGCAACATCACCTCTACCTTGTCATAGGCGCCTAGAAGTTGCCGGGCTTGGGTAATGAGGGCATTTTCCTCGGAGGAGGCGGCATGGGGCAACGCCCGAGAGACCGAGCGCAGAAGGTCGATCGCCGGATAGCGGCCACGCTCGGCGATCCTGCGGTCGAGCACGACGTGTCCGTCCAACACGCCGCGCATGATGTCTGCGATCGGCCCCTCCATGTCGGACCCGGCGACCAAAACCGAGAGCACGGCGGTGATGTCGCCCTGATCGGCCGTGCCTGGCCCGGCCCGTTCGCACAAGCCCATGATCGTCTGCGCCATTGAGGCGGGAAACCCGCCCAGGCCCAAAGGTTCGCCCGCAGCGACGGCGACCTCGCGCTGCGCCTCTGCAACGCGGGTGATGCTGTCGGCCAGCACCAGCACATGCGCGCCTTCATCACGAAAGTACTCGGCAACCGCCATCATGGTATTGGCCGCGCGCCTGCGGGTAAGCGCCGGGCGATCCGAGGTTGCGGCGACAATGACCGCACGCGAAAGCCCCTCTGGCCCCAGGGTGTCGGTGATGAAGTCGCGCAACTCGCGTCCCCGCTCTCCGATCAGGCCGATGACGATCACATCGGCCTTCACGGCACGCGCCAGCGACCCGATCAGCCGCGATTTACCAACGCCTGACCCCGCGAAGAGGCCGATACGCTGGCCCCGCACCAGCGGCAGCAATGTGTCGAAAACGGCCTGTCCTGTCTCAAGCCGATCGCCCAGACCACGGCGCGCGGCGGGGGGCGGCGGCGGCGCGGTCAAGGCATAGCGCCGCTGTCCTGGAAACAGGGGGCGGCCATCCAGCGGCTGGGCATCCGCGTCGATCACGCGCCCGATCCACCCGCGATGGGGCGCGATACCGGGTTGGCCCAGATGGGTCACGCGGGCCTGAAGGCGCAGCCCTTCGGCAGTCCCTTCGGGCATGACGCGACACCCCTGCGCATCCATATGCAGGATTTCGCCGGCCATGGCCCCGTCGATCAGGACGCGGTCGCCCATGGCGGCCACGCGGTTCAGGCCGGTGACATGCAGATACCCCGGCCCGAGTGCTGTCACGCGACCGACCACGTGTGAGGGGCGGATCGCGCGCAACCGCATCGTCAACGGGTCAAACATGTCGCTGGGCATCATGATCTCCTCCTGGGCCGTTCTGGCCTGCTTACGCTTTCTAAAGGAATCACAGTTAAGCATCGGTGTATCCAATCGAGGGAGAAGCCCCGATGTTCGACAACCTAGAGATCTTCGGGCTTGCTCAGGCCCAGGCCCGCCACGCCGCCGCGCGTCAGGCGGTTGTCGCGCAGAATATCGCGAATGCCGATACCCCCGGCTATCGCGCCCGGGACGTTACCCCCTTCGAAGAGACATTCCGCAGCCTTGATACCCGTTCAGGTGGTTTTCCCGACCTTGCGATCCGCACTGTGGACGCCGGCGGGCCGGCATCGCCCAACGGTAATACCGTCGCGCTGGAGACAGAAATGCTGCGTGGGATCGAGGCCCAGCGGAGCCATTCGCGCGCCCTGCGCGTGTACGAATCCGCGCTTAATGTGCTGCGCACCAGTCTGGGGCGGTAAACCGATGCAAAGGATCATGAGATGACCGATTTCAGCGCGGCCCTGTCCATAGCCGCAAGCGGTATGCGCAGCCAGTCGGACCGCTTGCGCTTTGTGTCCGAGAATATCGCGAACGCCGATACTCCGGGCTATCGGCGCAAGGTCACAAGTTTCGAAGCGGACCGCAACGCGGACGTCACCGGCGCGGTCACCACCGGATCGGTGCAACTGGATGACCGGACTTTGCCGCGGATCCATGACCCAAGCCACCCAATGGCCGATGCGGCCGGATATTACGACGGATCCAACGTCGATCTGGTGATCGAACTGGCCGATGCCCGCGAGGCGCAGCGCAGCTATGAGGCGAACCTGCGCGTCTTCGATCAGATCCGGCAGATGTCCACATCGCTGAACGATCTTTTGCGCCGCTAACCCACCGGGAGAACCCTGAGAGATGGATGTCAGAACGACACTTGCCAGCCAAGCCTATGGTCAGGCGCGGTTGCAGCCGCAGCCGCAGTCGGGCGGAAATGATGCGGGCAATGCCTTTACCCAAGCGTTGCAGAGTTTCACCGATACCGTGCAGCACGGGGAACGGATGGCCCACGCATCGATGACCACCGGGGCCGACCCGCATGCGCTTGTCACCGCGTTGGCGCAGACCGAGTTGGCCGTTGAAACCGCAGTGACGGTCAGGGATCGGGTGGTTGAGGCGTATCAGGAAATCCTGAGGATGCCAGTCTGATGGATGAAATGATCTTCTTTGACACCTTGCGGCAGGGGCTATGGATTTCGGTCGCGATCTCGACCCCGATTCTGGCGGCGGCGCTGATCAGCGGGGTGGTCGTGGGCCTGTTTCAGGCGCTGACGTCGATTCAGGAGATGACGTTGACGTTTGTTCCCAAGCTTGCAGCGATCGTGGCGGTTTTCTGGGTATCGATGGGTTTCATGTCGCAGACATTGGCAACCTATTTCTCGGATCATCTGATTCCGATCATTGAGGGCATGTAGATGGAGAATGCCAGTTACACGACCTTGACCCGACAAGTGGGATTGATGCGCGAGATGCAGGTGGTGGCCAACAACATCGCCAATATCTCCACCACTGGATTTCGTGCCGAGGCGATCATCTTTGCCGAACATGTCGAGGCGCTTGGTCGTGGGCAGGACAGCCTGTCGATGGCGGTGGCCAACGGACGGATGATATCGGCCCAGCAAGGTGCGCTGGAGCAGACGGGCGGCGATTTCGACTTCGCCATCGAAGGCGACGGGTTTTTCCTGATCGAAACGCCCGAGGGCGCGGCTTTGACCCGCGCGGGGGCGTTCATTCGCAACGAGTTCGGTGAATTGGTGACACCAGACGGCCATCTGCTGTTGGATGGCGGGGGTGCGCCGGTGTTTGTTCCGCCCGATGCGCGTACCGTCAACCTTGCCGGCGATGGCACGCTGAGCGCGGATGATCGACCACTGACGGTGATCGGCCTATGGCAACCCGTTGACCCCAACGATCTGACACGCATGGCGGGGGTGATGTTCACGGCGGCGGCGGGGGTCGAACCAGCCGCTGAAACTCAGGTGCTGCAGGGTTTCCTTGAACAATCGAACGTGAACCCGGTAGCGCAGATCGCCCGCATGATCGAGGTGCAGCGATCCTATGAACTGGGGTCCAGCTTCCTCGACAAGGAAGACCAACGTATCCGTGATTTCCTGCGCACGGCAGGCGCCCGCAGTTGACGAGAAGGAGAGCCGACACATGAGAGCCCTTGATATTGCCGCAACCGGCATGAGCGCCCAGCAGATGCGGGTGGAGGTCATTTCGAACAACCTCGCCAATATGAGCACGACCGGCTACAGCGCCCGCCGCGCTGATTTCGCGGATCTTCATTATCAACAGATGACACGCGCCGGCTCGATCAGCGCAGCCGACGGAACAGTGGTGCCGGCGGGCGTGCAGCTTGGGTTGGGTGTGCGGCCTGCGGCGGTCTCGGTCAACGTGGCGCAAGGTAGTCTGTCGCAAACTGGTGGCACGCTGGATGTGGCCATCGAAGGGCGCGGCTATCTTGAGGTAACACTGCCTTCGGGCCTGCCGGGGTTCACGCGCGACGGTGCCCTGCAACGGACAGGCGACGGACAGATCGTGACAGCCGATGGATTCGAAGTGGCCCCCGGCATCACGATCCCGGATGACAGCCGTTCCATCTCGATCAATGCGGATGGCGAGATCTATGCCTATTTCGCCGATCGGGTGGAGCCGGAATTGTTGGGTCAATTGACGTTGGTGGGCTTTTCCAACGATCGCGGGTTGGAGGCGATGGGGTCAAACCTTTTTGTCGAAACCTCGGCGTCCGGCGCTGCCGTTCAGGGCCAGCCCGGAGAAGACGGGCTGGGCACGTTGCGTCAAGGATATCTGGAGGAAAGCTCGGTCGATGCGGTGCGAGAGATCACCGAACTGATCGAGGCGCAGCGCGGTTATGAATTGAATGCCAAGGTTATCACGGCAGCTGACCAGATGCTTGGCGCAACGACGCAGATCCGTTGATGATGCGCGCATTGATCTTGGCCTGCGCCGTCACTTCAGGCCCGGCATTCGCCGACACGGTGATCGCTGCCGGCACCATCCGGGGCTTGAGCCTGATCATGCCATCCGACGTGGCCTTGGCCGATGGGGACACGCCGGGTGCGCTGAGCGCGATTGAGGATGCCGTGGGAATGGAGGCGCGGGTGAACCTTTATCCGGGTCGCCCGATCAGGCCCGGAGATCTCCGGGCGCCTGCCATCGTGGAGCGGAATGAAATCGTCACCTTGCGGTATGAACAAGGTGGTCTGCTTATCCTTGCGGAAGGTCGCGCGTTGGACCGCGCCGCCGCTGGCGAGCCGCTTCGCGTCCTCAATCTCGATTCCCGTAACACCATCTCCGGCGTGGCTTCGGCACGCGGACTTGTCACCGTTGGACCCTGACCCATGCCCAAACTGTCATTTGCCGTTTTTGCCCTGCTGGTTTTTGTCGCCGGCTGCGGTCGTTTGGCCGAGGTGGGGCGGAGCCCCGATTTCAACTCGGTCGTCGGGGGCAACGAAGTTTTCGCGATGAATTCGGCCCCGTTGCCGATGTCTGCCGCCGCCCCGGAGGACTACGATGCCGCCTCGTTGTGGACCTCCGGTCGGCAGTCGCTGCTCGGAGATCGCCGTGCGGGTCGACGGGGCGACATCCTGACCGTAGTCATCGAGATCGACGAAAGCGCCGAAATCTCGAACGCGACAGAACGCGGACGCAGCGGATCGGAACAATTAGCCCTGCCGGATTTTCTGGGTTTGCCCGAGCAGCTGAATGATCTGATGCCGGAAGGCTCCAGCTTGGACAGCGCTGTCGACACGTCGTCGCGCAGCCGTTCATCGGGGGATGGCGCGGTGCGCCGCAATGAGGAATTGACCTTGCGGGTGGCGGCGACCGTGACCGAAGTGCTGGGCAATGGTGTGCTGCGGATCGAAGGCTCACAGGAAGTTCGCGTGAACTTCGAGATCCGGGAGTTGCTGGTCTCGGGCTATGTCAGGCCCGAGGATATCTCGCGCCAGAACGAGGTGACGTATGACAAGATCGCCGCCGCGCGAATTTCTTATGGCGGCCGCGGCCAGATCTCTGACATGCAGCAACCGCGTTATGGGCAACAGATCTCTGACATCATCTTGCCGTTCTGAGCGCGCCTATGATCCGATTTCTTATCCCTGTTGTCCTCTTGTTGATCGGGCTTGCCGGCGGGATTGCGGCCGGTTTTCTGCTGGCCTCCGACCGGGCGCCAGACGTCGTGGACATCGATGAACATGCAGATGACGCATCCGATGATCATTCAGGGGACGAGGCCCAGGTAGACTCCGAGGATGAACAGATCATTCCAGCCAGCGACGGTTTTGAATACGTGCGGCTCAACAATCAGTTCATCGTGCCGATCGTGCGGAACTCCACCGTCAGGTCCCTTGTGGTGATATCCCTGACCATCGAAGTGCCGCTTGGCCTGAACGAGGCAGTGTTCGATCATGAGCCGCGTTTGCGGGACACGTTCCTGCGTGTGATGTTTGCCCATGCGAATGCGGGTGGTTTTGACGGAAGCTTTACCGAGGCTGCGGCCATGGCCCCTCTGCGCGAAGGTCTGCGCGAGGCTGCGGCGGGCGTGCTCGGTCCCGTGGTTCGTGACGTGCTGATAGTCGATATCACCCGGCAGGATGCATGAGGCCTAGGGCCGGCCAAGCAGCCGTGTCAGAGCCTCGCGGCGACCGACGGCCAGCCGGGCCGCGTCCTTTGCGATTTCAAGCGCCGCCTCCGCCTTGGCTTGCGCCAGCAAAAGCCGGCTGCGTTCGTGGCCGATGTGGGTCAGATGTCGCGAGAGAATCGCGCCCTCCTCCAGCGCGACTTCTTGCATAAGTATGTCTGCTTTCTTGGCGGAAAGATCAGTCAGCTTCTGTCTTATCTCATCGACCTTTAACTGCTTGGCTGCGACGGGCTCCAAGGCGCGGTCCGCCAAGAGCGTCGCGACTTGCGTCAGTTGCTGCAAACGCGGATCAGCTTTCATCTGTGTGAGCCGCGCGCTTTCTGGCGGATCATGTCGGCAAAGCGGATCGCGGCGGCAACCGCGCGATATTGGTCTGGCGTAATCCGCGCCCCGATTTCGATTGTTGCGTGCAATGCGCGCGCGGTGGGCGGATCACTGTAGATCGGGATGCCGGATGTGGCGGCCAGTTCGCGAATCCGCGCGGCGATCTCATCCACGCCCTTGGCGACACAAATCGGGACCCCGCCATTCCCGCGATCCCACTTCAAGGCAACAGCATAGTGCGTGGGGTTGACGACGATAACATCCGCCTTGGGCACATCGGCCAACATCTGGTTCAGTGCGATCGCCTGCCCACGGGCGCGGCGGTGTTGCTTGAAGTGGGGATCGCCCTCGGATTGCTTTGATTCGTCGATGATTTCCTGTCGTGTCATGCGGTTCTTGTTTTGATGCTGTGCCCACTCCCAGAGGTAGTCTGCCCCGCCCATGACCAATGCGATTGCAAAGATCACCATCAAGAAGGCCATGCAAAGCTGCCCAAGCATCAGCAAGACCTGCCCCGGTGACGCATAGATTGCGCCCAGAACCTGATCTGCGCGTTGCCACAGAAACCAGGTAAGCAGGATGGAAATCAACGCAAGTTTGATTGCGGATTTGGCGAACTGAAACAGGCCATGCGATCCGAACTTGTTCTTGGCCTGCGAAATCGGCCCGATCCGCGACAGTTTGGGCATGAGATTATCGGGGGTAAACAGGATGGCGCGTTGCGCCAGCAGGGAGATCACGAGCAACAGGCCCGGAATTGCGGTGACGACAATGATGATCAGCAGCCCAGGCCAGATGATACCTGCGGATACCGCCATACCTCCGGGTGCAAGCATGAGCGGTGCAAGGGTTTCGGCCTGTCCCAGAAGGACCTGAGTCATGATGCCGAGGATTTGCGTTGCCCATGGTGCAACCAACACCGTGCCCAGCAACAGCCCCCCGTATATAATGGCGGTGTTCAGATCCGCAGAGCGGACGATCTCGCCCTTTCGCCGGGCCTCCTCCAGCCGTTGGGGGGTGGCATCATACGGTTTGTCGCCCGGGCTCTGATCATTATCCATCAGCGCGCCCCAAGCGGATCGGCCAAGGCGCCATTGAAAGCGTCGAGCCAGACCGGCAGGATGAAGGGCATGGTCGCCAGAAGCAGCACAAGCCCGCCAAGCGTGATGGCGGGCGCACCCACAAATGCCACCATCAGTTGCGGCATCGCCTTGTTGATGACGCCTAGCGCGACGTTGTAGAGCAGCGACGCGATCATGAAAGGCGCGGCCAGCGAAAATGCCAATTCAAACGCCTGCGTCACCTGCGCAACGCCCCATCCGGCGATTGCCTGCGGGCCCGGCAGGACACCGATCGGCAAGAGCTGATAGGAGCGTAGAAACAGCTCAGCCAGATGGACGTGCAGCCCGTTGATCACGGCCAGAGTCAGCCCCGCCAGCATCAAGATCGTTCCCATCGCGGGCTGCGGGTCGGGCATGGCGCCGCCCATGATCTGAGACAGCGAGGTGGATTGCGCCGCGATAGTGCCTGCGATCTGCAGGGCATGGACCACAAGGCGCAACGCTATGCCGATGACAAGACCGGCGATGGCTTCGGTCAGGAAAAAGCCGATCGGGGGCATGACCGGACCGGCAGGAACATCCGCGACCAACATCGGCGTCAGCACCACCGTGAAGGCTAGGGCCGCACCCAGTTTCACCCGTGCGGGGATCATGCTTTCGCCAAAGGCGGGAAGCACCATGAACGCGGCCCCGATCCGCAGGAAAACCGCCGCCCCTGCACTGAGCCACGACTGACTAAGCAAGAGCAACTGGGCCAACATATCGATCATGGGGCGGCCAACCCGACAAGTGCGGGCTTTGCCTCCAAGCCGATCTCCTCGAACGAGAGCACGGGATTTGAGATGCCGCGCGCGGTCAGGACGGTTCGGACAAAACGCCGTCGCAAGGCCGAGGTGACGACCGCGGCATAGGTTCCCTTTTCACTGGCCTGCGCGATCTTGTCGCCAACGCTTTGGGCAAGCGCGTTGAATTTTTCGGGCGGCAGGGCGATATCGGGCAGTCCTGCCTCCCCTCCCACCTGATGTTGCTGGAAAATATCTTCCCATGCGCCGGAAAGTTGCACCAAGGGGACTGTGCCGTCGGCCCGTTTGAGATCGGCCAGCAACTGAAACCCGAGACGCTGACGCACATGTTCGCAGATGATGTCGGATTGGGCATTCGGCCCCTTGGCTTCGGCAATCGCTTCCAGGATCAGGGGAAGGTTTCGGACCGAAACCTGTTCCGCCAACAGCAGGCGCAAAACCGCGTGCAGAAGATTAAGCGGCACCTTGTCGGGCACCAGTTCATCCAGCAAGCGGCGATTTTCTTCGGCTCGGGTGCCATCGGACAGGGTAACAAAAGCGTCGAGTTGACGTTGCAGCGCCTTGAACGTCAGCAAGCGCGCGAGGTTCGTCTTGAGGACCTCCAGAAGATGTGTGGCCAGCACCTCGGATGGATCGACAACGGTCAAGCCGGCCAAGGCGGCCGTCTCTCTGTGGTCAGGGTCTATCCAGCGCGCGGGGGCGCGATAGACGGGTTCCTCCACGTCTTCGCCCGGCGGCAGGTCCGTCACATCGTCGCTTTTCAGGATCAGAATCGACCCCGGGCGCAATCGCGCCTCGGCGTGTTGGACGCCCTGAATGCGGATCGCATATGTGCCCGTCGGCAGGTCGGCCCGATCGGTCAACCGCATTTCGGGCAGGATCAGGCCAAAGCTTCGGGCGACATGTTCCCGCATGTTGCGGATGCGGGCGTCAAGGCCAGTCGCGGGATCAAGAGCCAAGGCCACCAGATCGGGTGCGAACTCCACATGGATATCATCAAGATCAAGGATGTCGCCCATGGTCGCGGGCTTGGCGGCTGTCTCGATCTGCGGAGGGGCGTCGTGGGCGATCTTTTCGGAGGCGATCGTCTGATGGCGGAGAAAGGCGGCGGCACCTAGTGCCGTGGCACCCAGAAGAAAGGGAAAAAGCGGCAGCCCGGGCATCAACGCGAAAACCCCCATGAGGACGGCGACTGTTGCCAGTGCAGACGGGTGTTTGCCCAATTGCGCCAGCAGCGCCACATCGGTAGCCCCGGTGGCCCCCCCGCGCGCCAGCAGGAGGGCCGAAGCGATCGCAATGATGACCGCCGGGATCTGCGAGACCAGCCCATCACCGACCGTCAGGATTGCGTAGGTTTCGAATGCCTGACCAATCGGCATGCCGTGCATGGTGGTCCCGATCACAAGCCCGACGACAAGGTTCAGCAGCGTGATCAGCAAGCCCGCGATGGCATCACCCTTGACGAATTTCGATGCCCCATCGAGCGAACCGAAAAAGGTCGTTTCAGCCTGTTCTTTTTCACGGCGGGCCTTGGCCTCTGTGTGATCGATGGCCCCGGCGGACATGTCGGCGTCGATGGCCAATTGCTTGCCCGGCATGGCATCCAATGCAAACCGCGCCCCAACCTCGGCCATGCGGGCCGCGCCCTTGTTGATCACGATGAAGTTCACAATCAGCAGAACGCAGAAGACAACCAGCCCCATCACCACGCTGCCACCCATCACGAACATCGCGAAGCCTTCGATGACGCCACCGGCCGCGTCCGTCCCGGTATGTCCTTGCGAAATGATCAACTTGGTCGACGATACGTTAAGCGACAGGCGTAACATCAGCGAGGCCAAGAGAACGGTTGGGAAGGCAGAGAAATCCAGCGGCCGCTCGATGAACAACGTGACCGTGAAGATCAGGATCGCGAGCCCGAACGAGGTGGCCAACCCGATATCAAGGACAAAGGACGGAACCGGAAGGATCATCATCACGATGACAGCCATCAATGCCAGAGCGAACAGGATCGTCGGTGCGAAGATGCTGCGGATGGTGATCATGGCCGTCCCCCGAACAGGCTGCTGATGCCGACGACCGCGACGGGCACCAACGATCCGCGATGTCCGCTTGCACCGATCAGCAACGGTGTTCGCGCGGCCATGGCGTCTTGCGATTGGTGGGCTACGATGACGGGTTCAGCGGTTAATGTGGTCAAGTGCTGTTGATAGCTGTGAAGGTATCGTGCCGAATGGGCCGGGGTGCGTGAATGATAGGCACCGACCGCCGCCTCCCAAGTGTCAAATTCTTCGTGCAAGCGCGCCAGGAACCGGGCTGCATAGAGGGCATTTTCGACAGGGTCGAACATGGCCGCGATGGAAGTGAAGCCGTCCCCATGCCAGCGATAATTGATCTGAAAACAGCCAATATCGAAGCTGAGCGCACCGGCCGCGCGGTGCGCCTCGGCAAAGTTCAGGGCGTCATCCGCAGTGGGGAACCAATGTCCCGCACCTTCCATATTAACGGTCCATGGCCAAGGCGCAAACACGGTTCCCGTCGTGCGCCCGGTTTCCGTGCGCGTAATGGCCTGGAGGATGGCAGGCGGAATCCCGGTCGCGGTTGCAGCCTCTTGGGCGGCGGCATCACATATATCCGCAGTGCTGGCGTGCAGAACACCGATCGATGCGATGCCCCCGATCACCGAGAGCAGGAGCCAGCGCCCGGATCGGGCTGTAGAGGTGACCGGAGATGGCATTGGAAACTCCGCAATTCTTGCAGAAGGGTGGATCAGTCGACGGGCACAGCCGCCGGAGATGACAAGGAGGGTTCGCGAAGCAGGGCCACGATCTGGGCGCGGGTTTCGCGGCTTTGGTCAAGCATGAGCGAGATTGCTGTCGCGGATTGTGGTTGTGGCGCAGCACCCTGATCCAGACGCAAGAGCGTCTGGGCGATTTCGGCATGGGGCCCGGCCGCCTCGTTGGCCAGTCCGGCCCAATTGCCGCTTTCCCACGCGGATCTGGCCGAGCTGACAACCGGCGGTGCGATCTGGGTGCTGGCGGGCAGGATCAAAGGTGCGCTGCCGCGTGGCCTGAGTTCTTCTGCCAGCACCAAAAGCCCCGCATCGCGCAAGTGGCCTATCGCTGCCTGACGGATCCGTCCAGCGTCCGATCCGGTCGCTGTCCATTCGTCGGCAAAACGGCTGGCCATCATGGCAATGCCCGCAGTATCGCCTTGCGCAATCAGGGTGGCGAAAAGCGGTGTCAGGATCGCGGCGGCGCCGTCGTCTTGAGCCAAGCCTTCCCCGATCAACTGGCCGACACGTTCGATGTCGCCTGCGGCTGCATATGCCATGATCAGCTGATGCCACAGTCCATCAGGTGCTGTGTCCAACCCGGTTTCCCGCAACGTCGCCTCCGCCGCTTCGATCAGGTCATCGCTGGCCGACAGGTCGCCGACGGTCAGGAGATGTGCCAGTGCTGATGGCGCGTCTGTCCTATTGTGATATAAGATCGCGGAAAGAGCGTCTTGGGCGGTGTTGGGTGCGCCGATCCCGAGGCTCAGATCAAGGAGCAGCTGCGCATCGTCTGATACCCGACCACCACGCAGCATTATATCGCGTATGTTTCTTGCTGCGGCGGCGTGCCCGTTTTCCTGAAGCCATCCTGCAAGATCCGACCCCACCTGGTCTCGCAACCCGGGCGGCAATGCCGCATAGCTTTGTTGTAGGGCGCCCAATTGCTCATCTGACAGGTCGGGCATTTCCCCCTGGCCAAGAACCCTCCAGAGCACCTCTGCCGCGCTGCACTGGGCCGTGTTGCCGGTGGTGGCAAATGCGGCGCCGGGCCGATGGTCGAGGATATGTGAGATGGCTAGCAGGCTCGGTGGCGGGTCGGAAAGCTGATTAAGCCAGAACGCGGCCTCTGCTCCGAAGCCGTGATAGAGATAATAGCGCGCCAATTGCAGAACGCCATCCGGACGCAAAACGTCACGCCCGTCATAAAGCGCGGCGCGCAGCGTCCCGATTTCCTGTTCGAACCCGATGCCGTGCGCCCATTCCGCAATCGGCAGGGAGTGGCCCTGACAGGCCACCGAGGTGCGTTGCGGCTCTGCGCCCTGATCGGCATGTTGCGCAGCATCGAAAGCAGTTTCCGCACGAATGGGAAGCGGTAAGGCAGGGATGATTTCCGGGGGGCCTGTCGCTCGGTCACCCTCGACGAGGATTGCGTCGGTGCGGCGCACCGGCGTGGCATGGGACAGCGGCTGGCCCGTGCTGGCCTCAAGCAGGCCTGCGGCAGCTGCGCGTGCCAGTTGTTCCGACATGATCGCGGCAGCTTCCATCAGGCGAGTGGGGTCGGTGCCCCCCAGATCGGGAGCGGCACCGCCTGTGTCCAACGTTATTTGCGGACGGTTCAGGATTTGTGCCAGCGGGAGGAGTGGCGATGCGGTTCCGGCAGGCATAACATCTTGTCCGTCCGGTTCCGTTGCATCAGGCGCATCCGCGATATCGATCACCAGAAACCGCGCTTGGTGCCGAAATGCCGTGACGGAGCAGGCGCATCCGATGCTGAGGCGCAAGCCGCCATCCTCTGTTATTGCGGCTAACCGGTCACGTGGGATCAACTGATAGACGCGATCAAGATCGAAGGCCGTCACACTTGGCGAAAAGCCAAGCGACCATTCGTTCCCGTCCTGATCCAGCGTCCAGCTACGGTCCGTCCCGATCGGTAAGACGAGACGTGAAAACCCCTCATGTTCGCCCGACTGGACCCGTACAGTCTGTGTCAGACCAGCCTGAGTCCAGCACGACGCCAGCGCCATGATCAGAATTCTCATCATGCTGCGGCCGATTGTTTCAGATTGCGCAGGGCGGTTTCCAGATCCGCAAATTCCGGGCGAATGTGGCTGGGCGTGTTCTGCCGGCCCACTTCTATGCAGATATTGGTCGCATGGTTGTGGAGGTTCGCGATCAACACCTCGCGGATCAGGAGGTAGAATTGGTGGTCTTCTTCGACCACCATCTTGACCTTGGTGGCGAAGGGGCCGACGAAACCATAGGCCAGAAAAACGCCCAGAAACGTTCCAACCAGGGCACCGCCAATCAGTTTCCCCAAGATCTCGGGAGGTTGATCGATGGAGCCCATGGTCTTGATCACGCCCAGAACCGCCGCGACGATCCCAAGGGCCGGCAGCCCGTCGGCGACGGTTTGCAGGGCATGCGACGAATGCATCGCATGGTGCAGGCGCGCATCAAGGCGCTTATCCAATATCTCTTCGACCTGATGCGGATCGTCGTAGTTCATCGAGGCCGAGCGGAGTGTGTCGCAAATCAGCCCGGCCGCTTCCTTGTCAGCAATGATGCGGGGATAGCGCCCGAAGATGTCCGAGGTGCTCGGTGTCTCGATATGCTCCTCCAGCGCGACCGCATTCTGACGGCCTAGACGGATCAATTCGAACAGAAGACACAGAAGATCGCGAAAATCCGCATGCCGCCATTTCGGCCCCTTGAAGACCTTCTTGACGTCCCTGATGGTGTGCGTGATCCCCGATTTATCGTTGGCAATGATGAAAGCGCCTGCGGCGGCGCCGATGATCATGGTCATTTCATAGGGCAACGATTTGAGGATGATGCCGAATTTTCCGCCTGCGGCCATATAGCCGCCGAAGACGGTGACCACGACGACGATTATCCCGATGATCCCAATCATTTGCGCCTCCGGATTTGCGGCTTCGTGATCATGAGGAGAAATCCTTAATCTTGTGTGTCGGGGGCGTCGCGCCGTGGGGCTGACGCATTGCGCGTGGCAAGAACCACCGAGATGGCATAGGCCGCCTGCGGTTCCAGTTCGGCCAGAAGTGAGGCCCCGGCTTCCGGCGTCATCCGGGATAGAAACCCGGCCGCGAAACTGGGCTCCATCTGGGCAAAGAGGGGGGCGGATTCGGCGGCATCCATCGTCTCGTATACACGCGTCAGGCGTTCAAGGTCGGTCTCGGCCGCGCTGTCTGATAGCGACAGAAGGGCCTCCAGCCGCGCCTCGGCGGCTTCAAGTTCCGCGATGCGTGCCTCGATCAGGATCTGCGCGGCATCCAGCGCCCGTTCCCTGTCATCCAGCGCCAATTGCCGTTCCGTCAGCCCGTCACGCAAGCTCGCGGCTTCGGCGAGGGTGGCGCGGAGTGTATCGGTCATGTCACAGGAGCCGACCGTCATGATGTCGCTGTCAATCGGCGTGCCGATATTCGCCCAGGCTTCATCGATGTTTCCCAGACGCAACACCGAGGAGACCGCAAAAAACAGACCCAAAAGCGTCAGCAGACTGCGCTGGCGCCATCTGCGATGGGATTTTTGCCGCGCCATGCTCTAGGTCCTGGCCGTTGCGCGGTGGTGGAATACCGGGGCCGCGCGTTCGGCGTTGCGGCGGCTGCCAAAGATCGGGGGGGTGTCATCGGCGGATTGGGGGCTGGTTTCGTCTTTGATGGGGGGCGGTGCAGGGTCCGGGGTTTGAACTGCAATCGCCTCCTCGGCGAAGTCATGACAGGCGGCGATCATCATCTCCAGCTCTGCCCCGATCTCGCGGGCCTGACGGGTCAAATCTCCAAGATGGCGCCCCGCCGCGTCCGACCCTGACTTGGCGTTGACGAGGGCTGCTTTCATCTCGTCGACCTGTGCGGACATGACGGCGATCGCGCCGCCAAGACCTTTGTCAAAGCTTGTCAGCCGCGTCAGCCGCCGCGACAACACCATGCAATAGATGCCCGCGCCGGCACTGGCGCAAATCATCAGGAAATCGGCCGCGATACTCAGGTAGGCTTGCATCAGTTCACCACGAATTGCGTTATCAAGAGGTCACGAACGCGCCCCGTACCGGTCACTATCTGCACCCTGCGCAGCATCTGGGAACGCAGGCGCATCAGGCTGGTGGGCTCACTCAGTTCCGCCACGCTGATCACGCGGAGATAGCTGTTCAGGACATCCAGAACCCGCGGTGTGAGGGTCGTCACCTCGGACTCGTGTTCGGGTGCGACCTCAAGTTGCGCGGTAAAGATCAGGAACTGGCCAGACGATTCGCCGCCAAGGGAGATCGTCAGCGTTTCCAGCGGAACGAAGGCCACCGCAGAGTGGCTGGTTGCCGCGTGGCCACCATCATCGGCATTGCCCGCATGGTTATCGGTTTCTGGTGTGGCCGAGCCTGCGAAGAACCCTTGGCCGACAGCCCAAAATCCACCTGCGCCCGCCAAGCCCGCCAACAGCAGGCCAACCAGAATTGGCATCATGATGCCGCGTTTCCTTGGCTCGGATTCAGGGGCGGCAATATCGGCCATGTCGCTCTCTCATCAGGTTTGTGTCGACTGTGGTGATAGCGCGACAGCACTAACCGATTGTTAATCGCGAGGAGGCTATCACCGGGGCAGTTGGCCAGAATGGCATGACAAGCGAGGCATCAGGTGAACGGACTGACCGGGTTTTGGATGGGGCTGGATACACGGCGCCGGGCGTTCTTGATCGGCAGTGTCGTCGCGCTTCTCGCGGTGCTCGTCATCCTCAGCCGTCTTGCAACCGCACCGTCCTATACGCTGCTTTATTCCGGTCTTGATGCGACCGCCTCAGGGCAGGTGATTCAGGCGTTGGATGCCCGCGGCGCAATCTACACCGTGCGTGGCGATGCGATTTTCGTGGAACAGGCGATGCGCGATCAACTGCGTATGGCGTTGGCGGCGGATGGTCTGCCTGCAAACGGTGCTGCGGGTTATGAACTGCTGGATTCGCTCTCGGGCTTCGGCACCACCTCGCAGATGTTCGATGCTGCTTTTTGGCGCGCCAAGGAGGGCGAACTTGCCCGCACGATTGTGTCCAGCCCACATATTCGGGCGGCGCGTGTCCTGATTGCCAACCCCGGCCAAGACCCATTTCAGCCAGCGCAGATGGTGACGGCGTCGGTCGCGTTGCAGCCGGCATCGGGCGCGATCTCGGCCTCGCATGCGCAGGCGCTGCGCTATCTTGTGTCGTCATCAGTTCCCGGCTTGCTGGCAGAAAATGTGACCGTGATCGACGCGGATAGCGGTCACGTGTTGGGCGGCGATAGTCTGATGTCACCGGGGGCCGATGCCAACGACCGGGCCGAGACTTTGCGCCAGAACATCGCCCGCCTTCTTGCTGCCCGCGTGGGTCCGGGGAACGCGGTCGTTGAGGTCACCGTCGAACTTACAACCGCGCGCGAAACCATTCTGGAGCGGTTGATTGACCCCCAAAGCCGCGTCGTCATTTCAACCGACACGGAAGAACGGGAGGATTCGGCCCGCGACAACAATGCAGGTGGAGTTACCGTCGCATCCAACCTGCCAGACGCGGGCGACGTCGAGGGGGACAGCTCATCGACCAGCACGGCCACCGAAAGCCGCGAGCGCGTGACGTTCGACATGTCAGAGACCCAGCGCGAGGTCGAGCACGTACCGGGTGGCGTGCGCCGCATCTCAGTTGCTGTCCTTTTGAACGGTGTCACCGAAGTGGGGGCCGATGGCGTGGCAACCATCGTGCCCCGAAGGGATGAGGAAATCGCCGCGCTGGAAACCTTGGTGCGTTCGGCCATTGGCTTTGACCTCGAGAGGGGGGACCAGGTTTCCATTCAATCGATGGCGTTCGAAGCGCTTCCAGCCAATGACCTTATCGAACCGACTGCCGGGGCCGGGCTGGACCTGAACCGGCTCTTGCAGATCGCACTCCTTAGTGCTGTCGCGCTGGCGATTACATTTGGGTTGTTGCGCCCCATGTTGCGTTCCGCGAATTTTATCGCCCCCCCGGAGGATAATTTTCCACGCGCGCCAGTTACGGCGCCGCTTCTGGAGGCGCCCGCGACGCGAGCAAACGATCCTACTGTCTCTACCGTCGGCCGGGCGCCACCGCGCGCCTTGGCGGCCGCGAATACTATCCATGAACTTCCTTCACCGGAGTCTGGTTTGGACCCGATCGCTGCGCCACCGCCGATGGTCGCAGCCCCGGCAAGTGACCCTGTTGCGCGGCTGCGGCGGTTGATCGAGGAGCGTGAGGAAGAAACGGTGGAGATCCTCCGCAGCTGGATGGACGAAGATGAGGAGGTGAGCCGATGATACGCCCACTTATGTTAGACGATTTCGGCCCCGTGCGGTCGTATGATCGTGCAGATGAAATGCTGGCAGATGCATCGCATGCATTACCCGAGGAAGATCGGCTGTCGGCGTTCGAAAAGGGATATAAAAGCGGTTGGGACGATTGCCTGACGGCGGAGTCGGAGGCGCGCGCCCATATCAGCGCCGATCTGGCACGCAATCTTCAGGAAATGGCGTTCACATATGCCGAAGCGCGGCGCGATGTGCTGTTGGCGCTGACACCCCTGTTCAACCAGATCACCGACAGCCTGTTGCCGACAGTGGCGGCCGCAGCGATCGGCCCGGTATTGACCGCAGAGCTTGGCGCAATTGCCGAGCATGCCACCAGCAACTTGGCGGTGGAATTGCGCGCCGCCCCCGCAGCTTGTGCGGCGTTGGAAAAGATCACCGGCGCCGACGATCGGCTGACGATTTCCATCCGCCCTGAGCCGGCATTTGCCGAGGGTCAGATCTCGGTCCGTTTCGGCGGAGAGGAGCGGGAGATCGACCTGTGTGCTGCGGCCGCCAGCATGGCGGAAGTCATTCGCACAGTCACTCAAGAGATGTCCCTTATCGCCCCCACCGCCGAGGTTGCCTGATGACAGATCCCACCACATCCGCACGCCATGCAGCATTGCGCGCTGTTCCAATTGAAATCCGGGTTTGTGTGGGTCGCGCGCACCCCAACCTTGGCGAGATGATGACCCTGACGCGCGATACCGTCCTGCAGCTGGACCGGCGGATGGAGGACAAGGTCGAACTTTATATTGGTGATCGGTTGATCGGCGAAGGCGAGCTGGTGGAAATGGAGGGGGATCGCGCCGGACAATTGGCGGTTCGCCTGACCGAAATGGCGGATACCGAGATTGCGGATGCCTAGAACATCTGCCCTGTGTCTGACCCTGTTGATCTGCGCTGTGCTTTGGCCGGGGCTAGGCCATGCACAGGAGATCTCGATCGATCTGGGCGGCGAGGGTTCGGTAAGCGCGCGCGCGATCCAGTTGATCGCGTTGATCACGGTGCTCAGTCTTGCGCCCGGCCTTGCTATCATGATCACCTGTTTCCCGTTCATCGTCACGGTCCTGTCGATACTGCGGCAGGCCATTGGGCTACAGCAGTCCCCACCGAACATGTTGATCGTGAGCTTGGCGCTTTTCTTGACCTATTTTGTCATGGCCCCGGTCTTTCAGGAGGCCTACGCCGTCGGGATCGCGCCGATGATCGACGGTTCGCTTGGTGTGGAAGATGCCTTGTCGGCTGCTTATGAGCCGTTTCGGGGGTTCATGATGAACCGCGTCGATGGTGAAACGTTGGCCAGCCTGAGCGGGCTGCGCGGTGAGACCCTGTCAGAAGTTCCCGACGCCTCAATCCTGATCCCATCGTTCATGCTGTCCGAGGTCGAGCGGGCCTTTCAGATCGGCTTTCTGATCTTCCTGCCGTTCTTGATCATCGACCTAGTGGTGGCCGCGATCCTCATGTCGATGGGCATGATGATGGTGCCGCCAGCAATCGTGTCCCTGCCGTTCAAACTGGCGTTCTTCGTGGTGGCCGATGGGTGGACGTTGATTACCGGAGCGCTTGTGCGCAGCTATTTCTGAGAGAAGGCACCAGAATGCAAAACCAGACAACCGACCCCTTACCCCGTGACCGCGTTCAAAAACAACGTGTCTTGGCCGAGTTGCTTGGTCCTCGCGGGCTTGCCGCAATGAAGGCGCGTGGGCTTGACCTGCACGCCCCGGACGCGACCGATGCCAATGCGTCGCTGGATGAAGACGCGATGACCTGGCAACGGAACCGTCTGCTGCAGCGGTTGCGCGACAGCGGCTTGCTGGCCGACAGACAAAATGACATCGGCGAACTGCTGCCGTCTCCCGTGTCTCAGGATGCCGTCGGTGATGGGCTTCCTCCGGTTGCGGATATTGCTGCGGGGATGTTGTCAACACGCATAGCGGGCCTGATCGATCCAGACCAATTGGCGAATGAACACCCCGCCGTCATCGCACATATCTTGCGCGATCAGGACCGTGCCCTGCGCGTTTCGGTTCTCAAGACGTTGCCAGGATACCGTTCGCGGGCCGTGATGAGATACCTGCAACGGACCTGAGACGCGCCCCGATCGCCAGACTGCAGAACGCCGCCCCTCAGCAGAAGGGCGGCGTTTGTCGTAACGACCGGATCAAGCGGTCAGTGGACAATGAATTCGGCATGCAGTGCGCCAGCCGCTTGGATGCTGTTCAGGATATCGATCATTTCGCGCGGTGACACACCAAGCGCATTCAGGGCCGAGACAACCTCGGAGAGGGACGTGCCGCCGTTCACTTGAGCCAAGGCCGTTCCGGGGGCCTCATCAATCGTTGCGGTGGTCCGTGGCACGATGACGGTTTCGCCGTCCGAAAATGGATTTGGCTGGACCGCCATCGGCGTTTCTTCGATCCGAAGGGTCAGATTTCCTTGCGCGACGGCAACCGGGCTGATCCGGACGTCTTCACCCATCACAATGGTCCCGGACCGCTGATCAACAACCACGCGCGCCCGACGTTCAGGTTCGACCAGGATGTTCTCGATCCGGCTGATGGTATGAGCGGGAGAGCCGTCACGTGTCGCGGCAAAACTCAACGATACCGTCCCTGCATCAAGCATCACAGCAACACCGCGACCGTAAGATGAGTTGATTGCGGTCTCGATCCGCGCTGCCGTGGTGAAATCGGGTGTGCGCAGGGCCAGACGAATGTCTTCCATATCGGCAAAGGCAAATGGCACCTCGCGCTCGACCCGCGCGCCCGACGGGACGGTGCCAGCAGTTGGCACGCCCTGAACAACGCTTCCGGCATCCCCCTGAACCGAGGCGCCGCCTGCGATGATCGTGCCCTGCGCCACGGCGTAGATCTCGCCGTCGGCGGCGGTCAGGGGCGTCATTACAAGCGTTCCGCCCAGCAAGCTGTCGGCATCGCCGATGGCAGACACGGTGATGTCAATCTGGCCTCCTGCGCGGGCAAATGGTGGTAGGGTCGCAGTAACGATGACGGCGGCCACGTTCTGGGGGCGGAATTGTTCGCCGGTGACGTTTACGCCCAGCCGCTCCAGAATATTTGTCATGATTTCTTCGGTGAAGGGCGCGTTGCGCAGACCATCGCCCGTCCCGTTCAGACCGACGACCAGGCCGTAGCCCAACAGATCGTTCCCGCGCACCCCGTCGACATCCACAAGATCCTTGATGCGAATAGCTTGCGCTGACGCCGCGCCTACAAAAAGAAAAACGGCCAGTGACAGGCAAATCATCCGGATCATCGAAGGTACTCCATTAGGGTCAGGCGGGACAGGCGCGCAGTCATCAGGTAGAGTGCATCAAGCTGATTTTGCAGCGCCTCAAGTTCAGTTGCGGTGCGATAGGGATCTGCGGCGGTGATGCGACCACGTTCGATTTCAAGGCTTGCACGCGTTGTTTCGGCTTGCACGCGCGCCTCTTCGATGCGGGCTTCGGCGCCGCCGAGGCGGGCCTGCAATTGGGTCAGGCCGGATTCTCCCGTCCGCAGCCAATTGGCAGCCGTCTCAATCATGTGGCCGCGATCTGTGGTTGAACCCGGCCCGGCGCGTTCGCCGACGAGGGCTGACAACGCAAGACCAGCAAGTGCCTGCCGTATTTCCGGGGCGAGTGCGTTGACCGACGGGTCTGTGCGGACCCCCTCGGCAAGCGTGATTGGTGAGGCGGGCCCGGCTCCGCCCTGCCAGGCTTGGGTGTCATATCCGCTGCCGGGGGTCATAAACCAGTCTGATACCAGCGCGATCATGTCCGGGGACGTGGCGGCCCCGGCGACCAAGGCGGTCAATCCGTCCAGTATTGCGCGCCCGTCAATCAGTGCGGGCTGGTCCGGCGCGTTGCCTGCGAACACGCTTTGGCCTGCGATCCGCAGGTTCATCGTTGCGACCGATTGAATGAAGCGGTCGGTGGTATTGGCGGCGTCCAGCGACAGGTCCGCCAGCGATCCGCTTGCTGTTGCCGCCATCAGGTCGGGGACAAGCGCAGATACCTGCGATTGAATGGCAGAAAGCGCCGATTGTCTGGTGGCCGCTTGTGTTGCCGCCTCAGTGATCGAGTGGCGAAATGCCGTGTTTAACCGCAGGCTGCGCGTGATATCCGACAGCCCCGAGAAATCACCGGCCAGACTGCGCCCGATATCCGCTGTCTGGCCGGTGCTCAACTCGGTCGTGAGACGAAGAAGGTCGTTTTGCATGCGGCTGCCGTCATTGCGCAGGCGAAAAAACTGGGCCATGTCACCAGAACCGACACTGTTCATGCACCCAGCCTCATGAGTTGATCCATCATCTGTTCGACGGTCGCGATCACCCGGGCATTGGCGGCATAGGCCTGTTCGATCTGCAACAGCCGCTGCATCTCGGCATCGGTGTCGACGCCGCCCGACAACTCTTCTTGGCGGAAGGCCGCGTGGCGGGCAGATTCATGCCCTTGGTGGGTTTCTGCCGTCTGCCGAGCCAGACCTGCAAGCGAGAGATGGTCGGACACAAGACCCGCCATGCTGCGTCCCACAGCCGAAAAGCCGCCCGATTGGGTTGTGCGGCTTGCCCCAAGAGCGTCGATCATGCCCATAAGCAGGCCCGCATCGCCGATCGGGCCGGCACTGGTCGCACCCAAGCCGTCGCGCAGGCGCGCGACATCACCGCCGGAATCAGCAACGACCGCGATGTTGATCCGCAGTCGGCTTGCCAGCCCGACCTCGTTCAAGCCATCGGCCCGCCCACCGGCATCGGTAAAGAGGCCAGCGTCAAGGGCCCCCAGCGTCGGATCAAGCCCCGTGGCGTCAAACCGCGCGGCCAAATCTAGGGCGACGGCATCGAGCCTGGCCTGAGATGCCACCGCGTCGACGTCTCGTATATGAAACTGCGCCGACAGTGCGCCGCCCTGAAACGCGGGGAAAGCACCAGCAAGCGGGACCGGCTGACCGTTTACGGACAGCCCCGAGAGCGCGCCATTCGCAAGCGTCATGTCTGCCTCCATCACGGAGGCAGTTGAAAACCCGAGTTGCGCGGCCCTCCCATCCAGCAGGGCACGGCCATCGTTGCTGTAGAGCTGCAGTTGGCCACCGCCGTCGCGGCGTTCGTGCAGCGGGATCATCGGTGCGATCTGATCGACCAGAACCTGTTGCGCGTCCAAAAGCGCGGATACATCGCGACCGCCACCCATGCCAGAGCGGATCTGTTGGTTCAGATCTGCCAGACGAGAGAGGTTGTCGTTGAGTTGCACGACCATCTGTCCGATCCGCTGGTCAGCGACAAGCCGCTCTCCCTGAATGCCGTCGGCGGTGTCGTTGATCGCGGTCACCATCTCAATCGCTGCCGTCACGGCAGCCGTCAGCCTTGTTTGGCTGTCAGGCCCGTTCGCGGCCAAAATCAGGCCAGCCTCAAAATCTGCGAACTTGGCTGACAGGCTGCCCGAGGCATCGGGCGTGCCAATCAATTGCTCGATGCGGCCATGATACCCTGCCAGCGTGGCGGCGGCGCCCAAACTGGAATCCGCCCCCCGGCGTTGCCCGATCAGAACCATATCGGCCATTCGGGTCACGCCGATGACCTGCGCCCCGGCACCTGCGTTGCCCAGCACGCGCGCACCGACTTCCAACCTGCGCGTGCCATAGCCGTCTGTCATCGCGTTTGCGACGTTGGAGGACAGGATATCTGTCGCACGAGACGACACGGTCAGGCCGCTTAATGCATTCGACAGCGCGCTGGAGATGCTCATGGATCAGGTCCCTTGAGGGGGATCAACGCTTGATGTTCGTTGTTTCCTGCAGCATTTCGTCGACCGTCTGAATGATCTTGGCATTGGAGGAGTAGGCGCGCTGGGTCTGGATCAGCTGCGTCAGTTCAGCGGCCACGTCGGTGGCGGACTCTTCACGAGCGAAGCCGACCATTTCTCCGGTCGGCCCGTCTCCGGCATCCCAAAGAAAGATCGGGCCGCTATTGGCCGAGACTTGAAACGCCTGGTTATCCAGCGAGATCAGTCCGTTCATATTCGGCACGTCGACCACGGGGATCTGATAGATCGTCCGGGTGAATCCGCTGTCGTAGATGGCATGCAGGAAACCATTTGCATCAACCTCCACCGTGGTCAGATTTCCAACTGGGGACCCGTCTTTGACAACGGGCGCGCGGGCAAAGCTGTCTGACAACTGCGTCAGGCCACCCGGATCGCCCAGTGTTCCGATCTGAAGATCAATCGGACCGCCATCCACAGTCAGCCCGATGGCCCCGGTCAGCGGATCATAGGCGCCGCCGCTGACCTGTGTGACGCTCAACAGGTTGCCGCCGTTACCACGCGCATCGTCAAAGGTGATCGTGTATTCGCCAATAACGCTGCCGTTTGATGCGGAATCGCGAATTTCCATCATCCATTCGTGGGATGTGCCGCTGGCGGGCACCGTCGGCGTATAGTTGATTTCAAGGTATTGGGAGGTCCCGAGATTATCGAAATACTCAGCCGACATGGTTAATGCGTCACCGTTTGCACCGGCCTGCGTATAGGTTGCCGGAAGATTTACACTTAGTTGCATGCTGGTGGTCGGATCGCCCGCAAACTGATTGGATCCGATCTGCACCGGTTCGAGCCCATCGAAGGTATCGCGGGGAAACCCGGGCATCGTGCCATCGGGAGACGCGGGCCATCCCATCAGGACATGCCCGGTGCCAGTGCGCAGGATACCTTCTGAGTCAGGCCGAAATGAGCCAGTGGTCGTGAGCATGATGGGCAGACTGTCGCCCGGCTGATTCAACGCGGCGGCAGATGTGATCGGCAACATGCCGCGCCCGCCGATGGCAATATCTGTCGGGTTGTTGGTCGTGATCAGGGTTCCGCGCTGGTCAATCATCCGCGACGAAGACACCCGGACGCCGCCTGCCGAGTAACTCCCCGTACCCTCGCCGATGACCATGGAATGAAAATCGGCCGCTGCACGCTTGTAACCATACGTGCCCGAGTTCGCGATGTTGTCGGAGATGGTCGCAAGCCGTGTGGCGTTTACGTTTAATCCGGCGATTCCGGAATTCAGTGAGGAGGATATCGTCATCACATGCGCCTTTCTGCTGCATCTCGATTTGGGGCCACCATGCGGGGTTCTCCCTTAAGGCAGTCCTAACAGATCAAATTTGCCGGGTTTTTCCCGCTGGGTCGCCGGATCACACCCGATTTCGGAGCAAGATTACCTCAATCCGGTCATTGCGCGGGTCCATCCGCGGATCTGTCACGGGTGCCCTGTCCGCATGGCCCGTCACGCGGGCGACACGGGCGGGGTCAAGCCCACCTTCCTCAAGCAGCAACCGCATCATCTGGGCGCGGTCCGTTGATGTTTGCCACCGGCTTTCGGACGCCACGACGATCGGTTCGGCCTGCACGTGACCCGCGATGGCGACAGTGTTGGTTACGGTCGAAAACAGGCTGGCCATGACGCTGGCCAAATCACCCAACCAGTATACCGGCGCACCGGTTTCCTGGTCGAACAGCGGCGCACCGGGCCGCGAGAATATCTCGATGATCAGCCCCTCATCACTCAACCGCGTGTTGATATGTTGCAGGGCCAGCTCGCTGACGCTGCTGTCACCACCACCGCTCAGCGCGGCCTCCAACGCGGCTGCGATGGCCTGTTCCTGTGCTTCTGCAAGACGGTCTTCGGTGTGATCCGTGCCGTTCATGCCAAGGCTTTGCCGCCCGGCTGTCGGCCTGAGATTTGTGGCGCCGGTGCCATTCTGGGCCGTCGTCGTTTCGGAAAACGGACTGTCGCCGCCAAACGCACCATCACCGCCGCCGGATATCCGTGCCACCGGGACCGTCGGGCTGAAGTAGTCGGCCAAGCCCTTGCGCTGTTGTTCGGTTGTGGCGTTCAGCAGCCACATCAACATGAAGAATGCCATCATTGCGGTTACAAAATCCGCGTAGGCAACTTTCCATGCACCGCCGTGATGCCCCCCTGCGACGATCACCTTCTTGCGTTTGATGATGATCGGTCGAACTGCATTGTCAGGTGTTTTTGTCATCTTGAACCCCAGAACCTGATCCCAGGGATAGGTTCCAAGACTGAAGCCCGGGTTAACGGTCAGGCGGTTCGCAGGGTGTCAAACGACGCTGATTTATCCTGATGCGCATGCGGGGCAATCCGGCAGCAATCATGCACTCAGGTCAATTCCTGCCCATGCAGCGCGCGTTTCTGATATTGGCCCCAGCCCTTTTCAACCAATAACGCTCCGTCCCGCATGATTGTCTTGCCGCGCAGGATGGTGCGCGTCGGCCACCCCACGACGTCCAGCCCTTCGTAGGGCGTATAATCGGCACCATGGTGCATGATGTCTTGGCGCAGGGTTTCCGTGCGCGCTGGATCCCACAGAACGATGTCGGCATCGGATCCCACCGCAATGGTGCCCTTTCGCGGATAAAGACCGTAAAGCTTGGCATGGTTTGTCGAACTGAGCGCCACGAAACGCTGCAGATCGATGCGGCCCTTGCTGACGCCTTCGGAAAACAGGATTGGCAGGCTGGTTTCCACACCCGGAATGCCATTTGGCACCCAGCGAAAGCTTTTCAGGCCTGCGGGGCGTTTCTTGCCCTGAGGATCTTCAAAGCGATAGGGGCAGTGGTCGGACGAAAAGATGTCGAACACGCCGGTTTGCAGTCCTTCCCAGCAGGCAATCTGGCTGGCGGTATCGCGGGGCGGTGGAGAACAGACATATTTTGCGCCGTCAAATCCCTCAAGATCAAGATCGTCCTTGGTCAGCATGAGGTATTGGGGGCAGGTCTCGCCGTAGACCTTGCTGCCACGGGCGCGTCCGGCGGCGATCTCCTCCATCGCGTCGCGGTTGGAGACGTGGACAACGACGATCGGCACGCCAATGACCTCCGCCAGCGCAATGGCGCGGTGCGTCGCCTCTCGTTCTGCCGGGATGGGGCGGGTTGTGGCGTGAAATTTCGGCGCGATATCCCCCCGGTCACCTGCAACGTCACGCAAATATTCGATCATGTCATCGTTTTCGGCGTGCACCAGAGCCAGCGCGCCGCAGGTTTTTGCAGCCTCCAATGTCTCGAGGATCTCACGATCGCTCAACTTCATCCCTTCATAGGTCATGAATAACTTGATCGAGGTGTACCCGTCAGCCACCAGCGCAGGCAGATCCTGACCCAGAGCCTGTGGCGTCGGGTCTGTGATGATCAGGTGAAAGCTGACGTCGGTATAACAATTGCCATCAGCCAGACCATGATACCATTGCACTGCGTCGCGCAGGGTTTGCCCCTTGGATTGCAGACAAAACGGCAGCAACGTGGTGTGGCCGCCAAAAATCGCAGAGCGCGTCGCGGTTTCAAAGTCATCGGCCATGACCACGCCCGGCTCGCCGGGTTGCGAGATATGGACATGACTGTCGATCCCGCCGGGCAGGGCAAGCAAACCTGTGGCGTCAATGACCTCGGCTGCATCGCCAAGATCATGGCCGATTGCTGCAATACGACCGTCCTTGATGCCGATATCTGCTTGGAAGGTCTCGCTGTCGGTACAAATCGTTGCACCGGAGACGATGGTATCCAGCGCACTCATTCCGCGGCCTCGCCGCTGCGCAATTCCTCCAGTCGCGCGATCAGGGCGTCCATCTCCTCCACTGTGTTGTAATGCACGGCCGACACGCGAATAACGCCATCTGCGTTTGGCAGGCCAAGGCTGTCCACCAACTCACGCGAATAGAAGTCACCGAACCGGATGCCGATGCCCGTGGGGTCCACTGCCTCCACGAGGCTGGCGGACGACAGGCCATCGACGACAAAGGAAATCGTGGGAACACGCCGGTCCATGTCTGCTGACGGATCGCCGATGATCGTCACATCGGGCCGAGACGCAAGATAGTCGAGCAGGCGTTGCGACAGTACCTGTTCATGGGCTGCGATCAGGGCAAAGGCAGCTTCAACCGCTGCGCGCCCGGTTGAATTGATGCCATGGGCATTGGCCAGCGCCTCAAGATAGTCGACCACTCCAATACAGGAATAGGCCAATTCATAGCTGGCATTCCCGGGTTCCAATTTTTGGGGGACCTTGGCAGCCGTAAAGAAGCGGTGGTTGATGTTGCCTGCGGCAAGCAGGTGATCATAGCGGCCATAAAGCGTCGCAAAATGGGGGCCATAGGTCTTGTAGATCGAAAACCCGTAGAAATCTGCGCCAAGGGCCTGCACATCCACCGCACGGTGCGGGGCGTATGCCACCCCATCCACACAAAGCAGCGCGCCGGCGGCATGAACAAGATCGGCGATCTGACGAATAGGGTTGATCGTGCCATAGATGTTCGAGGTATGCGTGACCGCGACCAGACGTGTCTTGTCGGTGATCAACGCGGCCAGATCATCCAGATCTGGCAAGGACGCGCCCTGCGGCATCTTCCATTCGCGGGTAACGATGCCTTGGGCCGCCAGCTTGCGCCACGGTCCGATGTTCGCCTCGTGATCGAAATTCGTGACGATCACCTCATCGCCGGGTTGCCATGTCTGCACCAATGCGCGCGATAGTTGATCGAACAGTTGGGTTGTGGTCGCACCCATCACGATCTCTTCGGGTCGCGCGGCATTCATCAGTGTCATCAAAGCGCGACGGCCTTCGTCCACCATCTTTCCCGCAGTGGCAGACGCGGCATAGCTGGCCCCCAACTGAACATTCGCGGTGAACAGATATTCCGTCAGCCGATCGGCCACTTGGCGCGCCACCTGAGAGCCGCCTGCGTTATCCAGATACACCTGTCCGTGCCCCAAAGCCGGAAAGTTCTTCTGTACGAAGTTCAGATCCAATGCCGTCATCGTCGGTGTCCTTTCGTGTCCTGCCCTGACAATCGTGTGGTCATAGACAAGGACTAGGCAGTTCCGCGCGACAGGCCCAGACGTCGCGAAAAGAATCTCTTGGCGACGGCCTTTGGGGATTCAAAGCTGCACATAATTTAAGCAAAATACCCAATTCATGCCCTTAATCCTTGCTATTAATGGGTCGACCCCCAGAGTTGAGCCGTCATGCTTCCAGTAAAAGCCGACCTGCCTACTGTTATGGAAGTCGCCCGGAAAAGGGTCTGACGGTTCACACAAAGAACGGGGATGTAAAATATGCGATTTCTAGCCACTACTTTTTGCGCTTTGGCGATCGGCGCCGCTGCGCCAGCCTTTGCACAAGAAACCCTTGCTTCCGTGCAGGAACGCGGGATGCTGAACTGCCAAGTCGGTCTGCCCACACCAGGTTTCTATTCACTGGCCGAAGATGGCACCTGGTCGGGTGCCGACGTAGACCTGTGCCGGGCCGTTTCCGCAGCCATCTTTGGCGACCCGGACATGGTCGAATATCAGTCCGTGACCTCGGCCGTACGCTTCACCGCCCTGTCGAACGGCGAAAGCGACATGCTGTCGCGTACCACCACATGGACCGCCGTGCGCGACACGCAGCTTGGCCTCGATTTCACCACCGTCAACTTCTACGACGGCCAAGGCTTCCTGGTGCCCGCCGATAGCGGCATCACCTCGGCGCTGGATCTTGATGGCGCAACGATCTGTGTGCTGACCGGCACCACGACCGAACTGAACTTGGCCGACTACTTCCGCGCCAATGGCATGACCTTCACACCGGTCACCAACGAGAACGTCAACGTCCTGGTTGAAACCTACCTTGGCGGCGGCTGTGACGCCTATACCAACGACAAATCCGGCCTTGCCGCACGTCGTTCGGCTTTCCCGGATCCGTCCGCGCATGTCTTGCTGCCCGAAACCGTATCGAAGGAGCCGCTTGGCCCCGTCGTTCGTCAGGGTGACGATGCATGGGCCAACCTCGTGCGTTGGACCGTGTTCGGCATCATCAACGCTGAAGAACTGGGTGTGACATCCGCCAACGTGATGGAGATGACGGCCTCTGCCGATCCGAATATCGCGCGCCTTCTGGGCACCGAAGGCAACATTGGTGAAGGTCTGGGCGTCTCGCCTGACTTCATGGTCAATGTGATCAGCGCCGTCGGGAACTATGGCGAAATCTACGAGCGCCATATCGGTGAAAATACACCTATCGGTATTCCACGCGCAGGTACACTGAACGCTTTGTGGAACAACGGCGGTATCATCTACGCACCGCCTTTCCGCTGATCTGATTGGCTTCGGCACACCCCCGGCCCGTTTGCGGCGGGGGTGTGCCACCTGCCATTCGCCTCCAAAAGAATTCAGTTGATACGGGAGCAGCCGCATGGCGCTGACCAGCCAACATGACGACACCGCCGAACGTTCTTCGTTGTTGAGACGAGTGTTCTTTGACGCCAAGATACGCGCGATCTTCCTGCAGGTTCTCACCGTGGCCGGCGTGGTCGGCTTTCTTGGATGGCTGATCAACAATACCATGACCAACATGGCGGCGCGCAGTCTGTCCGCCGGGTTTGACTTCCTCGATGTTTCCGCCGGTTTCGGCATCGGTTTCACGCTCATCCCCTACCAAGAAGGGGATACATATCTGCGGGTCTTTACCGTCGGCATCATGAACACCTTGCTGGTGGCGGTGGTGGCGATCGTCTTGGCCACGATCCTTGGTCTGCTTGTTGGATTGGCGCGCCTGTCGACCAACTGGATCATCGCGGGCGTCGCGCGCGCTTATGTCGAACTGCTGCGCAACACGCCGCTGCTATTGCAGATCATCGCGTGGTATTTCGGCGTTTTCAACTTGCTGCCCCGCCCGCGCGACAGCGTTGTGCTGGCCGAAGTGTTTGTCTTGAACAACCGCGGTTTCTACATGCCCTCCCCGGTCGCGGAACCCGGGTTCGGGATCGTTCTAACCGCTTTCGTGCTGTCAATCATCGGCGCCATCACCCTTTACAAATGGGAGGCAGCGCGCCGCGACCGGACAGGCAAGTCCTTCCCTGCCATCCCTGCCGGCTTTGCCATGATCGTCTTCCTGCCGATCTTGGTCTACGCGGCCGCTGGCAGCCCGCTCAGCTGGGATGTGCCTGCGTTGCAGGGCTTCAACTTTGTCGGTGGCGTTTCGGTGCCGCCCAGTTTCTGCGCGTTGATCGTGGCACTTGCGGCCTACACGTCATGCTTCATCGCCGAGATCGTTCGCGCCGGTATCCAGTCTGTTTCCAAAGGTCAGATTGAGGCCGCAGGGGCGCTGAACCTGCCTGCCAACTGGACCTTGCGCCGTGTGGTGTTGCCTCAGGCGCTGCGGGTCATCATACCGCCGCTGATCAGCCAGTACCTGAACGTCACCAAGAATTCGTCGCTTGCCATTGCAATCGGTTTTCCCGATCTGGTCAGCGTCTGGATGAATACGTCGCTCAACCAGTCCGGGCGCGCCATTCCCATCGTGGCCATGACCATGGCGTTCTACTGTATCGTCAGCCTGTCGGTATCGTTGGTGATGAACCGCTATAATCGTCGCGCCCAGTTGAAGGAGCGTTAGGTTATGACCCTTGTGTTCGAACCCAAGGCCAACCGGCCTGCGCCGACCAACACCGTGGGGTTCGTTGGGTGGCTGCGTCAAAACCTGTTCAAGGATATCCCCAACACGTTGATGACGATCCTGGGTCTGTATCTGACTATCACGGTGGTAGGTTGGGTGCTGAACTGGGCCTTGTTCAATGCGGTCTGGGACGCAAGCTCGCGCCGCGAATGTCTGGACCTCGTCGGGCGATCCGGGGCGTGCTGGCCCGGTGTGGTGGAATGGCTTCCCAACATGATCTACGGGCTTTACCCCAAGGATCAGGTCTGGCGGATCAATCTTGGCTTTCTTGCGCTGATCGTCTGGCTGGTTCCGCTGTGGATGGGCGGTGTGAAGTCCAAGGTGGCAATCGGATTGAGCGTTGTGGCCTTTTATCCGTTTCTCGCCAGCTATTTCTTTCTGGGCGGCGACAAGGGCCCGATCTGGACCGCGCTGGTGGCGTTGGGTCTGTGGGGCTTGGTGTGGGTCTGGAGCACGGCCCTGTGCGAACGGCGCACAGGCCTGAGCATCGGGACATGGCTGGCCCAGCGGTTTGCCGACGCCGACAATGACATCGCCCAAAAGCGCGTGCGTCAGGCAGCGGCCCTGCTGCTGTTCGTCGTCTGCGTCGGACTTGTGTCTCAGTGGAGCCTTTCCGAAGTTCGCACGCAGTTCTGGGGTGGATTGTTCCTGACCCTCGTTATCTCCGGCATCGGCATCACCTTTTCGCTTCCTGCCGGCATCTTGCTGGCACTTGGACGGCGATCCGACATGCCGGCCATCGCGATGCTCTCGACCCTTTTCATCGAGCTTTTCCGCTCGGTTCCATTGATCACCATCTTGTTCATGTTCAACACGATGTTGCCGCTTTTCATGCCAGCGGGCACCGAGGTGAACCAATTGCTCCGGGCGATCGTGGCCGTATGCCTCTTTGCTGCGGCCTACATGGCCGAGATTGTCCGTGGTGGTCTGCAGGCCATCCCCAAAGGGCAATACGAAGCGGCCAGCGCGCTTGGCTTGGGGTTTTGGCAAACGACGACTCAGGTCGTGATGCCACAGGCGTTGAAAATCATGATCCCGACGATCGTGGGTAACTTCATCGGCCTGTTCAAAGACACCACGCTTGTATCGATCATCGGCCTGTTCGATCTGATGAACATGGCCCGCGCGGTTGGTGAAGACAGCGATTGGCTGGGTCTCTTTATCGAGCCATTCTTTGTCGTGTCCCTGATCTATTTTGTGTTCTGTTTTGCGATGTCTTCCTATTCGATCGGGTTGGAACGCAAACTATCTGCGGGGCGTGACCGATGAGCGGAAATAACAAGGCCAGAAAGGTCATCGAGATCAATGGCCTGAACAAATGGTTTGGCCAGTTCCATGTCTTGAAAGACATCAACCTGACGGTGCGCGAACGCGAGATCTACGTTGTCTGCGGTCCGTCTGGTTCGGGAAAATCAACCTTGATCCGCTGCATCAACCAACTGGAACATCATCAGGAAGGTGACATTCTGGTGGATGGCGTCGAGGTGGAGAAGGGCGGTAAGAACCAAACCCTTATCCGTCGGAAAACCGGGATGGTGTTTCAACAGTTCAATCTTTTTCCTCATCTTACGGTTCTGGAAAACTGCACTCTGACGCCGACACTTGGCCTGCAAACGCCTAAGAAAGATGCCGAGGAATTGGCGATGAAGCACCTCAACCGGGTCGGCATCGCCGATCAGGCGTTGAAATACCCCCTGCAACTTTCGGGTGGGCAGCAGCAGCGCGTGGCGATCGCGCGGTCGCTTTGCACCCAACCCAAGATCATGCTTTTTGATGAGCCGACATCGGCGCTGGATCCCGAGATGATCAAAGAGGTTCTTGATGTGATGATCGAGTTGGCCGAGGACGGGATGACCATGATCTGCGTGACCCATGAAATGGGCTTTGCCCGTCAGGTTGCCGACAAGGTGGTGTTTATGGACCAAGGGGAAATCGTCGAGTCCAATACGCCTGCCGAATTCTTCGCCGACCCGCGTTTCGACCGCACGCAGCAGTTTCTCGCGCACATCCTTTAGGGTCAGGGCTGGTCAGGCCAGATCGGCGGGCAGCATCGTCACGTCGATCACCCCGTCGACAGGCATTGTGAAACTGCGGTCCATGCCCGCCAATCCGATGACGCGCGTCGGGTTGTAGAGTGTCAGCCAAGCTGGATCAGCCTGAAGTTCGGCATAGGCGCTGGCATAGATCGCAGCGCGCGCGACCCCGTCAGGCTCGGCCCTTGCACTGTCCAGAAGCGCCTCGACCTTGTTGTTGCGATACCCTTGCCACCATGATCCGGCCACACGGGCGTCGATCTTTTCATAAAGCACCCGAAAGGTGCTCATCGGGCTGCTGTCGAATACGCACAGGTCATGAATTTCCTTGCGGCGAACCATATGCGCATAGGCCTCGCGCTCCTCATGGCGGTGTACCGTCAGGCTGATGCCCACCGCCGCCAATTGACCTGATAACGTGGCAGTCAGGACTTCAGCTTCGTCGGGCAACCGTGTCGGGCAGTCGACCTCCAGCAACAGGCCATCACCATACCCCGCATCGGCCAGCAGGTTTCGCGCCAAATCGGGATCGTGGATGTCGCCCGCAGTCTCGCCCGCGCCGAAATGGACAGGACTGACAATGCCCAAAAGCGGGGTGCCATGCCCATCCAGAACCTCCGCGATCAGCGACTTGCGATCTACCGCCAGACTGATGGCGCGTCTGACACGCGCATCGGACATCGGTCCGCCTGCCGCATTCAACAGGTAGATGATCGCGACAGGAGAAAGATACTCCAACGCCATACATCCCACCGCCGCCAGCTTCATCGCCTCCTGCGGGGCAAGGTCATTGGCGACGTGCACAGTGCCATCAACCAAGCGCTGCTGTCGCAT
>JAFMHK010000002.1 GCA_017854585.1 Paracoccaceae bacterium
CAACATGGCCACAGTGGCAAGAAAACCGGCGAACCAGATGACCGAACGCCATGGGGTCAGGCCGAAATAATAGGCGGGGATGTAGACGACGCGGGCGACAAGATAGACCCAGCCGCACGCAGCGGTAAACCCGGTGCCCTTGTCGCCCAACGTAATGACGACGACCGCAATGGTGAACAGGATCAGCGCCTCGAAATGGTTGTTGAGCGCGCGGAACAGGCGGCCCGTTTTCGCGCTGACCTGTTCGATCAGCGGCTTCCCAAGGCGGTCAGGGTCGCGCGGCCCGGCGGTCTTACCAACGCCGAGTTCAAGGTTGGCGGGGACGGACATCAAGGCGAATTGCACGCATTGAAGCAGCGCCGCAAGGGCGAGGGCGGTGAGTTCGGGGGTCATGGATCAGAACAGCGGCAAAAGCATCATCACCAGACCCACCACAGAGGCAAACCATGCGGCGGATCGGACCAAAGGGACGCCGGATGCATAGACAGGGATATAAGCCACCCGCGCCCAGAACCAGATAGCAGCGCCAAACGCCGACGTGCCGTTGCCCTGTTCGGTCACGGCAAGGGTCAGGGCAAGGGCGATGAAGGCAGGAAAGGTTTCCAGATAATTGCGCAAGGACCGCTCTATACGGGCCGCCACCACGGTCTGTTCGCGGGACTCATCCTGCGGTCCAACTGCCCAGCCGAGGCCCTTGCTGAGGTCACTGAAGGTGGCCTGAACCAGCACGTGCACGATCAGAAGGATAACGCCGTAGACGAGGTATTGGAGTTCTGGGGTCATGAGATATCCTTTGGTAAACAATATGGAAGACGAAAATCAATCGCCCTTGGGGCCCGACTTGCAGAGCCGCGCCCGACCCTTCCCCCTAGGCAGGGCGCCTTGCACCCACCCAGTGTCGGGCACCGCCGTTTTTGCCCTCACAAATCCATCAACAACCGCCGTGGATCCTCCAGTGCCTCTTTTACGCGCACAAGGAACGTGACCGCGCCTTTGCCGTCGACGATACGGTGGTCGTAGGACAGCGCCAGATACATCATCGGGCGGATCACGACCTGACCGTTGATCGCCATCGGGCGGTCCTGAATCTTGTGCATGCCAAGGATGCCCGATTGCGGCGGGTTCAGGATGGGCGAGGACATCAGCGAGCCATAGACGCCACCATTGGAGATGGTGAAAGTGCCACCCTGCATCTCGGCCATCGACAGTTTGCCATCGCGGGCGCGACGGCCCTTTTCGGCGATGGCCTTTTCGATCTCGGCAAAGCTGAGGCGGTCGGCATCGCGGATCACCGGGACCACAAGGCCGGAGGGCGTGCCCGCAGCGATGCCCATATGCACGAAGTTCTTATAGACGACATCGGTGCCGTCGATCTCGGCGTTGACCTCGGGGACTTCGCGCAGCGCATGGCAGCAGGCCTTGGTGAAGAAGGACATGAAGCCAAGCTTCACACCGTGCTTCTTCTCGAACAGGTCTTTGTATTCGTTCCGCAGGGCCATCACCTCGGTCATGTCGACCTCGTTATAGGTGGTCAGCATCGCGGCGGTGTTCTGGCTGTCTTTCAGGCGTCTGGCGATGGTCTGGCGCAGACGGGTCATCTTGACCCGTTCTTCGCGCGCGGCATCGTCGGCGGGCACCGGGGCACGCGGGGCTGCGGCGGTCGCCACCGGGGCCGCAACTGCGGCGGCGGCTGCGGGCGCGGTTGCGGCCTTCATCACATCTTCCTTCATGATCCGGCCATCGCGGCCAGTGCCCTGAACCTGATCGGGGCTAAGGCCTTTTTCAGCCATCAGTTTCTTGGCGGACGGCGCATCTTCGCCGGTGTGGCCTGTCGCAGCGGACGGTGCTGCGGCGGCGGTTGGCGCCGCTTGTTCCGCCGGGGCGGAGGCTGCAACGCTGCCACCGATCACAGCCAGCGTTGCGCTGGCATCGACCGTTGTCCCTTCGGGCGCGAGGATTTCGCTCAGCACGCCGGCGGCGGGGGCGGGAACCTCGACGCTGACCTTGTCAGTCTCAAGTTCGCACAGCATTTCGTCCTGCGCGACGGTATCGCCAACCTTCTTGAACCAAGTGGAGACGGTGGCCTCGGTCACGCTTTCGCCAAGGGTGGGAACCATCACATTCACGACGTCGCCGCCGGTGCTTTTGGCGGGAGCCGCCGGGCTTGCCGCCTTGGAGGCGGCGGGCGCCGCCGATGCGGCCCCTGCGGTCAGCGTGGCCAGCAATGCATCGACACCGACGGTTTCACCTTCGGCGGCGACGATTTCGCCCAAGGTGCCAGCGGCGGGCGACGGCACTTCGACGGTGACCTTGTCGGTCTCCAACTCACACAGCATTTCATCGACCGCGACGGCGTCACCGGGTTTCTTGAACCATGTTGCGACCGTCGCCTCGGTGACGCTTTCGCCCAATGTGGGAACGCGAACTTCTACAGACATTGTATTATCCTTCAATCGTCAGCGCGTCGTTCACGAGCGCGGCTTGTTGTGCTTTGTGCTGGCTGGCAAGGCCCGTCGCAGGCGAAGCCGAAGCAGGCCGCCCAACGTAGGACGGGCGTTTCCGCTTTGCCTTGAGGCGGGTCAGAACCCATTCGATATTGGGCTCGATAAAGGTCCACCCACCTTGGTTCTTGGGCTCTTCCTGACACCAGACCATGTCGGCCTGCTTGAACCGCTCCAATTCCTTGGTGAGGCTCAATGCGGGGAATGGATAGAACTGTTCGACCCGCAGGATGTAGATGTCGTCGATCCCCCGCGCATCGCGTTCTTCGAGAAGATCGAAATAGACCTTGCCGGAACACATGACGACCCGCTTGATCTTTTCATCGGCCACCAGCGTCGTGTCGGAATTACCCTTTTGCGCATCATCCCACAGCACCCGGTGGAAGCTTGAGCCGGGCAGGAAATCGGCCGCTTCGGATACCGCAAGCTTGTGTCGCAACAAGGACTTGGGTGTCATCAAGATCAGCGGTTTGCGGAAGCTGCGGTGAATCTGACGGCGCAGGATGTGGAAGTAGTTGGCCGGTGTGGTGCAGTTCGCAACGATCCAGTTATCTTGCCCGCACTGCTGCAAGAAGCGCTCAAGCCGGGCGCTGGAATGCTCGGGGCCCTGCCCCTCATAGCCATGCGGCAGGAGGCAAACCAGACCCGACATACGCAGCCATTTCGACTCGCCCGAACTGACGAATTGGTCGAACATGATCTGCGCGCCGTTGGCAAAATCGCCGAACTGCGCCTCCCACAGGGTCAATGCGTTGGGCTCGGCCAGCGAATATCCGTATTCGAAACCCAGCACCGCATATTCCGACAGCATCGAATCGATGACCTCGTATTGCGCCTGCCCCTCGCGGACACTGTTCAGCGGGTAATACCGATCCTCGGTCTCCTGATTGACAAGAGCGGAATGGCGCTGACTGAAGGTGCCGCGGGTGCTGTCCTGACCGGACAGCCGCACCGGATATCCTTCGGTCAAAAGGCTGCCAAAAGCCATCGCCTCGCCGGTTGCCCAATCGAATCCCTTGCCGGTCGCGAACATCTCGGCCTTGGTTTCCAGCAGGCGCGCGACGGTCTTGTGCAGCGGAAAGCCTTCCGGTGCAGTGGTCAGGGCGCGCCGCAGATCATCCATCGTCTCGCGTTTGATCGAGGTCTTGCCACGCTGGTATTTCGACTGATCGCGGCGGTCCAGATGGCTCCACCGGCCATCCAGCCAATCAGCCTTGTTGGGGCGGTATTCCTTTCCGGCCTCGAACTCGGCATTCAAATGGGCCTGGAAGGCGGCCTTCATGTCCTCGATCTCGCCCTCGGGGATAAGACCGTCCTTGACCAACCGTTCGGTGTAAAGCTGAAGCGTCGTCTTCTGCTTCTTGATCTTGTTATACATGATTGGGTTGGTGAACATGGGCTCGTCGCCCTCGTTGTGGCCAAACCGACGATAGCAGAAGATATCCAGCACGACGTCCTTGCCGAACTTCTGGCGGAACTCGGTCGCAACCTTGGCGGCATGCACCACCGCTTCGGGGTCATCGCCGTTCACGTGGAAGATCGGCGCCTCGACCATCAAGGCGATATCCGTGGGATAGGGGCTGGACCGGCTGAAGTGCGGGGCCGTGGTGAACCCGATCTGGTTATTCACGATGATGTGCATCGTGCCACCTGTGCGGTGTCCGCGCAAACCCGACAGGCCGAAACCCTCGGCAACGACGCCCTGACCGGCAAACGCGGCATCGCCATGCAGCAAGATCGCCATCACCTGCTGGCGCTGACGATCGCCGTATTGGTCTTGCTTGGCGCGCACTTTGCCAAGCACCACGGGGTTGACCGCCTCAAGGTGCGAAGGATTCGCCGTAAGCGAAAGGTGCACGGTATTGCCGTCAAATTCCCGGTCCGACGATGCGCCGAGGTGGTATTTCACGTCGCCCGAACCATCCACGTCTTCCGGCTTGAAGCTTCCGCCCTGAAATTCGTTGAAGATCGCGCGATAGGGTTTGGACATCACGTTTGCCAAGACCGACAGGCGGCCCCGATGCGGCATCCCGATCACGATTTCCCGCATGCCCAGCGCGCCACCGCGCTTGATGATCTGTTCCATCGCTGGGATCAGCGCCTCGCCACCATCAAGGCCGAACCGCTTGGTCCCCATATACTTGACGTGAAGGAATTTTTCGAAGCCTTCGGCCTCGACCAGCTTGTTCAGGATCGCCTTGCGCCCTTCGCGCGTGAACTGGATTTCCTTGCCATACCCCTCGATCCGCTCTTTCAGCCACGATGCCTCGTCGGGGTTGGAGATATGCATGTATTGCAAGGCGAACGTGCCGCAATACGTGCGCTGCACGATCTCCATGATCTGCCGCATGGAGGCCATTTGCAGCCCCAGAACATTATCGATGAATATCGGGCGGTCCATGTCGGCATCGGTGAAGCCATAGGATTTCGGATCAAGCTCAGGGTGCACGGTCTGATCGCGCATCCCCAGCGGGTCCAGATCGGCCACCAGATGGCCCCGGATCCGGTAGGCGCGAATGATCATCAGCGCGCGGATGCTGTCCAGAACCGCGCGCTTCACCTGCGCATCGGTGATCTCCACGCCCTTCTCGGCGGCCTTGTCCTTGATCTTGCGTCCCGCGCCGTCGATCTCGGCGGCGGCTGCGGGCCATTCACCCGTCAGCGCATTGGTCAGGTCATCGTGCGGAACGGGCGGCCAATCGGCCCGTGCCCACGAAGGGCCCGCAGCTTCGGCCTGCGCATCGCCGGGGGCGTCGCCGAGGGCCGCGAAGAAATCGCGCCACGCTTGGTCGACCGCGTTCGGGTCCTTGGCATACTGGGCATAGAGTTGCTCCAGATATTCCGCATTATGCCCCTGCATGAAGCTCGAGGCGTGGAACTGATCGTTCGGGCTCTGGTCGGTCATGTCATCGGTCCTTAGGCTACAACAAGACCTGCGAGAGGTCTGGCTTGCGGCAAGAAGTCATTGTTGAGCGGTCTCAAGTCGTTCGTAACGGAAGCTGTCGGTCAGCGGCGTGAGCGCAGTCGGAACTCGCGACCAGACCATGTTTTCGGAATACGTGATGTCGTCGGCGATGTTGCTGACGGATCCTTGAAACAGCAGCACTTCGCGCCCCATCAGGGGCGTCACTTGCTGCCCGCCGAAGTCCTGCCAATAACCCGCGATCTCATCGGTCGGGGGGGCGGCGACCAGACAGGTCAGATGTTCAAGATCAGTGCCCGGCTGCAGGTTGACACCGACCAGAAGGATGGCGGCCCCCTGCACATACATCTGCAAAACGTCGCCCGTGACGGCATCGGCCAAAGCCGCGCCGATTTGCGGCAACAACGCCTGCATATCCGTCGCGGCCATGTCGGCGTTAAAGCCCGGGCCGATGCTACCCGCAATCAGGGCGATCTGACCTGCGTCAGGATTCTCTACCGGGGTCCAGCCGCTGAGCGGCAGCAGGTCGAGTTTTTCTAGTCCGGTCGTCATCGGGTCGTTGCACAGGTCGACAGCGGACGTCAGCGATTGCGCCGACGCCACCATCGGAAGGCCAATCAGGGCCACGGTTGCAATGAGCCGGAGCATCAGCCGATTGCCTTCAACACTGCCTCGCCCAGACCTGCGGGGCTTTCGGCAACCACGATGCCTGCGGCCTTCATCGCTTCGATCTTCGATTCCGCGTCGCCTTTGCCGCCCGCAACAATTGCACCGGCATGGCCCATACGGCGGCCCGGAGGTGCGGTGCGCCCTGCAATGAAGCCGGCGGTGGGCTTCCAACGTCCGCGCTTTTTCTCATCGGCAAGGAATTGTGCGGCCTCTTCTTCGGCAGAGCCGCCGATTTCGCCGATCATGATGATTGAATGTGTTTCGTCATCGGCCAGAAACCATTCCAGCACGTCGATATGTTCGGTGCCTTTGATCGGGTCGCCGCCGATACCGACGCAGGTCGATTGGCCCAGACCAACGTCCGATGTCTGTTTCACCGCTTCGTAGGTGAGCGTACCCGAGCGGGACACGACGCCGACCGAGCCGCGACGGTGGATATGGCCCGGCATGATGCCGATCTTGCAGGCGTCGGGCGTGATGACACCGGGGCAGTTCGGCCCGATCAGGGTGGACTTGGACCCTTCCAGCGCCCGCTTGACCTTCATCATGTCCAGCACCGGGATACCTTCGGTGATGCACACGATCAGTTCCATCTCGGCGTCGATCGCCTCGAGGATGCTGTCGGCGGCGAAGGGTGGCGGCACATAGATGACGGTCGCGTTCGCTTCGGTCACATGTTTCGCCTCGTGGACCGAGTTGAATACCGGCAGGTCCAGATGGGTCATTCCGCCCTTGCCCGGCGTCACACCGCCAACCATCTTGGTGCCATAGGCGATGGCCTGTTCCGAATGGAACGTGCCCTGCGAGCCGGTGAAGCCCTGACAGATCACCTTGGTGTTTTCGTTCACGAGTACGGCCATTTTGCCTGTCCCTCTGCTATGGTTTTAGTTGGCGGGCGGCGGCAGCCGCTCCACGTTGATGAATGTCTCAAGACCGCGGGCCCCGGTGCGGGTCCCCACATGCACCACGGCGCGCGTGCCGCGCGCGTTGAGCAGGCGTGCCTGAATGAAGGCGGTGCCATCCGTGGCGGCAAAGCCTTCGGGCATGTCGGTCGGCGTGCCGAAAACAGGCGGGCCTTGCATGGCCGTCAGCAGGGTTTGCACGGCGGCGGCGGTGTCATTGCCGGGCCACGAAACCGCGCACCGGCGATTGGTGCCGGGGGTGATGGCCGCGCCCGTGGCCTCAAGCGTGGTATCGTAGAAATCGACCGTGAAAGGCAGCCCCGAACCGTTCTGCGCGACCACATGCGCCGTCATGTTCCGCATGACATCCGCGTGGGTCTGGCCCGGGTTGGTACAAACGGCCGCAAACGCAGATTGCGCCAACGCCGAGGTGGAGGGCGTTTGCGCGGCCGTTGCACGTGTTGCGACAGCGATCAGGAAAAACACGAAAATCAGGACGCCGACCAGATACGGGAGCTGCCGAAGCAATAGCCCCCACCCGGTGCGGGAAAGCACGATCTTGAGTCCGGGATCGATCATTCGGATCTCATCCTTGGTGCAGACCTCGGTTTCCACTTTGCGGCGTCCCGTTCCTCAGCCCCTGACCGCCGCCACGATCTTCTCGGCGCCGTCCTTGAGGTCGTCGGCGGCGATCACGTCGAGGCCAGAGTTGCGGATGATCTCTTTGCCCTTTTCCACGTTCGTGCCTTCCAGCCGCACGACCAGCGGCACTTTCAGCCCGACTTCCTTGACGGCCTCGATCACGCCTTCGGCGATGATGTCGCAGCGCATGATGCCACCGAAGATGTTGACGAGGATGCCCTTCACCTGCGGGTCGCTGGTGATGATCTTGAAGGCTTCGGTCACCTTTTCCTTAGTCGCGCCACCGCCCACGTCCAGAAAGTTGGCAGGCTCGGACCCATAGAGCTTGATGATGTCCATTGTCGCCATCGCCAGACCGGCACCATTGACCATGCAGCCGATCTCACCATCCAGCGCGATGTAGTTCAGGTCATACTTCGATGCGGCCAGTTCCTTGGGGTCTTCCTCGGTCTCGTCGCGCAGGGCGGCAATATCGGCGTGGCGGTAGATGGCGTTGCCGTCAAAGCTGACCTTGGCATCCAGCACTTTCAGATCACCGCTGTCGGTCACGATCAGCGGATTGATCTCCAGCATCTCCATGTCCTTGTCGGTGAACGCCTGAAAAAGCTGCCCCATCAACTTGACGCATTGCTTGACCTGCGGGCCTTCAAGCCCCAGCGCAAAGGCAACGCGGCGACCGTGAAAGCCCTGATAGCCGGTGGCGGGATCCACGCTGAATGACAGGATCTTTTCGGGGGTAGCGGCGGCGACCTCTTCGATGTCCATGCCGCCCTCGGTCGAGCAGACAAAGGAAATGCGGCTGGTCTGGCGATCAACCAGAAGTGCCAGATACATTTCTGTCCGGATGCCGCTGCCATCCTCGATGTAGATCCGGTTGACCTGCTTGCCCGCTGGCCCGGTCTGGTGGGTCACAAGCGTGCGGCCTAGCATCTTCTTGGCTTCGGTCGCGGCCTCTTCCACCGATTTGGTCAGGCGCACACCGCCCTTGTCGCCGGCGTCGGCCTCCTTGAAATGACCTTTGCCGCGCCCGCCGGCGTGGATCTGTGCCTTCACGACCCAAAGCGGCCCGTCCATCTCGCTGGCGGCTGTCTTGGCGTCTTCGGCCTTCATGACCACCCGGCCATCGCTGACCGGCGCCCCGTACTGACGAAGCAATGCCTTGGCCTGATACTCATGAATGTTCATGAAACTGTCCCGTCTCTTGGTGGTGTTTCATCTCTCAAAGCACAACAAGAGGGTCCAATAAAACGGTATTCTGCCGCATACCGGAGTGTTAGCGCAAAAAAGCGACATTTGTGATCACAGTCCAAAAAAGTGTGATCACAAATTTATGCAACTGCGTCATGACTCAGTGATCATTCGCAGAAGCGCGGGTCTGAGTCGCTAGTCCGGCTGCTTTGCCGCCCGCTGCACCAACCCAAGGCACAGGTCCGTCGCCACGGCCATATCCTGAACCGAGATCCATTCCAGCGGTCCGTGGATGTTTTGCATGCCTGTGAAGATGTTCGGGCACGGCACGCCCATTTCCGTCAGACGCGACCCATCGGTTCCCCCACGGATCGGCACCGACACCGGTTCGATCCCCAGTTCGCGGGCCGCATCGCGGGCCAGATCGACCGGGGTCATGTCGTTTTCCAGCCAATAGCGCATATTGCGATATTGCGGGGTGATCGTGCAGGTGATGGTCGCGCGCGGTTCGGTCGCCTGCACCGCCGCGCAGACCTGTTCCAGCATCGCGCCCTTTGCGGCAAGCCCGTCCCGCTCGAAATCACGCAAGATGAACCGCAAGTGGGCATGTGCCGCGCTGCCGGTCAGGTTGGTGATGTGCACGAACCCGTCCCGATCATCGGTGGTTTCGGGTGTCATGGTCGCTTGGGGCATGGTTTCCACGATCCGCGCCGCCAGATGCAGCGCGTTGACCAGCCGCCCCTTGGCCAGACCGGGATGAATCGATACGCCCGCAATTTCCACGACCGCACCATCGGCCGAGAAGCTTTCGTATTCGATTTCGCCCAAAGCACCGCCGTCGAAGGTATAGGCGAAATCGGCCCCCAGATCCTTGGGCAGGCGGGGGTCAACGCCGCGCCCGATCTCTTCATCGGGGGTAAAGGCGATCCGGATCGGGCCGTGGGCGATGTCGATATTGGCCAGCAGATGCCGGGCCGCCGTCATGATGATGGCCACCCCCGCCTTGTCATCCGACCCCAACAAGGTGGTTCCCGAGGCGGTGATGATATCGTGCCCCTGCTTGTCCGCCAAATAGGGGAAATCTTCCGGCGTCAGGGCCAGATCGGGCGCGTCGGGATAGGTGATCGCGCCGCCGTTATAGCCCCGGATCACGCGGGGTTTGACCCCGGTTGCATTGAATTGAGGCGCGGTATCCACATGGGCCACCAGCCCGATCGTGGGGCCCGCCGCCGTGCCCGGAATGGTCGCCAGCACCGTACCGTAATCCGTCAGCCGCACATCTGCGGCCCCGATCTCGGTCAGTTCGGCCAGCAGCAGGCGCTGCATGTCCAACTGGATGGCGGTCGAGGGGGCGGTTGCGGACCCCTCATCGCTCTGGCTGTCGATCGCGACATACCGCACCAGACGCATTTCCAGTTCGGCATCAAACGGACGGGACATGGGGCAACTCCAGTCTGGGTGGGCTCAATCGTCTTTCTTGGCGGCAGCCTTCATACGCGCCAGCAGTTCAGCCTTTTTCGCAGCCTTTGCCGCATCGGGTTTGGGTGCGCCACGGGGCGGCACATCATGCGCCTTGTGGCTGTCTTTTGCACCTTTGGGATTACCGGATTTTCCATAGTCCATGGGCGTCTCCTTCGCATGATGACATGGTGGATGCCCGAAAGCCGCGGGCGGGGCAAGGGCCCCTTGCAGCGGGGGCCGGAACGAAGAACGCGCGCCCGTTGCCGGGCGCGCGATCGTTATCGGATGGTCGCAGCAGTGCGCGGGGTCAACCGACCAACGCGCATGCGCAGTTCAGGCAAGGCTGCCGTCGATCTGCTTGCAAGCCTCGACAAGGCCCTTCACCGCGTTGACCGAGCTATCGAACATGGCTTGTTCGTCCTTGGTCATCTTGATGTCCACGACACGCTCGATCCCGCCTTTGCCGATGATTGTGGGCACGCCCACATACATCCCCTTGAGGCCCAGCGCGCCATCAACATAAGCCGCGCAAGGCAGCAGGCGCTTTTGGTCCTTCAGGTAGGCTTCGGCCATCTCGATGGCGCTGGTGGCGGGCGCATAGAACGCGCTGCCGGTCTTGAGCAGGCCCACGATCTCGGCACCGCCATCGCGGGTGCGCTGCACGATCGCGTCCAGCTTGTCCTGCGTGGTCCAGCCCATATCGACCAGATCGGGCAGGGGAATGCCGCCCACGGTGGAATAGCGCACCAGCGGCACCATGGTGTCGCCATGGCCACCCAGCACGAACGCGGTCACGTCCTTCATGGACACGTCGAATTCTTCGGCCAGAAAATGACGGAAGCGCGCGCTGTCCAGCACACCGGCCATGCCACAGACCTTTTCATGGGGCAGGCCGCTGAACTCGCGCAGCGCCCAGACCATCGCGTCCAGCGGGTTGGTGATGCAGATCACGAAGGCATCAGGCGCGTGGTCGCGGATGCCTTCACCCACCGACTTCATCACCTTCAGGTTGATGCCCAGCAGGTCATCGCGGCTCATGCCCGGTTTGCGGGGCACACCGGCGGTCACGATGCAGACATCTGCACCTGCGATGTCGGCGTAGTCGTTGGTGCCTTTCAGCTTGGCGTCGAACTTCTCCGACGGGCCGCTTTCGGCGATATCAAGCGCTTTGCCCTGCGGCGTGCCTTCGGCAATGTCGAACAAGACGACGTCGCCCAGTTCCTTGATGGCTGCAAGATGGGCAAGCGTGCCGCCGATCTGTCCGGCACCGATCAGTGCGATCTTGGGTCTGGCCATGGGTTTGCTCTCCAAATCCCTCGTTGAATGTGGCGATGGCTTAGGCCCAAGCCCGCACATTCGCAAGTCCGGCGCGCAACACGACCGCACCGAAGGCAACGTCGTCTTGCCGCCATTGCGCCAAAAACAGTTGATTTCAAATGTAAAACCGCCGTTGCGGGCGGACCGGTGCGAAAGACACAGACCGCAAGATTATGCTGCGGCGCAGCGCATCGAGCCGAATCTGCGCCGCGAAATGCAGCTTGGCGCGGTCCGGACATGCACCGCGCCGTGACGAAACGGAACTTGCGGACGCAGCAATCCTGTGGTCCCTACGCAGCAACTACCCCGTTTCCAGAGGCCCCGCATGGATCATCGCGCGCATCCCTACCGCTCAGTGCTGTATATTCCCGGTTCGAAGGAACGGGCGCTGGACAAGGCGAAAACCCTGCCCGTCGATGCCATCATCTTTGATCTGGAAGATGCGGTCACCCCCGAGGAAAAGCCCGCTGCGCGCGCCCTGCTGGCGCAAACCCTGATTGCCGGGGGATTTGGCGCGCGCGCCCGGATCGTGCGGATCAACGGGTTTGACACCCCTTGGGGTGATGATGATCTGGCCGCGATTGCCGCTGCGCACCCGCAGGCGATCTTGCTGCCAAAAGTCAATGATGCCGCCGATATCGCAGGTCTGGCCGCCAAGCTGGACACCCTGCCCGGCTGCGCCGACACCACGATCTGGGCCATGATGGAAACGCCGATCGGCATCCTGAACGCAGCCCAGATCGCCGCCGCGCCGCGCATGGCGGGCTTTGTGATGGGCACCAACGATCTGGCCAAGGATCTGGGCAGCCGCAATCGCACGGCGATGATCACGTCCCTGCAACTGTGCCTGCTTGCGGCCCGCGCGCATGGGCTGGTCTGCGTCGATGGCGTTTATAACGCCTTCAAGGACGATGACGGCCTGACAGCGGAATGCGCCGAGGGCCGCGATATGGGCATGGACGGGAAAACCCTGATCCACCCTGCCCAGATTGCCATCGCCAATGCCGCCTTTGCCCCCTCGGACGCCGATGTCGATCTGGCCCGCCGTCAGATCGAAGCCTTTGACGCCGCCGTGGCCGACGGGCAGGGTGTTGCCGTCGTGGACGGAAAGATTGTTGAAAACCTGCATGTCGAAACGGCCCGGGCAACGCTTGCCAAAGCCGACGCCATCGCAAAGCTGGAGGTCGCCTGAATGGGCTTTGTCATCCTTATCCTTGGCGTGGCCCTGTGGGCCGGCGCGCATCTGTTCAAGCGACTGGCCCCCGGCCCGCGCGGCAAGCTGGGAAATGCCGGCAAGGGGCTGGTGGCGCTGGCGCTGGTGGCATCGATCGTCTTGATGGTCATCGGCTACCGCGCTGCGCCCTTCATCAACGTCTGGATGCCCCCAGCGTGGACCGTGCATATAAACAACCTGCTGATGCTGATCGCGCTGTGGCTGATGAGCCCGGCGCCAAAGCGCGGCAAATTGGTTGCGGGCATGCGCCATCCGATGCTGACGGGTTTCAAGCTTTGGGCCGTGGCGCACCTTCTGGTGAACGGTGATCTGTCGTCGATCCTTCTGTTCGGTGGCCTGTTGGCATGGTCGGTCGCGGCGGTGATCACGATCAATCGGGCCGACAGGGCATGGGTCAAGCCCCAGACCAACGGCAGTTATGTGATGGATGCGGCGTTCCTTGCCGCATCGGTCGTGCTGCTGGGCATCATCGGGTTCATCCATAACTGGCTGGGCGTCTGGCCGTTCCCATCATGAAGCTGTATCGCCTGTTGACCGAGGAAGACACCTCGGCCTTTTGCCACAAAGTTACCGATGCGCTGAACAAGGGCTGGGTGCTTTATGGCTCACCGCAATACACGTTTGACCCGGCGGCCAACGTGATGCGCTGTGCGCAGGCCGTAACCAAGGACGCGCCCGGCACCTATACGCCCGGCATCAAACTTGGGGCGCAATGATGGCGGCCAAGACGAACGCGGGCCGTTTCTTCGAAGACTACGCCATGGGTCAGGTGATCGACCACGCGGTGCCGCGCACGATTTCCGGCGGCGAACGCGCCCTTTATCACGCGCTTTACCCTGCGCGGCATGCGCTGTCTTCGTCTGACGCATTCGCCCGGTCCTGCGGCCTGCCCGCCAGCCCGGTCGACGACCTTATCGCGTTCCACGTGGTGTTTGGTAAGACCGTTCCGGATATTTCCCTGAACGCCGTGGCCAACCTTGGCTATGCGGAGGGGCGGTTTCATCTGTCCGTCTACCCCGGCGACACCTTGCGCAGTCGGTCCGAGGTGATCGGCCTGAAGCAGAATTCCAACGGAAAATCCGGCGTGGTCTACGTGCGCACCACCGGGCTTAATCAACGTGACGAAACGGTGCTGGATTACGTGCGCTGGGTGATGGTGCGCAAGGCGGATCCTGACGCCCCCGCCCCCGAAACCACGATCCCCGATCTTGGCAATGTGGTGCAGCCAGATACCTTGCCGGTGCCGCGCGGCCTTGATTTCACCAATTATGATTTCACACTTGCAGGCGAACCGCACCGCTTTGCGGATTACAGCACCGGCGAGGTTATCGACCATGTCGATGGGGTGACCATCGAAGAAGCCGAACACATGCTGGCAACGCGGCTTTGGCAAAACACGGCCAAGGTGCATTTCGACGCCACCAACCGCCCCGATGGGCAACGCCTGATCTATGGCGGCCATGTCATCAGCATGGCACGGGCCCTGTCGTTCAATGGGCTTGCCAATGCGCAGATGATCGCCGCCATCAACGCGGGCGCCCACGCCAACCCGTGTTTCGCGGGTGATACCGTGCGCGCTTGGTCAGAGGTGCTGGACAAGGCCCCGACATCCGCCCCCGGCGTCGGGGCGCTGCGCCTGCGGCTGGTTGCGATGAAAACGGGCGGCAGCGTCGGCGCGATCAGGGGTGATGACGGCAAATACCTGCCCGAGGTCCTGCTTGATCTGGATTATTGGGCCTTGGTCCCGCTTTAGGTTCGATTTCGTGATCACAGCCTGAAATCATGTGATCACAAGCGGCGATCTGCGGCGTTAAGACCCACGATTTCCCGGTTTTTCGCACCTGAACCCCGTGACAGCGCCGCAAAACCCGCTATTCATTATCCCCAACACTGACCAGACAAAGCGAAAGCCGAAAGGGTGTCCGCAATGGCCGACGTGAACCGGGGCAACCGGCCCCTCTCGCCGCATCTGCAGATTTATCGTCCGCAGCTCAATTCGATCACATCGATCCTCAACCGCATTACCGGCAACGCCTTGTTGCTGGGGGCCTTGCTGATTGTCTGGTGGCTGATCGCCGCCGCGACCGGCCCGGAATACTTTGCAATGGCCGATGGCATGCTGACCTCGGTCCTTGGCGATCTGGTCATGCTGGGATCGCTTTGGGCGCTTTGGTATCATGCGCTTGGCGGCATCCGGCACCTGATCTGGGATACCGGGCGCGGCCTTGACGCGGACACAGCCGACAAGATGGGCTGGGGAATCATCATCGGGTCGGTCGCACTGACCTTCCTGACCGTGATCGCAATTTAGGGGGCACGACGATGGCATATCTGACCGACCGCAAACGCGTCGAAGGGCTGGGTTCCGCGAAATCCGGCACCCATCACTTCTGGTCCATGACCGTGACATCCGCGGCGCTTCTGATCCTGACGCCGCTGTTCGTATTCAGCTTTGGCCCCTTGTTGGGCGAACCGCATGCTGACGTGGTCGCGGCGCTGTCGCATCCGCTCCGCGCCATCATCGCCGCGCTGATGATCGTGGTCAGCTTTCACCATTTCCGCTTGGGCGTGACGACCCTGATCGAGGATTACGTCGGCGGCCAGGCACGCAAGATAGCAATCATCGCAATGATCATCGTCAGCTATGGATTGATGGCCGCCGGCCTCATCGCTCTCGCCCAAATCGCGCTATAAGGTAGGTTACCCCGATGAAAGACATGACCAATTCCAACGCTTATGACATCACCTATCACACCTATGACGTGGTGGTTGTGGGCGCTGGCGGCTCGGGCCTGCGCGCGACGCTTGGCATGGCCGAACAGGGGCTCAAGACCGCCTGCGTGACCAAGGTGTTCCCGACGCGGTCGCATACCGTTGCGGCGCAAGGCGGCATCGCGGCCAGCCTTGGCAACATGGGGCCGGATCACTGGCACTGGCACATGTATGACACGGTCAAGGGTTCTGACTGGCTGGGCGATACCGACGCGATGGAATATCTGGCCCGCGAGGCCCCCAAGGCGGTCTACGAACTGGAACATTACGGGGTTCCGTTTTCCCGGACGGAAGATGGCAACATCTATCAGCGTCCTTTTGGCGGTCACACGACGCAGTTTGGCGAAGGCCCCCCCGTGCAGCGCACCTGCGCCGCCGCAGACCGGACCGGCCATGCCATCCTGCACACGCTTTATGGCCAGTCGCTGAAGCATAACGCGGAATTCTACATCGAATATTTCGCGACCGACCTGATCATGTCCGATGATGGCCAGTGTCAGGGCGTGGTGGCATGGAAGCTGGATGACGGCACCATGCATGTGTTCAACGCCAAGATGGTCGTGCTGGCCACCGGCGGCTATGGCCGGGCCTATTTCTCGGCCACGTCGGCCCATACCTGCACCGGTGACGGCGGCGGCATGGTCGCACGGCAGGGCCTGCCCCTGCAGGATATGGAATTCGTGCAATTCCACCCGACCGGCATCTACGGCGCGGGCTGCCTGATCACCGAAGGGGCGCGTGGCGAAGGCGGATACCTGACCAATTCCGAAGGCGAGCGGTTCATGGAACGCTACGCGCCGACCTACAAGGATCTTGCGTCTCGCGATGTGGTGTCGCGCTGCATGACGATGGAGATCCGCGAAGGCCGCGGCGTTGGTCCGAACAAGGACCATATCCACCTGCACCTGAACCACCTGCCACCAGAGACGTTGAACCTGCGCCTGCCGGGCATCAGCGAAAGCGCCCGGATCTTCGCCGGCGTCGACCTGACCAAGGAACCCATCCCGGTTCTGCCGACGGTGCATTACAACATGGGCGGCATCCCCACGAACTATTGGGGCGAAGTCTTGAACCCCACCGCCAAGAACCCCGATGCGACCGTGCCGGGCCTGATGGCCGTGGGCGAGGCTGGGTGTGCATCGGTGCACGGGGCCAACCGCCTTGGCTCCAACAGCCTGATCGACCTTGTGGTGTTCGGTCGCGCCGCCGCCATCAAGGCTGGCAAGATCGTCGACCCCGACAGCGCGAACCCCGCCCTGAACCAAGCCAGCCTCGACATGGCGATCAGCCGGTTTGACGCGATTCGGTATGCCAATGGCGGCACCCCCACCGCTGAGTTGCGGCTGGAGATGCAACAGACCATGCAGGCCGATGCTGCCGTCTTCCGCACCGACAAGACCTTGGCGGAAGGCGCGGAAAAGATGGCGAACGTGGCCAGCAAGATCAGCGATCTGCACGTGACCGATCGCAGCCTGATCTGGAACAGCGACCTGATGGAAACGCTGGAACTGACCAACCTGATGCCCAATGCACTGGCCACCATCGTCGCAGCCGAGGCGCGCAAGGAAAGCCGTGGCGCCCACGCGCACGAAGATTACCCGGATCGGGACGACGTGAACTGGCGCAAGCACAGCCTTGCCACCGTCGATGGCCACAAGACCGACCTGTCGTATCGCCCCGTCCACCTGAACCCGTTGATGGGCCACAACGAGGGTGGCATCGACATGGACAGGATCAAGCCGAAGGCGCGCGTCTATTGATCCGCATCGCCACCATAGCCTTGTGCCTTCTGTCCCTTGCCGGATGCAACATCGTGCAAGGTGTTGCAGACGGGTTGGCACAGGACCGGGCGCGCGGTGTGGTCAATGGCATCGTGGCGGAACGCTTTCCGGGCGCGCAGGTCACGCCGATCACCGATTGCGTCATCAACAGCGCCTCGGCGCAGGAATTGATTTTGATTGGGTCGGCCGCGGCGACCGGCGTGACTCAGGGCACGATCAACACGGTCACGGGCATCCTGCAACGCCCCGAAACGCTGCGCTGCGTCACGCAAACCTCGACGCTGGCGGGGCTGCTTTGATCCGCGTGGCGCTCATATCGGCCCTGCTGGCGATCATGGGTCTTACGGCCTGTGGCCCGACCAGCCCGCGGCGCGCCTACGAGGAATGCTCGGAACGCGCGCGGCTGGCTGCGGGGCCGCGCGGCACCGTCGCCGCCGGCATCAGCAACGAGGGTCCGCGCGGCGGGCTGTCGCTTGAAATCAGTTCCGACTACTTGCTCGGTCGCGACCCATACACCGTTTACGATACCTGCTTCCGCAATCTGACGGGCGCCGGCCCGACCCGCCCGCTTGTCCTGTGAACGGACGCGGCGACCCTAGACTGGAGAACGAGACCCATGGTTGAACTTGCCCTGCCGAAAAACTCCCGCATGAAGACGGGGAAAAGCTGGCCGAAACCCGACGGCGCCACCAACCTGCGCAAGTTTCAGGTCTATCGCTGGAACCCCGACGATGGTGAGAACCCGCGCGTCGATACCTATTGGGTCGATATGGACACCTGCGGCCCAATGGTTCTGGACGCCCTGATCAAGATCAAGAACGAGATTGATCCGACCCTGACCTTCCGCCGGTCCTGCCGCGAGGGGATCTGCGGATCGTGCGCCATGAATATCGACGGCATCAACACGCTGGCCTGCATCTACGGCATGGATGAAGTGAAGGGCGACGTCAAAATCTACCCCCTGCCCCACATGCCTGTGGTCAAGGATCTGATCCCCGATCTGACCCATTTCTATGCGCAGCACGCCTCCATCATGCCGTGGCTGGAAACCAAGACCCAAAAGCCGGAACATGAGTGGAAGCAATCCATCGATGACCGTGAAAAGCTGGATGGTCTCTACGAATGCGTGATGTGCGCGTGTTGTTCCACGTCCTGCCCGTCCTACTGGTGGAACGGCGATCGCTACCTTGGGCCCGCCGCCCTGCTACACGCCTACCGCTGGATCATCGACAGCCGCGATGAAGCGACAGGCGAGCGTCTGGACGAGCTGGAAGATCCCTTCAAGCTTTACCGCTGCCACACCATCATGAACTGCACCAAGACCTGCCCCAAGGGTCTGAACCCGGCCAAGGCGATCGCGTCGATCAAGAAGATGATGGTCGAACGGCAGGTTTGATCGCACACAGCGGCTTGATGTCCGTTCCGATGCGCAAGGCGATGATCGTCGTGGTGTCGGGGCGGGCGCTGTTGTCTATGCAACGGTCCGCAAAGCGGGCCGAGGCCACGGTATCGCCCTGAAGACCCTCCGATGCGCAAAACCGCGGGCTCTGGCACGGCCATGTCGACACCCCGGTCTTTCACATCGATGGCCGCCGCGCCGCCGGGTTGCCCCAAATCCATCCCGCGTGGCGCGGGCCCGCAATGCACGCTGTGCGCGCCCGCTTCATCTTGGCGAAAAACTCCGGGGGAGGCCGCAGGCCGGGGGCAGCGCCCCCGCCCCATCACGGGCTTGACGGCGCCCGCGCACATATGCACGGGTTGCGCATGCCACACGCAAAACACCCCATGATGACCCAACCCGCCGATGCTGATGCGCGCCGTGCCGCTCCCCCGGTGATCTGCTACCCGGTCCACGATCTGCCCCTTGAGGATGTGGCCAATCTGCCGCTGGAACCTGACGATCTGACGAAACGGTCCGAGGTGCTGGTGCCCCCGCGCGAGGCGCGCACCTTCCACGTCGCAGCAGGACAGATGTTCCGCATCACCTCGGTCGAGGGGCCACAGGTTGGCGATCTGAACCTTTGGAACGCCCATGACCTGACGGAACGGTTCTTTTCCGGTAAGACACGGGCGTTGCACGGCACCCACGTGACCACGGGCGACAGGCTCTGGTCCTGCCTTCCGCATCTGCGCCCGATGGCAAGCGTCGTGCATGACACGCTTGGCTGGTATGGCATCGACCAATATGGCGGCAGCGTTCATGACGTGATCGGCACCCGCTGTGACCCATACACGCATAACCTTTTGTCCGGCGGTCAGTATCACCATTGCTGCCATTCCAACCTGACGCGTGCGCTGGCGGGTGAAACCGGCCTGTCGCTGCATGATGCCGAGGCCCATATCCATGACGTCCTCAACGTCTTCATGTGCACCGGATTCACCCGCGATACAGGGCAGTATTTCATGAAGGCCAGCCCGGTCCGCCCCGGAGATTACATTGATTTCATCGCGCAGATCGACTTGCTGGGCGCGTTGTCAGCCTGCCCCGGCGGCGACTGCAGTGCCGAACATTCCTCGGACGAGGCGACCTGCCATCCGCTCTTGATCGAGGTGTTCGACACCCCCCTGACTGGCCAATCGCCCGCGCCCGTCAATGGATATGACCGCAGCCACGGCCGATAACGGCCGCCGCAGCCAATCACACATGCCCGCGCTCGCACGCCATGGTAGAACATCATCCGGTGTGGTGGGGTTGCGACATGCTCCCGGTTCAGGATGCCGGAACAATCGGGGATAGCCGTGGGCATCGCCAACATCACTCTTGGTGATGCCACGATGTGTCTGGCCGAATTTCGGCCCCTTGGTGCAAACAGGCGATGCCGTCCGCGCCCGCAGCGCCAATCTAGCGCGTGCGGCCAAGATCGATGGCCGCACGCTATTTCTTTGCCAATACCTGCCGTGTCGTCAGGCGAATGCCGCTTCCAGCGCGATTTCCACCATATCGGAAAAACTTGACTGCCGTTGATCCGATGGCATCGCCTCTCCGGTGACCAGATGGTCGGACACCGTCAGCGCGGCCAATGCGCGACACCCGTGGCGCGCCGCCAGAATGTACAGTTCAGCCGCTTCCATTTCGACGGCAAGCACGCCGTGGCGGGTCATCTGTTCATTCAGATCGGGGCGTTCATCATAAAACACGTCCGAGGAATAGATCCCCCCGACGTGCACGCTGGACCCCTTGGCTTGGGCTGCCTGATAAGCCGCCTGAAGCAATCCGAAATCGGCACACGGAGCGAAATTCAATTCCTTGAAGATACCCCGTGATGGAGTCGACATGCTGCTGGCCGTCATTGCCAACACCACGTCGCGCAACCCGATGTGCGATTGCATCGCCCCGGTTGATCCGATCCGGATCAGCGTTTTCACACCATAGTCGCGGATCAACTCATTTGCGTAGATCGACAGGCTGGGCATTCCCATCCCCGAGCCATGGATCGTCACGCGGTTGCCGCGCCACATGCCGGTATAACCCAGCATGCCACGCACCTCGTTGACGCAAACAGGATTGTCCAGAAAACGTTCCGCCGCCCATTTGGCACGCAACGGATCTCCGGGCATCAGAACGGTCTCAGCGATTTCGCCCGGCTTTGCACCGATGTGAATTGTCATTCCCTAGATTGCCACGTCATCCAGTGATTTCCCGCTTCCAAGCAGGTCCTTGATCCACTGTGGCTGACGGCCACGGCCGGTCCAGGTCTTGCTGGGATCTGCCGGATTGGCATATTTGGGTGCGGACTTGGGGCCGCCCGTCTTGCCGCCCATGATCTCATCCAGCGAGAAGCCATGCTCTTGCGCCGCTTTTTGGGCAGCAATCAAAGCTTCTTTCTTCTTTCGCTTTTCGAAAGTCGCAATTGCCGCGTCGACGTCCTTGCGCAGCTCCCGCAGTTCATTCAAGTTCATATTTTGCAGATCGATTGCCATCGTTCGCTGTCCTTCTTTGTATGACGCGAGTTTCCCATTAATCTCGGTGCACGAATAAAATCATTGCGCCAAAAAATGAGCGGCTTCAAGTGGAGTGTAATAAACTCGCCTAAAAAGACAGCTTTTCGCCGATCCCTACTGGGCGGCAATTGCCGTGGTGTCGGCCAGCGCCACGATGTCCATCATGATCCTATTCAATTCGAAATCCTTGGGCGTATATACCTTTTTGACACCAAAGCTCAGCAATTGGCGCGCGTCGTCATCTGGAATAATCCCGCCTACCATCACCGGAATATGATCCAATCCTTCGGCCCGCAGGCGGTTCATCATATCTTCGATCAATGGCACATGGCTGCCCGACAGGATCGAAAGGCCAATCACATGGGCCCCTTCGCTTCTGGCGGCGGCGATGATTTCCTCAGGCGTCAGGCGAATACCTTCATAGGCGATATCCATCCCGCAGTCGCGTGCGCGAAAGGCAATCTGTTCGGCACCATTGGAATGACCATCAAGCCCCGGTTTGCCCACCAGAAACTTCAAGCGCCGCCCCAACCGATCCGACACGGCGTCCACGGCGGCGCGGATATCCTCCAGCCCCTCGGTCTTGTTCGAGACGGACTTGGACACGCCCGTCGGCCCTCGGTATTCACCGTGCACCGCGCGCATCACGCCCGCCCATTCCCCCGTGGTTACCCCGGCCTTCGCCGCAATCACCGACGCGGGCATCACGTTGCGACCCGCGGCTGCGGCTGCGCGCAGATCTTCCAGCGCGGCCTTGACCGCGTCGGCGTCGCGCGTCGCGCGCCACGCGTCCAACCGGGCGATCTGTTCGGCCTCCACTGCCGGATCGACCGTCATGATGCCGCCGTCCACATCCATCAGGGGGCTTGGTTCGGTCTGGGTGTATTTGTTCACGCCGACGACGACCGTGTCCCCCCGTTCGATCGCGTTGACGCGGTCGGCATTACTTTCGACCAATCGGCCCTTCATGTAATCAATGGCGGCAATCGCGCCGCCCATGCTGTCCAGATTGGCCAATTCGGCGCGAGCGCCCTGCTTCAATTCCTCGACCTTGGCATCCACCACCGGGTTCCCGTCAAACAGGTCGCCATATTCCAGAAGGTCGGTTTCAAACGCCATGATCTGCTGCATCCGCATCGACCACTGCTGATCCCACGGGCGCGGCAGGCCCAACGCCTCGTTCCACGCCGGCAATTGCACCGCACGCGCGCGGGCATTCTTGCTCAGGGTCACGGCCAGCATCTCGATCAAGATCCGGTAGACGTTATTTTCGGGCTGCTGTTCGGTCAGGCCAAGCGAGTTCACCTGCACGCCATACCGAAACCGCCGGAATTTCGGGTCTTGGACGCCATAACGCTCGGCGCAGATCTCATCCCACAGGTCGACGAAGGCGCGCATCTTGCACATCTCGGTCACGAACCGGATACCTGCGTTCACAAAGAAACTGATCCGCCCCACAAGCGCCGGAAAATCGGCCGGGTCGACACGCGGCTTCAACGCGTCAAGCACCGCAGTGGCCGTCGCCAACGCAAAGGCCAGTTCCTGTTCGGGTGTCGCGCCGGCCTCTTGCAGATGATAGGAGCACACGTTCATCGGGTTCCATTTTGGCACTTTGGCATAGCAATACTCGGCCACATCCGCGATCATCTTCAGGCTGGGCGCGGGCGGGCAGATATACGTGCCACGGCTCAGGTATTCCTTGATCAGATCATTTTGCACGGTGCCCTGCAAACCGGCGATATCGGCGCCCTGTTCCTCGGCCACCGCGATATACAACGCCAACAACCAAGGCGCCGTGGCGTTGATCGTCATCGACGTGTTCATCTGATCCAGCGGGATATCGGCGAACAACGCCCGCATATCGCCCAGATGGGCGACCGGCACGCCTACTTTGCCAACCTCGCCCCGCGCGAGCACATGATCACTGTCGTATCCGGTCTGCGTCGGCAGATCGAAAGCAACCGACAATCCGGTCTGCCCCTTCGCCAGATTGCTCCGGTAAAGCGCGTTCGAGGCCTTGGCCGTCGAGTGGCCTGCATATGTGCGGATCAGCCAAGGCTTGTCTTTTTGCGCTGCGGTCATCGGGGTCTCCGGGTCAAGTCAATCTCGGCAATAATATTCCGTTCGTTGGGGTATATGTAAAACAATCTGTCTTTGTCAATTCGCTGCATTGCGGCAATTGCTACAGCACCGCCTCCATCCGGGTGGCGCTGCGAAATCCGAAAACATGGCGCATGGGGCCCAGCCGTTCCACGTTGACGGCCACAAAACCCTGCCGCTCATACAGCGCCCGCGCCCGGGGGTTGGTTTCGATTACGTCAAGCTGCACCCGCGACATCCCGCGCGCCCGCGCTTCGGCGAAAACCGCCTGCAACAATGCCGTGCCGACGCCCTGACCGCGTGCTGTTGCACTGACAAAAATTCCGTCCATCAAAAGGCAATCGGGCGGCAGGTCCCGCTCCAAAAACGACAACAGCGGCCCGCGCCAAAGCGCCTGCGGCCACCCGTATACCGCGGCAAGATCGCGCAAACCCCCTCCCACCAGTCCGCCGGTCGCAGTCTTGATCCCCGCAACCCCCAGCACCTCGCCATCGTGATTCTGGGCCGATATGGCAAATCGCGGTTGCAGCACGCGCGCCACGAATGCCTGCCCCCTGACGGGCGGTCCCAAGACGCGGCCAAGCTTGCCGCCGAACGCAGCCCAGAACAACGCGGCCACCACATCGCGCTGCGCCTCGGGGAAACCGTGCCGTATTACCACGCCGTGCCCGGGCTCGTTGCGCTTGTTCATTGTCCCGCCTCTGCTTTCCTGCCTACATGCCCCAATGTGGAACACCGTCACACTGCCAGTATGGGCATTGGTCCTGATCTTGCTGTTCGCAGCCATCGCTGCATTGGATAAACTGCTTTTCCCCTCGGTGCGGTGGTTCCTGCGGCGCCGCCTTGAAAACGCGGTCGCCCAGCTGAATCAACGCCTGACACGGCCCATTCAACCCTTCAAGCTGGCCCGCCGCAACGATACCGTGCTGCGCTTGATCTATGATCCACAGGTCGCGCAGGCAATCGTCGATCATGCTCGCAGCACCGGCATCCGCGAAGACGTCGCCTTTCAGACCGCCGAACGCTATGCCCGCGAAATCGTGCCCGGCTTCTCGGCCTTCACCTATTTCGGCTTTGCCATCCGGGTGGCGCGGGTTCTGTCGCAATCGCTGTACCGGGTGCGGCTGGCGCAGGGCAACGATGACGCACTGGGTGAAATTGACCCCGACGCGACTGTTATTTTCGTGATGAACCACCGCTCGAACATGGATTACGTGTTGGTGACATGGCTGGTCGCGGAACGGTCGGCGCTGGCTTATGCGGTCGGCGAATGGGCACGGGTCTGGCCGCTGAGGCAGCTTGTCCGCGCGCTTGGCGGTTATTTCATCCGCCGTCGTCACAACAATCCGCTCTATCGCAAGGTGCTGGCCCGCTATGTGCAAATGGCAACCGAGGCGGGCGTCACCCAAGCGGTGTTTCCCGAAGGTGGCTTGTCGCTGACCGGCGCGATGGGTGAACCGAAGCTGGGCCTGATTTCATACATCCTTGATGGTTTCACCCCCGGCAAATCGCGCGACGTGGTGTTCGTGCCCGTTGCCCTCAACTATGACCGGGTGATGGAAGACCGGAACCTGATCGCCGCACATGCTTCCGGCACACGGCGGTTTCGCTTCTCCATGACGCCAATCCTGCGATACATGCGGCGCCAGATCTGGCAGCGGGTCACCGGCAAGTTCCATCGCTACGGATATGCCGCCGTAAGCTTTGGCGACCCTCTCAGCCTGACGGAATACCTGACGGACACGCATGGGGATACCTCGGCCGAATTAGGTGCGGAACTGATGGGTCGCATCGGTCGCGTCATGCCCGTGACACCTGTTCCCTTGGTCGCCAGCGCCCTGAACAGCGGTGTCCGCGACCGCAAGGCCTTGACCGTGCTTGTGCAGTCCCGCGTGGCCGATGCCCGTGCGCAGGGCACCGCAGTTCACATCCCCCGTGACGATCTGGACTACATGATCGAGGCTGGCCTCCGCGCCCTGATCGAACGCAAGTTGCTGATCGAGACGGTTGATGGCAGCTTTACGTTGACCGCTGAAGGCACCCCGTTGATCGCCTTTTATGCTGCGTCGGTTGATCACCTGTTTGACGGCTCGGGCGGGGAAAGCCCCGGGAAAACCGCCCATCCGGCAACGCCTGCGACATAATATTTCCCAAAATACCATTTTTCTATTTCCATTATTGCGCGGAGGTTTTATCTCTCGCTGCAACAGCACGGAATCATTCCGCATTGCGGCATGACCAGACAATGGAGGCCCCATGGCTTTGGATACCACGCCGACGATCGCCGAATACGATGCCCCGAAAAAGAACCTCTACGAGATGGGCGAGATGCCCCCGTTGGGCCATGTCCCCGCGCAAATGTATGCCTGGACCATCCGCCGTGAACGCCACGGCGCACCCGACAAGGCGTTCGAGGTAGAGGTTGTGGACACCCACACGATCGACAGCAACGAAGTGCTGGTTCTGGTGATGGCCGCAGGCATCAACTACAACGGCGTCTGGGCCGGTCTGGGACAACCGATTTCACCCTTTGACGGCCACGGTGCGCCCTACCACATCGCGGGTTCGGATGCGTCGGGCATCGTCTGGGCCGTGGGCGACAAGGTGAAACGCTGGAAAGTCGGCGACGAAGTCGTGGTGCACTGCAATCAGGACGACGGCGATGACGAGGAATGCAACGGCGGCGACCCGATGTTTTCCACAAGTCAGCGGATCTGGGGTTATGAAACGCCCGACGGCAGCTTCAGCCAGTTCACGCGCGTTCAGGCGCAGCAACTCATGCCGCGCCCCAAGCACCTGACTTGGGAAGAAAGCGCGTGCTACACGCTGACGCTGGCCACCGCCTATAGGATGCTGTTCGGTCATGAACCGCATGACCTGAAACCGGGGCAGAACGTGCTGGTGTGGGGGGCGTCCGGCGGTCTTGGGTCTTATGCGATCCAGTTGATCAACACGGCCGGCGCCAACGCCATCGGCGTGATCTCGGAGGAAGACAAACGCCAGTTCGTCATGGACCTTGGCGCCAAGGGCGTCATCAACCGCAAGGATTTCAACTGCTGGGGCCAGATGCCCAAGGTCGGATCCGATGAATACAAAGCCTGGTTCACCGAAGCGCGGAAATTCGGCAAGGCGATCTGGGACATCACCGGCAAGGGCAACAACGTCGACATGGTGTTCGAACACCCCGGCGAGGCGACCTTTCCCGTCTCGACGCTGGTCTGCAAGAAGGGCGGCATGGTCGTGATCTGCGCAGGCACCACAGGGTTCAACTGCACCTTCGACGTGCGTTACATGTGGATGCACCAAAAGCGCCTGCAGGGCAGCCATTTCGCCCACCTGAAACAGGCCTCGGCCGCCAACAACCTGATGGTGGAACGCCGGCTTGACCCCTGCATGTCCGAGGTGTTCCCTTGGGCCGAGCTGCCTGCGGCGCATACAAAGATGTACCGTAACGAGCACAAACCGGGGAACATGGCCGTTCTGGTGCAGGCACCACGCACCGGCCTGCGCACTATTGAAGACGTGCTAGAAGCCGGGCCAACAGCCAGCTGACCCGCGCACCGACCGGGTCACCCGTGGGGGTGATCCGGTCGGGCGGCGATCGGCCCACAGATGACGGCGTGGTCCACGCGCACCCGGTCCAACGCGTCGCGACAATGGGCGGCATAGCGCCGCCCGTTCATCTTCACGTCGATCAGGGCCGCCAACCGGCGATGCATGGGAAACCAGCGGTCCAGATCCAGCGCACAGCGATCCAGCACCTGAAACGGCAACATGTCGATCAAGACCAGCGTGTTCAGGTAGGTGTGCGTGACGGCCGTGATATGCAGCAACTTGCGGTCGATCTGACGGAGCGCATCCATATCAAGCTCATAAAGCGGCGCATCGCGCAGGCGATCGGTCAGAAAAAGATGGGTCAGGAAATAGCTCGCCACGGAACTCAGGAAATTCACTGCTGACCGGGACGTGATGCGCAGTGTCGTACCCTTGGGCGAAAGATACGGCTCGTATGCGCGGTCGTGGCGCAGCACGTGGCCGGTACAGTTCACGAAGATGCTGCCGGGCGGAACCGCATGACGCGCACCCGACCGCAACACCATCTCTGACCCGGCAGCGCCATCCACGACATCAACCAGATAATCCCCGATGAAGGCGTCGACCCCGTCCGCGATCGTCTCGCTTTCCGCCTCGGACAGGATACCGAACATAAACTGGTCGCCGCCGCCCGTCGGGCTGATCGCATATTTATCTCGATAATGGGCGAACACCGCATCGGCATTGGTGCCATCGAACAACATCGCCAATTCGCGAAAGGCGGGCAGCACCAGATGCCCACGCCAATATCGCGCAGCACCCGTCGGCAAGGTCTTGTCCCGGTTGGCAAAGATCGTCCCGCGCCCGGTCAACATGGTGACAGACCTGCCGCTGCCCCGACTGATCAAGCTGTGCGCCGTGTCCATGCCGGTTTTGCCACCGCCCACGATATAGACGGGGGCATCGCCCTCGGAGTCCATGGTTCTCGGGGTTGCCGACACGACCTGATCCGATGACAGGTTCAGCGCCGCGATCTGTGGCACATCGAAACCGCGCGCGTCGATCAGGCGCAGCGCCCGGATTGTTTCGCCGCCCCCATCGACCGCCTGCAGCCGCAATTCGGCCATGGGACCGTCAGGCGTGGTGATCTCCGCAATATCGACGCAGGTCTGGCCATACATCTCGGTCAAGGCCAGCTTGTCGCGCAGCCTTGCAAGACAATCCGAAAGATGCGCCGCGACCTCGGCCCCGGTGGCCAGATAGCCGGCGGGCCGGGTCCAACCCCAAGGTAGATCGCCGACGGTGAACATGGCGTGCGGCTGATGCAGCCGGACATAGGGATAGGTTTGGGTCCACATCCCGCCGCAGGTCGCATTACGATCAACTAGCAGCACGCGCGCCGTGGCGGGTAGGTGTTCGCATGCAACGAACAGGGCGTTCAACCCTGCAATCCCCGCGCCTAGGATACAAAGATCATACGGCGCCGTGGCGCGGTCGGGATCGGACATGACTGTCTACCTTGCTCGTGTCGGGTTGCTGCCCGACACTAGCAAGGTTTTCGGCCCTGAACAGGCCGTGTCGTCAGGGGACTTGAGCGGGCAAGGCACCTGATCATTGAACATGGGCCGGGTGCGGCACGGCAGGATGCCTCCGGCGGGAGTGCTTGGACCAAGAAAAAGGGCCGCGGTGCCGTTCAGATTGCGGCGCGGATGGCCATCATGTTTTCCCCGTAGGGCGCGGGATTCGTGACCGATCCGCCTTTGAACACCGCGGAACCCGCGACCAGCACATCGGCCCCCGCAGCCACCACAAGTGGCGCGGTTTCAGGCGTTACACCGCCATCAATCTCGATATGGATTGGCCGGTTGCCGATCATCGCCCGCAGTTTCGCGGTCTGCGCCACTTGGCTATGGATGAATTTCTGCCCGCCGAAACCGGGGTTCACTGTCATTAGGCAAACCAGATCGACCATGTCCAGCAGGGGGATCACCGCCTCGACCGGCGTGCCGGGGTTCAAGGCGAGCCCCGCCTTGCATCCCGCCGCGCGGATCGCCTGCAGCGTCCGGTGGGTATGGGGGCCCGCCTCCAGATGCGCGGTCAGGATATCTGCGCCGGCATCGGCGAATGCCGCGATGTAGGGATCGACCGGTGCAATCATCAGATGCACGTCCATCACGGTCGTGACGTGTTTGCGAATGGCCTTCACCAAGGGGGGGCCAAAGGTCAGGTTGGGCACGAAATGCCCGTCCATCACATCCACATGGATCCAGTCCGCCCCCTGCGCCTCGACGGCCGCAATCTCGCGGCCGAAATCGGCGAAATCCGCAGACAGGATCGACGGGGCGATTTTCACGGAACGGTCAAACGACATCGGCGCACTCCTGCTGAGGGTCGCGCCCCCCTTACCGCGCCGCTTGCGCCATGTCACGCCCCTTGGCGGCGGCGGCGTGCCACCGGGGCGCATGCCCACTGTCGCGCACGCCACGACCGGATTTGGTCACTTCACAGATTTGACCGCACGGTCAAACTTGCAAAGCGCCTTCGGGCATGAGACGCTTTTTGGATCATTCCCAACCCCGGCCCCGCCATGTCCCAGACCGTTACCACCCTGACCCCCGCCACGCATCTGCTGGCCCGCAATCCCGGCATGGCGCTTGATATGGATTGGGTGGCGCGGGTTCAGGCCAACACCTCGGCGATTGAACGGCGGGCGGCGACATTGCCGGGCCGGCGCTCGGTGAAGAAAGCCTATCAGGCCGCATGGCTTGCCAAGGCCATCACCCTGATCGACCTGACAACGCTGGCCGGGGATGATACGCCGGGGCGCGTCCGCCGGTTGTGTTCCAAGGCGCGAAATCCGCTGCGCCCTGACATCCTTGCGGCGCTGGACTTGCCGCCGCTGACCACGGGCGCCGTCTGCGTCTATCACGAGATGGTGCCAACGGCGGTCGCCGCGTTGCAGGGCACGGGCATTCCCGTGGCCGCCGTCTCTACCGGTTTTCCGGCGGGCCTGTCCCCTTTCCACCTCCGCGTCGCGGAGATTCGCGAAAGCGTCAAGGCAGGGGCCGCCGAGATCGATATCGTCATATCCCGCCGCCATGTGCTGACCGGCAATTGGCAGGCACTTTACGATGAAATGTGTGAATTCCGCGCGGCCTGCGGCGAAGCCCATGTCAAGGCGATCCTTGCGACCGGGGAACTGGGGACGTTGCGCAATGTCGCCCGCGCCAGCCTGATTTGCATGATGGCCGGGGCCGATTTCATCAAGACCTCGACCGGCAAGGAACCCGTCAACGCCACCCTGCCCGTCACCCTCACCATGGTGCGCGCGATCCGCGCCTATCACACGGCCACCGGCATCAAGGTCGGCTACAAACCCGCCGGCGGCATCTCCAAGGCGAAGGATGCGCTGGTTTATCTCAGCATGATCAAGGAGGAACTGGGCAATCGCTGGCTGCAGCCCGACCTGTTCCGTTTTGGCGCATCATCATTGCTGGGGGATATCGAACGCCAGCTGGAACACCACGTAACCGGCGACTATTCGGCGGGCTACAGGCATGCGATTGGATAGCCCCATGACCACCCGCGAAATATTCGACACCATGGACTATGGCCCCGCCCCCGAAAGCGATGCCGAGGCCCACGCATGGATCGCCGCCAAGGGCCCCGCCTTCGGCCATTACATCAACGGCAGCTTCACGGCGCCGGGAGAGACCTTCGCCACCAAGAACCCCGCCACAGGGGTCGAACTGGCCCGCATCACCCAAGGCACCGCCGATGATGTGGACAGCGCCGTCAAGGCCGCCCGCGCGGCCTTGCCCGGATGGTCCGGGCTTTCGGGCCACAAGCGCGCCAAATACCTTTACGCCCTTGCGCGGCTGCTGCAAAAGCACAGCCGCCTTTTCGCGGTGTTGGAGACCCTCGACAACGGCAAGCCGATCCGCGAGTCCCGCGACATCGACGTGCCGCTTGCGCAGCGGCATTTCTATTATCACGCGGGCCTTGCCCAACTTCTTTCAGAAGAACTTCCCGGCCATGCGCCCCTTGGTGTCTGCGGGCAGATCATCCCGTGGAACTTTCCCTTGCTGATGCTGTCATGGAAGATCGCCCCGGCGCTGGCCGCCGGAAACACCGTCGTCCTCAAACCCGCCGAATACACCTCGCTGACAGCACTTCTGTTCGCCGATATCTGCGCCGAGGCGGGTCTGCCAAAAGGCGTCGTCAACATCGTCACCGGCGACGGCAAGACCGGCGAGGCCATCACCGCCCACCCCGGCATCGCCAAGATCGCCTTTACCGGATCGACCGAAGTCGGGCGCAGGATCCGGCAGGCGACAACGGGGCAGGGCAAGGCTCTGACGTTGGAACTGGGCGGCAAATCCCCCTACATCGTGTTCGATGACGCCGATATCGATTCAGCCATCGAAGGGCTGGTCGATGCCATCTGGTTCAATCAGGGGCAGGTCTGCTGCGCCGGTTCCCGCCTGCTGGTCCACGAAAGCATCGCCGATGACTTTCACACCCGCCTCCGCGCGCGGATGGACAAACTTCGCATTGGCGACCCCTTGGACAAATGTATCGATGTCGGCGCCGTGGTGGACCCCATCCAGCACGCCACGATCACCCGGCTGGTCGATGCCAATACCGAAGGCGAGACCTACCGCGCCGATACACCTTTGCCGACCTCGGGCTGTTTCTATCCGCCCACGCTGATTTCGGGCCTGTCCCCCGCGGCCCCCCTGATGCAGGAGGAAATCTTCGGCCCCGTCCTTGTCTCCACCACCTTCCGCACCCCCTCCGAGGCGGTCGAGATCGCCAATAACACGCGCTATGGCCTTGCCGCGACGGTCTGGACGGAAAACCTGAACCTTGCGCTCGATATCGGGCCGAAACTTGCCGCGGGCGTGGTCTGGGTGAACGCCACAAACCTGTTCGACGCCGCCGCCGGTTTCGGCGGCGTCCGCGAAAGCGGCTTTGGCCGCGAAGGCGGGTGGGAGGGGTTGCTGAGCTACCTGAAGCCCACCGCGAAAACCGTCCAATCCAGACCGATCGACCCGACGCCCGCCCCGAAACACGTGCAGGCACCCGACCTCGACCGCACCGCGAAGATGTATGTCGGCGGCAAGCAAACCCGCCCCGATGGCGGATATTCGCAGCCGGTCTGGTCAACCAAGGGCGCGCTTCTGGGTCATGCAGGCCTTGGAAACCGCAAGGATATCCGCAACGCGGTCGAGGCCGCGCGCGCCGCAACGGGTTGGGCCAAAACCACTGGCCATCTGCGGGCGCAGATCTTGTTCTACGTGGCCGAAAACCTCTCTGCCCGCGCCGAGGAATTCGCGACGCGCATCCGCCACCTGACCGGGGCCAACGCCAAGACCGCCGAGACCGAGGTCGCCATCTCCATCGACCGTCTCTTCACTTATGCAGCCTGGGCTGACAAGTTCGACGGTGCGGCAAAGTCCGTTCCGATCCGTGGCGTGGCGCTGGCAATGAATGAGCCGGTGGGGATCATCGGCGCCTTCGCACCCGATGAAGCGCCGCTGCTGGGAGCGATCAGCCTGATCGCTCCTGCGATCGCGATGGGCAACAGGATCGTGCTGGTGCCCAGTCACGCCGCTCCGCTTGCCGCGACGGACCTCTATCAGGTCCTCGATACCTCCGACCTTCCGGCTGGCGTCGTGAACATCATCACCGGGGACCCTGCCGAACTGGCCAAACCCCTTGCCGGGCACATGGATGTGGACGCCGTCTGGAGCTTCTGTGCCCGCGCGCCCGCCATCGTGATCGAAGCGGCATCGGCCAGCAACCTCAAACGCACTTGGGCCACGGATGGGGCAAACCCCGATTGGCTGGGCGCCGACGGGCAAGGCAAGCGGTTCTTGCGTGCCGCGACCGAGGTCAAGACAATCTGGATACCATACGGAGAGTAGACCGGGCCATCGCGCCCGTCGCTGATGGCGGGCGCCTCCGGCAGACATACTTAAGAAGCAAAGATGCGAAAATTTGAACTAAATTGCGGTCTTTGCTTTTCAAATATGTCCGCCGGAGGCATCCGGCAGAGGCCGCGCATTACCGCCTAGCGACGGCCCGACAACCAGTCGCGGGTCTTGGCCCAGCGCACGGCGGCGCGGTCCCGCAACGGGTCGATAACCCGGTCCTCGAACCGTTCCCAGATACGCCATGCCATGAACACCAAGACGGCCATGAACAGCAAGATCGCGATGTTCAGCCACGGGATCAACCTGACGTCAGGGCCATCGACCGCGCGCATGCTGACCGCATTGGGATAGGTGCTGAGCAACCTAGACCGCCAGCCATAATGGGTGACCGCCACCCACTGCGGGTCTGCGGCGGTGGATATGAAATTCGCCGCCTCGGCCTGCACATCGGCGCTGTTGAGCTTGAAATACGGCGGCCAGCCGAAGCCTGTATCCTCGTTGCGATAAACCAGCACCTCGCCGTTCCGCATCACGGTGTTGATCAACCGCAGATCGCGGTTGTCCGTCGCGGCATTGCCGCTATCGCCTTGGGCATAGAATATCCGGTTCAGACCCGAAAAATCCTGCCGGATAATCTCGGTATCCGTCACCCGCACGATATCGCGCTGTGGCAGCGTGTAGTGCAGGAATGCCCCGACAATCAGGAACACGATGCTCAGAAAGATAATCCGTGGCCAGCGCATCGGCTTGCCCCTTTCGTTCAGTTCGTGACGTAGACAACCACGCTCAGTCCCACGATGGGAAGAACGTAGACCAACCCGATCAACCAGCGACGCACCCGCGCGGCATGGGGCGCGATGCGTTCATCCACCCAATCCTCGCGGTTTCCGGGCCGCCCCGCGTGCACCCAATCTTCTTCAAGCCGCATCTTCACACCCGAACGCCAATAGAAATACAGGCAGACATACACGACCGTCAGGCAGATCAGCAGCAAGATGGCCATGCGGCCAAAGGCAAAGAACATTACGCCGGTCCCCACGCTGGCCCCAGAAACAAAGCCAAGTCTTATCCTGATATAGGGATGTCCGAAACCCATTAGCAGGGCTTGCAACCGACCTTCGCACATCGCACCGTGTTGCACATGACGCAGAGCACCCTCATGGACCTGATAATCGCGCGCCGGGACGACCTGATCGTACTGACGCAGGATCTGATACGCATTCCCACGCTGAACCCGCCGGGCCGCAATTACCGGGAGGTGTGCGATTACCTTGCCGCGCGTTTGGCCGCGTCGGGCTTCACGGTCGAACTGATCCGCGCCCAAGGGGCGCTTGCCGACAGTGACCGCTATCCGCGCTGGAACCTTCTGGCCCGCCATACCGGCGCGCGCGCCGGTGATTGCGTTCATTTCAACAGCCACCATGACGTGGTGGAGGTGGGCCATGGCTGGACCGTAGACCCCTTTGGCGGTGAATTGCGCGACGGCCGCATCTATGGGCGCGGCGCGTGCGACATGAAGGGGGGGCTTGCCACCTCGATCATCGCAGCCGAGGCGTTCATCGCCGCGCATCCCGATTATGCCGGGGCAATTGAAATCAGCGCCACGGCAGACGAGGAATCCGGCGGTTACGGCGGCGTCGCCTATCTGGCGGAACGGGGATATTTCTCACCCGACCGCGTCCAGCACGTGATCATTCCCGAACCGCTCAACAAGGATCGGATCTGCCTTGGCCATCGCGGTGTCTGGTGGGCCGAGATCGAAACCCACGGCCGCATCGCGCATGGGTCCATGCCATTTCTGGGCGATAGCGCGATCCGTCACATGGGCGCGGTGCTTGAGGAGATGGAGCGCTATCTTTACCCGCTGCTCGCCACCAAGCACACCACCATGCCCGTCGTGCCCGAAGGCGCGCGGCAATCCACGCTCAACATCAACTCCATCCATGGCGGCGAGGCGGAGCAGGAGACGGGTTACACCGGCCTGCCCGCGCCTTGCGTTGCCGACCGCTGCCGCATCATTCTGGATCGGCGGTTCCTCATCGAGGAAGACATCGCCGAGGTGAAATCAGAAGTCACCACAATGCTAGAGAGAATTCGCGCCGAGCGCCCGAATTTTACCTATGAAATAAAGGACTTGTTCGAAGTTCAGCCAACGATGACAGACCGCGACGCCCCCGTGGTCAAGACGGTGCAGGCGGCCATCGAAAAGGTGTTGTCGACACAGGCGCAATTCGTTGTATCGCCCGGCACCTATGATCAAAAACACATTGACCGCATTGGAAAGCTGCACAATTGCATCGCGTATGGCCCCGGCATCCTTGAACTGGCGCACCAGCCAGACGAATGGATCGGTGTCGACGACATGATCGACAGCGCCAAGGTCATGGCCCTGACCCTGCAGGAATTGCTTGCGTGAACGCCGTCAGGCGTAAATCGGAAAACCGAGGTGTTCCAGCGCCCGCCCGGCCTTGATGCGCATTTCTTCATCCGTCGAAGAAAGCTGGATGTTGAGTTGGGTCATCACACGATGCAACGTCTTGGATGACGTTTGATCGCAGATGAAATCGGCAATCGCTTCGGCGGAAAGGGACAGGATGTCCTCGGCACTTGGCAGCGGCATCTGGAGCTCCGGTTTGGTTTCACATCTCGGTCGTGCGGGCAAAGGTTAACTTGCCAAGGCGATTCGGAGGACTCCAAATTCACCTTATCCACCGATCAAATCGTGGATGCCGGCTTCAGGCGCAAGCGGTTTGACTTGCATGGACATGGCCTTGGCCAATACCATCGCCGCAAGACGACCCAAAGGGAGAGACTGGGATGTTCAATCGCCTGCTGATCGGCGTTGCCGCCGGTGCACTGATGGCCTCGGCCGCCTTCGCACAACAAACAAGCATTACCATCGGTATGGTGCTGGAGCCGCCAAACCTTGACCCCACCGCAGGCGCCGCCGCCGCGATTGACGAGGTCGTCTACGCCAACCTGTTCGAAGGCCTGACGCGCTTTGCCTCGGATGGCTCGGTCATTCCCGCGCTGGCCGAAAGCTGGGTCATTTCCGACGATGGGCTGACCTATACCTTCACGCTGCATGATGGCGTCACGTTCCACGATGGCACCGCCATGACCGCCGACGACGTTGTGTTCAGCCTTGATCGCGCCCGCGCCGAGGATACGACCAACGCGCAGGCGGCTCTGTTCACCGGCATCGCCAGTGTCACTGCCGTGGATGATACCACCGTGGAAATCGCCCTGTCGGAACCGAACGGGGCGCTGTTGTTCAACCTTGCGTGGGGCGACGCCGTCATCGTGGCCCCTGAGACGGCCGACACCAACGCCACCAATCCCGTCGGGACGGGCCCGTTCATGTTTGCCAACTGGGCGCAGGGCGACTCGGTCACATTGACCGCCTATCCGGATTACTGGGGCGAAAGACCCGCCCTGACCGAGGCGACATTCCGCTTCATCTCGGACCCCAACGCCGCCTTTGCGGCAATGATGGCCGGCGATGTGGACGCGTTCCCCAACTTCCCCGCACCCGAAACGCTGGCTCAGTTCGCGGCCGACCCACGCTTTTCCGTCATCGTCGGCTCAACCGAGGGCGAGACAATCCTCGCCATGAACAACCAGCAACCGCCGCTGAATGACATCCGCGTGCGGCAGGCCATCACCCACGCCATCAACCGTCAAGATATCATCGACGGTGCGATGTTCGGCTACGGGACTCCCATCGGCACCCACTTTGCGCCGCACAACCCCGATTATATCGACCTTGCCGCGCAATCGGCCTTTGACCCGGATACCGCCCGCGCCCTGCTGGCCGAAGCCGGGGCCGAAGGCGCGACGCTGCGGCTTGCGCTGCCGCCGCCATCCTATGCCCGCCGTGGAGGAGAGATCATCGCCAGCCAGTTGCGCGACGTCGGCCTCAACATCGAGATCTCCAATCTTGAATGGGCCCAGTGGCTGGAACAGGTGTTTCGCGGCTATGATTTTGACCTGACCATCGTCAGCCACACGGAACCGGCCGACATCAACATCTACGCCCGGCCGGAATATTACTTCCAATATGACAATCCCGAATTCCAGGCGCTGATGGAAACCCTGACCGCTACCACCGACCCGGCGGAACGCACCGCAATCAACCAGCAGGCCCAACGGATCATCGCGGATGATTACGTGAACGTCTATCTGTTCCAACTGGCCAAGACCGGTGTGGCGAACGCGAATATCGAAGGTCTGTGGGAAAATTCGCCCACGCAGGCCAATGACCTCACCGCCGTTCGCTGGACTGAATAAACCCAAGGCGCGCGTGGCCCGGTGGGCCACGCGCCACTTCGAAAGCGCCCCATGACACCGAAACAGAACAAATACGAATGGCACGCCATCATCGCGGTAAGCTGGCTTTTGCCGGGCCTTGTCGCGCTCAGCCTGATGGCGCCGCGCCCTGATGGCGCCGCAGCGGGGGCCAGTGCATTCAACCTGCTGATCAACGTCGCGATCGTGGGTATTCTTGTGCGCAGCGTCCTGCGCCTCGACACGCTGCTTGAAGGCCGCGAAAACATGCGCCTCCTGACCATCGTGTCGTTGATCGTTGGTATCGTGGCGGGCGCTGTGCTGCTTTATTCCGATCTCAGGGCGTTCTGAATGACGACACCGCTGTTGCGCGTCACAACCACCACGGTCCCGCCCGAGGTCTCGCGCCCCGATCCCGCCAAACTTGTCGCAGGCGACCCCGTCCATACCACATGGAACCTCGAGGACCGGGACGGTCTTTATTGCGGCATCTGGGAAAGCACGCCGGGCATCTGGCGCATCTCGTATGATGAATGGGAATATTGCCGCATCTTGTCGGGCGTCTCGGTCATCACCGACGCGGATGGCACCGCGACCACCCTGCGCGCGGGCGACAGCTTTGTCCTTGCGCCCGGATTTTCCGGCACATGGGAGGTGGTGGAAACAACCCGCAAGGATTACGTGATCCGCGTCTGATCCGCCCCCCTGCGAAATCCACACAAGGTCCGCAAGGACACGACGATAGCGACGCTGGCGTTGATCCCCTCGCATGCTGGCTTTGAGGGGGGGCGCACCTGACATCGGGCAACCATTGCGCGGGCCAACAAACCCGCAGACACAAAAAGCCCGGGCCGCCAAGACATGCGATCCGGGCTTTTTGCACCGCGACGCGCACGCGCGCGCCGCCTCGTGTCTTAGCTTGCGTTCGGTGCTTTGAACTTGGCCACCATCGCGCCCGCGCGCTTCTGCGCGGCCATGAATTCATGTGACGTGAATGCCTGCACGGTCTTGAGGTTGCTCACCCCACCCGATGCGCCCGCCACGATCAACGCGGCCATAAGGCCCTCCATGTCTGCGGACTCCACCGACACATGCATGCAAAAATCCGAATCGCCCAGCGTGACATGATAGGATTCCATCTTGCCGCCGCTCGCCTCAACCAGCGGCTTGACCGCCGCCTCCCGGTCGGACGGGCTGGCCAACATTCCGCGAATGCCGTCGGTCGAATAATTACCGGTAATAATATATCTCGCCATCGGAGATCCCCCCAGAATTGTGAAAAGAATTATACCCGCAGAGCAGGCGGTAACGGCAGCGCACGCGCGCTGCAGTCGGCATAATAACAGAACCGCCCGATTCCCCCTACGGAAAGCCATGAAGGTATCCGGCGCGCGCCATGGGACGCGCCGGATGCCCGTTTCACACCACGTTGAACCCCGGACCATAGGGATAGCCGGTGATGTTTTCCGCGCCATCTTCGGTGATGATCAAAATGTCATGTTCCCGGTAACCACCTGCGCCCGGCTGCCCCTCGGGGATGGTCAGCATCGGTTCCATGCTGATCACCATGCCCGGCGCCAGCACCGTGTCGATATCCTCGCGCAGCTCCAGCCCCGCCTCGCGGCCATAGTAATGCGACAGCACGCCGAACGAATGGCCATAGCCGAAACTGCGGTATTGCAGCAGGTCCTGCCCGGCAAAGAAATCGTTGATCCCATGGGTGATCTCGGCACAGCTTACGCCGGGCTTCATCAGCGACATGCCCAGTTCATGGGCCGCCACATTGGCCTGCCAATACGCAAGGCTGGCGTCATCCACCTCGCCCACGAACAAGGTCCGCTCCAACGCGGTGTAATAGCCGCTGATCATCGGAAAGGTGTTGAGACTCAGGATATCGCCGCGCTGCAACACCCGCCCCGTCACCGGGTTATGTGCACCGTCGGTGTTCAGCCCGCTCTGGAACCAGACCCACGTGTCGCGGTATTCCGCATCTGGAAAGCGGGCTGCAATCTCCGCCTCCATCGCGTCACGGCCCGCCATCGCCACGTCGATTTCCCGGATCCCTTCCTTGATGGCATCCTTGATCGCATAGCCGCCCACATCCGCAACCTGCGCCCCCGCGCGGATCAAGGCACGTTCCGCAGGCGACTTGACCATCCGCTGCTGTGCCGTGCTGGCCGCGATATCCACGGTCTTTTCCGTCGTCAGAAATGTCTGAAGCTTATGCAATCCCGCAAGGTTCAGGTGATCGGACTCAATCGCCACAACCCGCCCCGGACCCGTCACATGCGCCACCGCGCGCCAATAGTTGTCGCGCTGCCAATCGGTGTAGGTAATGCCATCGCAGGCACAGCGCCGCCATGGCTGCCCCGCGTCGATGCCAGCCGAGATCACGACCGCCTCGGTGGCCGTCACGACCAACCCATAGGGTCGCCCGAACGCGCAATACAAGAACCCCGAATAATACGCGATATTGTGCATCGAGGTCAGCACAGCCACCTCAGCGCCTTGTGCGTCCATGATCGAACGCAGCCCCATCAGGCGGGCGTCATACTCGGCCTGACTGAACGGCAAAACGGCCTTTTCGCCATTGTGGAAACGGAAGAAATCAGGGCGCTCCATCGCGGACCCTCCTTTGCAGAAGGCCCCGGCGTTCAGGGCAAATCGGGGCGCAGCCCGGCGACGCCATCGCCGGACCCCTGTTGGCGATCTAGCCCCACAAAGACCGCGCTGGCAAGTCTCATCATGGGCGTCTAACCTTCGCTTATGCTGCGCTATATCCTTTCACGTCTGCTGTCGCTCTGCCTCAGCCTGATCGCCGCCAGCGTGGTGATTTTCGGCGTGATCGAAGTTATCCCCGGCGACCCCGCGGCCTTCATGCTGGGCCTGAATGCGACCGATGCAAACATTGCCGCGCTGCGGGCTGAACTGGGCCTCGATGGCACCGTGGTCGCGCGTTACTGGGGCTGGGTCAGTGGCATGATGACGGGTGATTTCGGCATCTCGTACACCTATCGCGTGTCGGTGTCGGACCTGATCCTTGATCGCATCTGGATATCGCTGCCGCTGGCCATCTACGCGCTGATCTTGTCGACGCTGATCGCCTTTCCCATCGGCCTCATCGCGGCATCCGCGCGCGGCACGCTGGCCGATTACGGCATCATGGGCGGCACGCAACTGGGCATCGCGGTGCCGAATTTCTGGTTCGCGATGCTGCTGGTGCTGCTCTTCGCGGTCAACCTGCGCTGGTTTTCGGCTGGCGGCTTCGCCGGTTGGGACAACCCCGCCGCCGCCGTGAAATCTCTGACGCTCCCGGCTATCGCGCTGGCTTTGCCGCAAGCCTCCATTCTGGCGCGCGTCATGCGATCGGCGCTTCTGGACACGCTGGGGCAGGATTATATCCGCACCGCCCGCGCCAAGGGCCTGACCCGGCGCCAAGCCGTCCTTCGCCACGCGCTTCGCAACGCGATGATCCCCGTGCTGACGATCATCGGCCTGCAATTCTCGTTCCTTCTGGCCGGTGCCATCATCATCGAAAACGTGTTCTTCCTGCCGGGTCTTGGCCGCCTGATCTTTCAGGGCATCACGCAGCGCGACCTGATTGTCGTGGAAAGCGTGACCATGCTGCTGGTCTTTGCCGTCATCTTGGTCACCTTCCTTGTCGATATCGCCTATGCTGCAGTCGACCCAAGGTTGCGCCGCAGATGAACCGCGTTCCCACGTCCTTCTTGATCGGTGCGGCGCTCTCGGTGGTCTTTGTTGCCGCCGCGGCCCTGTCCTTCCTCTGGACCCCGCATGACGTCACGTCCCTTGTCATCGCCAACCGCCTGCAACCGGCGGGTGGGGATTTCGTGCTTGGCACGGACCAATTCGGGCGCGACCTGCTTTCGATGCTGATGGTGGGGGCGCGCACCTCCATCGCCGTCGCCCTCGTGGCCGTGGGCATCGGGATTACGCTTGGCGTGCCTTTGGGCCTTGCCGCTGCCGCCGCGCGGGGGTCGCTGCTGGATGAGGTCATCATGCGCGGCAACGACCTGATCTTTGCCTTCCCCTCGCTGGTCATCGCCATCTTGATCACGGCGGTCTACGGCCCCTCCGCCACCAACGCGATCATCGCCATCGGTATCTTCAACATCCCCGTTTTCGCCCGCGTCGCGCGCGGCGGCGCCCTGTCGCTCTGGACGCTGGATTACGTGCTGGCCGCGCGCACCGCCGGCAAGGGCCGCCTGCGCATCAGCGCGGAACACATCTTGCCCAATATCGCCAACCTGCTGATCGTGCAGGCCACGATCCAGTTCAGCCTTGGGGTGCTGGCCGAGGCCGCGTTGTCCTACGTCGGTCTTGGTGCGCAGCCCCCGCTGCCAAGTTGGGGCCGCATGCTGTCGGACGCGCAAACCATGATCTATTCGCACCCCATGCTGGCGATCTTGCCCGGCATGGCGATCGTGATGATGGTGCTGGGCCTCAACCTGATGGGCGACGGCTTGCGCGACATGCTTGACCCGCGCCTGCGCAGGCGCCGCCAATGATCCGGGTCGACCGCCTGTCGCTTGCCATCCACGGCACGCCGATCCTGCGCGACGTGTCGCTGTCGATACCCAAGGGGCAGATCTTCGGGCTGGTCGGGGAAAGCGGCTCGGGCAAATCCATGACCGCGCTCAGCCTCATGCAATTGCTGCCCGCCGGGGCCAAGGCCACCGGGCACGCGCTGCTGGATGACACCGACCTGTTGACCCGGACCGAGGCGCAGATGTGCGGGCTGCGCGGCAATGACCTTGGCATGATCTTTCAGGAACCGATGACCGCACTGAACCCCGTTCAGACCATCGGCGATCAGGTCGCCGAGACGCTGCTGATCCATGGCGAAAGCAGCCGCGCCGCTGCCCGCAAAATCGCCCGCGACCGGCTGGACCGAGTCGGCCTGCAACACGTCGCGATGGACCGCTACCCGCACGAGTTGTCGGGCGGCCAACGCCAACGGGTCTGCATTGCCGCCGCCGTCGCCCTGTCGCCCCGGCTGCTCATCGCCGATGAACCCACGACCGCACTTGATGTGACCACGCAGGCGCAAATCCTTGATCTGCTGCGCGATCTGGTGGCCCGCGACGGGATGTCCCTTCTCCTCATCACCCATGATCTTGCCGTGGTGGCCAACATGGCCGACCACGTCGCAGTGATGCAGCGCGGCGAAATTGTGGAACAGGGGCCAACTGCGGATGTGCTGCGCCTCCAACGCCACCCCTACACCCGCGGCCTGTTCGCCGCCTCCGCGCATCAGCCAGACCGTGTCACCACCCCCCGGCCCGATGTTCTCTTGTCCGTTGAAAACGTCATCCGCACCTACCCCGGCCCGCGAACCGGTTTCACCCGCGCCGCCCCCATCGCCGCCGTCGACGATGTCAGTTTCCAACTGCACAAGGGCGAAAGCCTCGGCCTCGTGGGCGAAAGCGGTTGTGGCAAATCCACCCTCACCCGCGCGATCCTTGGTCTTGATCCAATCCAGTCAGGCGCAATCTCGGCCTTTGGCCACCCCGTCACGCCGCAGATGCCCAACACCGTGCGCGCCGGTATTCAGGTCGTGTTCCAAGACCCCTACGGCAGCTTCAACCCCCGCTGGCGGGTCGAAAAGCTGGTGGCTGAACCGTTCCACCTGCTCCCAGAACGGCCCCGGGATGCGCGCGACCGCGTGGCCGATGCCCTTGCCGCCGTCGGTCTCTCTGCCGATGACATGCACAAATACCCGCACGAATTTTCCGGCGGTCAGCGTCAGCGCATCGCGATCGCCCGCGCCCTCATCACGCATCCCCGGATTCTGGTCCTTGATGAGGCGGTCTCGGCGCTTGATGTCTCCATCCGCGCGCAGATCCTTGATCTCCTTGCCGATCTGCAAAACCGGCTGCACCTCAGCTATCTCTTCATTTCCCATGACCTGACCGTGGTCCGGTCCATCACCGACAGGGTGCTGGTGATGCAGGCCGGAAAGATCGTGGAACAGGGCGAAACGGAACAGGTGTTCACCGCGCCCGCACACCCCTACACTCAATCCTTGCTGGCCGCAGCGCCCAGCCTCGACACCATCATGGAGCGTTCCGATGCAACTTTGGTTTGACCCCTCGCTGGTGTTTGTCGGCGGCGCGTGGCGCAGCGCAAAGGGGGGCACCCTGCCCGTCCAAGACCCCTCGAACGGCGACACCATCGCGCAAATCGCACGCGGCAACGCCGATGATATCGCCGATGCCGTTGTCGCGGCCGAAACCGCCCTGCAAGGCGACTGGGGCCGGATGACCGCCACAGAACGCGGCCGCATCCTGACCCGCATCGGTCAATTGGTGGCTGAACGGGTCGATGACCTTGCCCTGATCGAGGCAACGGATGTCGGCAAGCCCCTGACACAGGCCCGCGCCGATGCCGTGGCACTGGCGCGTTATATGGAATTCTATGGCGGCGCGGCGGACAAGGTGATGGGCGAAACGCTGCCCTATCTCGATGGCTTCACGGTCTACACCCTGCGCCAGCCGCATGGGGTGACCGGCCATATCGTGCCGTGGAATTACCCGATGCAGATCATCGGCCGCTCGGTCGGTGCGGCGCTTGCCATGGGCAATGCCTGCGTTCTCAAACCAGCGGAAGAGGCCTGCCTGACCGCACTCGCCTTTGCGGATCTGGCGCGGCAGGCGGGCCTGCCCGATGGCGCGCTGAACGTCGTACCCGGCTTGGGGGCCGAGGCCGGCGCCGCCCTGACCACCCATCCCGGCATCCACCACATCTCCTTTACAGGCTCCGTCGCCACCGGTCGGATGGTGCAGACCGCCGCCGCGCAAAATGTCGTTCCCGTCACGCTGGAACTTGGCGGCAAATCCCCACAACTGGTTTTCGCCGACGCCGATCTGGACCGCGCGCTGCCGTTTCTGGTGAACGCAGGCATCCAGAACGCAGGCCAGACCTGTTCGGCCTCGTCCCGTATCCTTGTTGAACAATCCATCTTCGATCAGGTCGCAGACCGCATGGCCACCGCCTACCGCGCCCTGCGTGTCGGTCCGGCCAAGGATGACCTGAACCTCGGCCCCCTGATTTCGGCCCGCCAAAAGCAGATCGTCTCGGGCTTTCTGAACCTTGCCAGCGCGGATCAGGTCATCGCCCAAGGCACCATCGCGCCGGACGCACCTGCGGGCGGGCACTACATCGCGCCCACCCTCATCTCGGGCCTCGGACCCGACCATCGTCTGGCGCAGGATGAAATCTTCGGGCCGGTTCAGGTGCTGATCCCCTTCAAGGACGAAGCCGACGCCCTGCGCATCGCCAACGGCACCGCCTATGGCCTTGTGGCCTCTGTCTGGTCCGCCGATGGTGGCCGCCAGATGCGGCTGGCCAAGGGGCTGCGCGCGGGGCAGGTCTTCCTCAACAACTATGGCGCAGGCGGCGGGGTCGAACTTCCGTTTGGCGGCGTCGGTCACTCCGGCCATGGGCGTGAAAAAGGCTTCGCGGCGCTCTACGGCTTCTCGACGCTCAAGACCGTGGCGGCATGGCATGGATAGGCGCGCAACCCATCTGCCGGGTGCCTTCTTGCCCACACCGGACACAACGACCATTCCACGCCCCGAACCCGAGTAGACCCACATGACAAACCTTGGAAAATTTCCCGTCTTCTTCGTGCTGGTGATCTTGGCTGCAATCTCTGCCGCCGTTTTCGGTGCCCTGCACAACCAGCTTAGTTATTCGGTCGGGCCAGACTATTTTCACGTGATCAAGTTCCCCCAATTCAATCTCGCTCCCGACGTATCCCCAAGGGTGGGCGCGGCCATCGTCGGGGTGCAGGCAAGTTGGTGGATGGGGGTCATCGTGGGCATTCCCGCCTTTCTCTATGGTCTTTTTCGCGTGCCGACGGCCCGCACCTATCTTGCTGCAGGTATTGGGGCGATCGGGGCGGTTGTGCTGTTGTCGGCCTTCGCCGCCCTGCTTGGTTTGATAGCCGGTATCGCGCTGGCTGGCTCCGGGTGGTTCGCTGATCTCATCGCGATCCCTGCAGGTCTGGACCGTGCCGAATTTCTGCGTGCGGGCATGATGCACGACGCAAGCTATCTGGGTGGCGCCTTGGGCGCGCTTGTGGCTTTCTGGCCCATGCACCGCGCCGTCGCCATCGACCGCGCCCGCTTGACCGGAGGCCAGCCATGATACTGCAAACGAAAACCGCCATCGTCACCGGTGCCGCATCAGGGTTTGGCGCAGGTATAGCGCGCGCCTTTGCCGCTGCGGGCGCAACCGTTCTGGTCGCCGATATCAACACCGCCGCCGCCCAAGCCATCGCTGCCGAAATCGGCGGCATCCCCTGCACGGTCGACGTTGCAAATGGCGCGTCGGTCGCCGCCATGACGCAAACGGCAATTGCGGCGTGGGGCCGGATCGACATCTTGGTGAACAACGCCGGCATCACCCATCTTCCGGCAAACATGGAGGACGTGTCTGAGGATGATTTCGACCGCGTCTTTGCGGTCAATGCGAAATCCGTCTACCTGACCGCGCGCGAGATCATTCCCCATATGAAAGCCGCCCGCGCTGGTGCGGTGCTCAACATCGCCTCCACTGCGGGTGTCTCTCCGCGTCCGCGGCTGAACTGGTATAACGCATCCAAGGGCTGGATGATCACGGCGACCAAGGCGATGGCGGTGGAACTTGCCCCCCACGGCATCCGCGTCAACGCGCTCAATCCCGTCGCGGGGGAAACGCCTTTGCTGAAATCCTTCATGGGTGAAGATACCCCCGAAATCCGCGCAAAATTCCTGTCCACGATCCCGCTTGGCCGTTTCTCCACACCCGAGGACATGGGCAATGCGGCCACCTTTCTGTGCTCGGACGCCGCCAGCATGATCACGGGCGTCGCCATGGAAGTCGACGGTGGGCGCTGCATATGACCAGCGTTCTGGCCGCGATTTTCATTCTGGCAGTGCTGTTGCTGCTGTACGATCTGCGCCGCCGCTGGTCGGATCGCCGTATGGGGGCCTCCTCCGACGGGCAGGCGTTGCCACCGGGTTTCACCCGTGTGCACATCTTTTCCGGTGTGTTCGACACCGAGGCCGACCTGTTCGCGTATTGCTTCACCCCGATCACCGACAATGGACCCGAACCCCTCAACCTTGATCTGCCCGAGGCGTCCGTGAACACCCGCTTCGTGGAAGCCGCCTTCGACGATCAGATCCAAGATGTGTTGTCGCAATACCTCCCGTCCGCCGCCCGCGCCCGGTTCAGCGCCTTGATGCGCGATGACAACGCGCTTCTCCTCATCTTCGAGGCGGCCTTTGACGGCCTTGACTACCGCCTTCATAACACGCCGCGTCTGCGGCATCTGGGGTTTGAAACCCTTGCCCTTCCAGCGCAGGATTGAACCGACCGTGCCCAGCTTCACCCGCCATACCCTGCCCGTGGAAATTGCCGTCTTCGCAGGTGATTTCGCCAGCCAACCGCTGGCCTTCGCGCATCTGATGGACGCCGCGCCAGCGCTTGATCTGACCCATGTGGAGGTGATCCAGAGCCGCGATCCCGTCACCCGCCTGTCGCAATATTTCCCCGCCCCGGTGGTTGGCGCGCTGATCGCCGCCAGCACCGGGCACAACACGCTCATCCTTATCTTACCCGCCGCCTTCGATGGGCTCGCGTGCCCGCTTGGCGAAACCGAACTGGTCTGGCCGCTTGGCGAACAACGCGGCGTCATCACCCGGATGATCGCCAATCACGAGGTTCCCGAATGATGCGTCCCGGCCCCCGGAACCTGATCACCGACGTGGCTGGCCTGCGGGTGGGCAATGCGCAGGACGACGGGATCAAGACCGGCTGCACCGTCTTGGTGGCCGACGCACCGTTCACCGCCGCCGTTCACGTCATGGGCGGCGCCCCCGGCACGCGGGAAACCGACCTGCTGGCGCCCGACAAGACCGTGCAGCAGGCCGATGCGCTCGTGCTTTCGGGCGGCTCTGCCTTTGGCCTTGATGCGGCCTCCGGCGTCGCCGATGCGCTGCGGGCGCAGGGGCGCGGGTTCCGCGTCGGCGATCAGACCGTGCCCATCGTGCCCGCCGCGATCTTGTTTGACCTGATCAACGGCGGCGACAAGAACTGGGCCACCAACCCCTACAAGACGCTTGGCGCGACGGCGCTGGCCAATGCTTCGGAAACCTTCGCCCTTGGGTCGCGGGGGGCGGGCACCGGCGCGCTTATCGCGGACCTCAAGGGCGGGCTTGGCTCTGCATCAGTGACGGTTGGGCCCTACTCGGTCGGCGCCCTTGTCGCCGTGAACGCGCTTGGCCGGGTCACAATGGGTGACACGGCTTGCTTCTGGGCCGCACCGTTTGAAATGGGGGCGGAATTTGGGGGCCACGGCGCGGCGCGCACGTTCGACCCCTCTGCGCCGATCCCGGTCAAAGGCGGCCATCAGGCCACCACCATCGCAATCGTCGCCACCAACGCAACGCTGACTCAGGCGCAGGCGACGCGCATGGCCACAGCCGCTCATGACGGGATGGCGCGCGCGATCTATCCCAGCCACACCCCGATGGATGGCGATATCGTCTTTGCCGCCGCCACGGGAACAGTCCCCGCCGACAACGCCGCCCTTCTCATGCTGGGCAACGCCGCCGCCCTGTGCCTTGCGCGGGCCATTGCGCGCGGCGTCTACAATGCCACGCCCGCACCGGGCGATCCGCACCCGACATGGTCAACGCGCTTTGGGCCGTCCTTTTCTGCGTCCTGAAGTGTCCCCGCACGCAACGCAAAAGGCCCCGGTGTTTCCACCGGGGCCTTTTGCATTTTTCGTTCTGAACGACTTCAGTGCAGCAGTTGCTCGACATCGGTGATCGACCGGTCGATCAGGCTGTTCGCTTCGCTGGCTGTCGTGCCGCTGGCGATGACCTTGGCCGCTGCGGCAATCGCCACCTCGACCGCCCGATCGCGCACTTCACGCACGGCCTTCTTCTCGGCGCTCGCAATCTGCTCTTCGGCTGCCTGCAACCGGCGGGCGATGCTGGCCTTCAGATCGGCCTTGGCCTGCTGTGCAGCCGCTGCCGCATCGGCCTTGGCCGCGACAACGATCCGCTCGGACTGCTCGGCCACTTCACGCTGCTTGCGCTCAAAGCTGGCAAGGATCGTCTGCGCCTCTTCACGCAGGGCGCGGGCCTCATCCAACTCGCTCTGGATACCTTCGGCCCGCTTGTCCAGCAGACCCATCAGCATCGAGGGCACGTTGAAATAGAACAGCACCGCAAGGAACAGCAGGAAACCGATCAGCACCACGAAGTTGGTGTTGAACAGCGACGACCAACCATAACCGGGGCTATAGCCGCCGGCTTCGCCTGCGGCAAACGCCGGACCGGCCAAAAGGATCAGCGCAATACTCAAACGGTTCATCGCGTTCATCCCTTCATCCGCTCGGCCACGGCGGCGGAAATCGCATCCGCATCCGTCGCAGCCCCCGACCCGAACGCCGCCGCAATCTCGGTGGCTGTATCGCGCGCAATCTCTTCGATCATTGCCATCGATCCCGCTCGGATCTCGTCGATCCGCGCAGCACTTTCGGCCGATTGCGCCGCAATCTCGGCATTTGCACGGGCTGTCGCCTCGGCAAGGTCTGCCTGAATCTCGGCACGTGCCGCCTCAACGATCGCATGCGCTTCGGTGCGGGCATCAGCCAGCGCCTTCGCATATGCATCTTCCGCCGCTTCCGCCTGCCGCTTCAGATCTTCGGCTGCAGCCAGATCATTCGTGATCGTGCCCTGACGCTCGGCCAGAACCGCCCCGATCCGGGGCAATGCGATCTTGGTCAGGATCAGGTAGATAGCGACCAGCGTGATGATCAACCAGAAAACCTGGTTGTCGAACGTGCCGATATCCAACTGCGGCATGCCGGGTGCATCAGCGGCATGGTCAACCACGGCCCCGTGGTCGGCGCCAATGGCAACCTCAGCCGCCGATTCTAAACCGTTATGGACTGTGGTTTCTTCTTTTTCCATCTGGGGGCTCCCTCAAACCGGGTTACACCGGGACGGCCACATTGGCCGCCCCTGACGTAAGGATGGTTTTCGAAAGTCTCAGACGGCGAACATCAGCAGCAGGGCAACGAGGAACGCGAAGATCCCCAGCGCTTCTGCGAATGCGATGCCGATGAACAGGGTCGCGGTCTGACCGGCGGCCGCCGACGGATTGCGCAGTGCGCCCGCCAGGAAGTTGCCAGCAACATGGCCCACACCGATAGCAGCGGCACCCGAACCGATGGCTGCCAGGCCTGCGCCGATGAATTGACCCATTTGTGCGATATCGCCTTCCATGATTTCTCTCCTTAAGATGGAATTGGATGATGAGGGTGAACGTCGGGCAATGCGCCCGGCGTCAATGATGCGGATGCAGCGCGTCCTTCAGGTACACGCATGTCAGAATGGTAAACACGTAGGCTTGGATCGCTGACACCAGCACCTCCAACCCGTAGATGGCGATGATCCCGATGATCGGTGCCACCGAAGCCGCCCCAAGCGCGCCGGCGAAACCCGCGAACACTTTCAAGACCGCGTGGCCCGCCATGACGTTGCCCGCCAGACGAATGGAGTGGCTGACCGGACGCACGAAATACGAGATGATCTCGATGATCGCCAGAATGGGACGCAGCACCAGAGGCGCCGAAGACACCCAGAACAGGCTCAGGAATCCCGCGCCGTTCTTGACAAATCCAAGGATCGTCACGGTGAAGAACACCGCGAATGCCAGAATGGCGGTGACCGCGATATGGCTGGTGGTCGTGAAGCTTCCGGGGATCAGGCCAAGGAAGTTCGCGAACAGGATGAAAAGGAACAGCGTGAAGATATAGGGAAAATACGGCAGCGCGTCCTTGCCCGCCACATCCTCGACCATCTTGCGCACAAATCCATACGCCAGTTCGGCCATCGATTGCCCGCGCGACGGAACCACGGCCCGTCCGCGCGTGCCCAGCACCATCAGCGCGGCAATCGCCGCGACAGCCAGACCGAACCACACGGTCGCGTTCGTCACCGTGTACCAATGCACGTCGGTGCCACCGAACAGCGGCGAGATGATGAACTGATCCATCGGGTGGATCGACAGACCGCTTTCATAATCGTCGGTCACGCCCAGAATGAACAAGACCACCGCAATCGCAATCAGGACATAGGCGATGATGCGCCCGTTGCCCTTGTTGCCCTGACCCGAATTTGTTGTCTCCGATGCCACGTCCTATTTCCCTTCATCCGCAGCGTCTTTCGCTGCCTGATCATTCTCTGCCTGTCGCTGCAACTCGTGGGCCGATCGGATCATCGTCTTGACCCCGGCCACAAAGCCCAACAGCACAAACACCACCATCAACCAAGGCGTGGTCCCCAACAGGGTGTCCAGCCCAAATCCTATTCCGAACCCAATGCCCAATCCGGCCACCAGTTCGATCACCATCCGCCAAGCCATCTGTGCCTGCGAATAATGCTCCTCCTGATGGGGCTTGGGCGCCTGCGCTGCCTTGGCCTGTTTCAGTCGCGCCTCAAGCGCTTTCAGACGCTCGGTTTGCTGCGGATCCGTCATTGCCAGACACCCCATCGGAAGTCGGGCGGAAGCTAGGCACAGATGCGCCCGGAGTCAACGCAAGCCTTGGCGCCGCAATAACCGAACAACCTATTGATTTATTTTATATATCTCACCCTGCGACAAACACGCCGCACCGGCACCGGCACCCCAAACCGCCTGCTTGCGGCCATTCTTCATATTCAACCATCTGGTTGACGATTGCGCGCCCGCGTCCCTAATACATCCATGACCCAACGTCTTGATCACGTCTTTGCCGCCCTCGCCGATCCGACACGGCGGCAGATCCTGTCGATGCTGCTTGAGGATGACATGGCCGTCACCGATGTGGCCGAACCGTTCGTCATGTCGCTGGCCGCCATCTCCAAGCACCTCGCGATTCTGGCGAATGCGGGCCTCATTACGCAAGAAAAGCGGGGGCGGGTGAAATGGTGCAAGCTGGAACCGGACGCGATGAAGGATGCCTCGGTCTGGATGCAAGGCTTTGGGCAATTCGAGCCGGTCAACCTCGATGCGTTCGAAGCGTTCCTGGCCGAGCAATTCCCCCCGGATTGATCCTTTCGCCGCGCGCGCCGCGCCTCACCCCTCGTCTTTCAACAGCAGCGACAGCGCAATCAGCGTCAGGACCAGCCCCCCCAGAACAAGCGCTGGCGGCACGCCCTGCCCAAACCCGATTTCCCACAAGATCACCCAACTGGGCGTCAGATAGGTATAGGCCATGACCTTGGATGCCGGCAGGCGCATCGCGGCGAACTGCACCAGAAACACGGTCGTCGAACTGGCCACCACCGCCACGTAGAATAACGTCACCCAGACCAAGGGACGCAAACCCGCCCAATCGGTCGCCAGAATATCGCGCCAGCCCCAGATCAGCAGAACCACCGCGCATGCCGTCAGTGTGCCAAGCGTAAAGCCCAATACCGGCTCTCCCCGGTGCAGCAGGCGAACCGCCGGTGTATAAATGGCGTGCGCCAGACAGCCCCAAAAGAAAATCCATTCCCCCCGGCCCAGATCGAATGCCGCCAGTGCCGCAAGATCGCCGCGAAAAATCACCCAAAGCGCACCTGCCGCGCCAATCACCAAGGCCGCCGCCGCCCGCAGGCTGACCACTTGGCGCAGCAACACCCAACCGAAACAGGCAGACATCACAGGGGTCAGTGTAAAGACCGCCGCCGATGACACCGGCGGCGCGGTCTTCAAGCCTTCGAACATCGTCACGAAATAGATCGCGAACAGACCCCCCAAAATCAGGTATCGCCAAGGTGCCCGCCCCACGCCGGGCGGCAGCCCGCCCCGCGCCAGCACCACGCCCGCCACAACCAGCGCCGCAATCACGAACCGGATCGCGTTCAGCGCCGTGGGCGCGATTTCGTTGGCAATCTGCCCGCCCAACGAAAACGATCCCGCCACCAGCGCCGAGAACAGCAGCATCGCCAGATGCCCCTGCCGGGCCGGGCTGATGCCAAGGCTCACTCCACGGGCCAGGTCTTCACCTGTTCTTTCAGGAAGCTCAGGAAGGTCTGCACCTTTGCAGTCCGATGCAGATCCATATGGGTGACCAGCCAGACCTTGGCTGACCATTCCTCCATGCTGGGCAACATCTCGACCAGATCATCGGTGCGGTCTTTGTCCCATCCGGCAATGAACCCGATGCCGACACCGGCAATCACCGCCTCTTTCATCGCTGACATTTCGGTGGCGCGGAAAAAGATTGCCTGATCCGGGATCGTCGCCTTCAGCCACCGGAAAAACGGGGCGCGCGGCGGCTCAAGCGTGGACCCGATGAAACGGTGGTTCTGCACATTGGTGTCATCCAGCGCCCCGAACTCCGCCACGTAGGATTTGCTGGCGCACAGCCTGATACGCTGCGTGAAGAACGGCTGCACCACGTTGTCCGGCTGTTCCGGCAACTGACCCGCCCGAATGGCCACATGCGCCTCGCCGTATTCAAGACGAAACAGGCGGTCATCGGTTTCCAACCTGACGCGCAGGTCGGGGTGGGTCTTTTGGAAGGTGGCAATCGCGGGCACGAACAAGGCCGTCAGGCTTTCCAGCGAGGTAACGGTCAACTCGCCCGTAACCTCGTCGCCGCGGCCTTTGATCCGCCCCGCCAACTGGGTGAACTGATCGTCGGCGGCGCTGGCCACCTTCAACAGATCGTCACCCGCTTCCGTCGCGGTATAACCACGGGCGTGACGCTGGAACAGCTTGGCCCCCAAGCGTCCCTCCAAGGCGTCGATATGCCGGATCACCGTGGCATGGTGGACGCCCAGAACCTCCGCCGCACCGCTGACCGTTCCCAACCGCGCGACCTGATAGGCGGTGCGAATCTCATCCCAATGATCAAACGACATTTCTGTGCGCTCCTGAACATACTTGTCCAATTTTGGGCAGATTGCGTTTGTTTTCGCAAGGTCTAATTGATTTGGACAAGCGACATCATGTCCCGAAAGGATCAGCACAATGGCCAACCGAATTTTGCGCATCGACGCCTCCGCACGCCGCACAGGCTCTGTTTCCCGTGACCTCGCGGACCGTATCATCGCCCGCTTCGAAGGCGCTCAGGTGACCACCCGCGATCTGGCCACCCCCCTGCCCCTGATTGACGAGGCTTGGGTTGGCGCGAACTTCACCCCCGCGGATGACCGCACCGACGATCAGCGCGCGCGCCTTGCCCTGTCCGATGAATTGATCGCCGAACTGATCGCCGCCGACACCATCGTGATCGGCCTGCCGATCTACAACTTCGGCGTCCCCGCCGGGCTCAAGGCTTGGATCGATCTGGTCGCGCGCGCCGGCGTCACCTTCCGATATTCCGAAACCGGCCCCAAGGGCCTGCTGGAAGGCAAGCGCGCCATCATCGCCGTCGCCTCTGGCGGCACCCAGACGGGGTCCGACTTCGACTTCGCCACCGGTTATCTGCGCCACGTCCTTGGCTTCATCGGGATCACGGATGTTACTCTCGTCAATGCCGACCGCATGATGATCGACGCGGAAAGCACCCTGAAATCGGCCCATGCGCAGATCGACGCGCTGGCGATCGCCGCCTGACGCGCCCCACGGGTCCAAACCAACGTCGGCGCGCGGGGCATACGCTCGCCCCACGCGCCGACGAAAGCCTGCCAGCCATCCCCGTTCCGCCCCGCCGGCTTGCGCGCGCGCCCATGCGATCGCTTTTGCATGCACGCGGGACTCGTGATAATTCCGGCTGATGTTGAAATACGTCCTGATTGCCCTTGCGATGTGTCTGCCCGGTCTTGCATCGGCCCAGACCTGCAATCTCGTGTTCACGATCCAAGTCACCCAAGGCGTGGGCGCGATCCTTCCGGGCACCGAGCTGCAGGGCCGCGCCGTATACACCTTCCTTGGCCAAAGCTTCCGGCAGGAAGGTGGATCGACCGCGCATCTGGCATCCGGCGAAATGGTCCTTGGTGACAGCATCTCGGGGCCGATCTGGACGCTGATCACCACCGCGCGCGGGTCTGCGGCCGATCTGGTCGGGGTCTACGCCCATCACGTGCAGGGCCTGAACGTGGCGGGCGTGGCTTTTCAGGGGCCCATGGCGCTGACCCTGTTCGGTCCGCCGGGCACCCGCACCGACACCGCCCTGCCGCTGGCGCAGGAAGACTGGGACAGCATGACACTGCGCCGCGCCTTCGCGCTCCATGCCCACGGGCAAGACATGCTGGCCGGTGATGTGACGATGCTGACGGTGGACTGCAGCTAGCAGCACTTGACTCCCGCCATGCCCGCCGCGTAAACGCTCCTCAAATACCCGGATAGCGCCAGCTTTCCGGTCTTGTGGCCACACAAGATCGCCCCCCGTCAGCGAGGTTTCGCCCACGGGGGTAAATGCCGTTTTCCCTTGTTCGGCTTTGGACAAGGGGGCTGGCACTTGGTGCACGTCCGGCGGCCCCTTACCTTAGGGGCATCCGAAACGAAAAAGGGGCTGCGCCCATGTTTGAGAATCTCTCGGAACGCCTGTCCGGCGTCTTTGACCGCCTCACCAAGCAAGGTGCGCTGTCCGAGGATGACGTGCGCACCGCCATGCGAGAGGTCCGCGTCGCCCTGCTTGAGGCCGACGTTTCCCTGCCTGTCGCGCGCGACTTCATCAAAGCCGTCGAAAAGAAAGCCACCGGCGCCGCTGTCACCAAATCCGTGACGCCCGGCCAGCAGGTCATCAAGATCGTCCATGACGAGCTGATCGCCACGCTTACCGGCGACACCGATCCCGGCGTCCTGAAAATTGACAACCCGCCCGCCCCGATCCTGATGGTCGGTCTGCAGGGGTCGGGCAAGACCACCACCACCGCCAAGCTGGCCAAGCGCCTCAAGGAGCGTGACGGCAAGCGCGTGCTGATGGCGTCGCTTGACACCAACCGCCCCGCGGCCATGGAACAGTTGGCCATTCTGGGTGCGCAGATCGGGGTCGACACCCTGCCGATCGTCAAGGGCGAAGACCCGGTTCAGATCGCGCGGCGCGCCAAGACGCAGGCCAGCCTCGGTGGCTATGACGTCTACATGTTGGATACGGCCGGCCGCCTGCATATCGATGCCGACCTGATCGCGCAGGCCGCCGCCGTGCGTGACATCGCCAACCCCCGTGAAATCCTGCTGGTGGTCGATGGCCTGACGGGTCAGGACGCCGTGAACGTCGCGCAAGAATTCGATGACAAGATCGGCGTGACCGGCGTTGTGCTGACCCGCATGGACGGCGACGGTCGCGGCGGCGCGGCCCTGTCGATGCGTGCCATCACCGGCAAACCCATCCGCTTCGTCGGCCTTGGCGAAAAGATGGACGCGCTGGAAACGTTCGAACCGTCGCGCGTCGCCGGTCGTATTCTTGGCATGGGCGATATCGTGGCCCTTGTCGAACGCGCGCAGGAAACGCTGGAGGCTGAACAGGCCGAGCGCATGATGAAGCGCTTCCAGAAGGGTCAGTTCAACATGAACGACCTCAAGGGCCAGCTTGACCAGATGATGAAGATGGGCGGCATGCAGGGCATGATGTCGATGATGCCCGGCATGGCCAAGATGCAAAAGCAGCTTGATGATGCAGGGTTCGACGACAAGGTGATCAAACGCCAGATTGCGCTGATCCAGTCGATGACCAAAAAGGAACGCGCCAACCCCGCGCTTCTGCAGGCGTCGCGCAAGAAACGGATCGCTGCGGGCGCGGGGCAAGACGTGTCCGACCTCAACAAGCTGATCAAGATGCACCGCCAGATGGCGGATGCGATGAAGAAAATGGGCAAGATGGGCGCAAAGGGCATGATGCGCGGCGGCCTTGGCGCCCTGATGGGCAAAGGCGGCGGCATGCCGCCCGGCATGGGTGGCGCTGGCATGGATGCCAAGGCGCTCGAGGCAGCGGCCCGCCAGATGGGCGGCCCCGGCGGCATGCCCGGCATGGGCGCCGCAGAGCTTCCCCCCGGTCTTGCAGGGTTCGGGAAGAAGAAATGACCCAGACCTCCGCTATCCCGGTGATCGAAACCTCCCGCCTCCTCCTTCGTGGTCCGCTCGAATCCGACCTCCCCGCAATGGTTGCGTTCGGCCTGTCCGACCGGATGGTCTATATCGGAGGAACGATAACCGAAGCCGAGACGCACGAGATATTTGAGGGCACCCTTAAAGGTTGGGCGACGCGCGGCTATAGCCGCTGGAACATCGAGCTTCGCGAAACCGGTGAGGTCATCGGGCGCTGCGGCATGAACCATCCCTTCGATTATCCCGAACCTGAACTCGGCTGGGTCCTTTTCGAGGGCTATGAGGGGCATGGCTATGCCCATGAGGCGGCAGTTGCCGCACTCGCCTACGGGCAGTCCAGGCTGGGTCTCAAAGGGATCGTCTCGTTGATCCACCCTGAGAATATGCGCTCCAAGCACTTGGCCACGAAGCTCGGCGCGCGGTTCGAGAAGATGGGCGAGATCGTGGGCATTACCGTGGAAATCTGGTGCTACCCAGAGGCCGCCGCATGACCGATATCCCCACCCTCACGACCGACCGGCTGACGCTGCGCGGCCCGAAATTGTCGGACCTTGACGCCTACGCCGGGTTCCGCGCGTCGGACCGCGCGAAGTTCGTCGGTGGCCCGAATACGCGTGGCGAGGCATTCCTACAGCTAAGCGCGATGATCGGGCATTGGGAATTTCGCGGCTACGGTCGCTGGATCGTCACCGCCACCGGCGACGATACGCCCCTCGGCGTGGTCGGCCTGCTCTACCCCGAGGGTTGGCCCGAACCTGAAATCGGCTGGTCCGTGTTCGAAGCGGGCGAAGGCAAAGGCTATGCACACGAAGCCGCGCTTGCCGCGCGCGCATACGCCTATGGCACCGCCGATTGGACCACTGCAATCAGCTTGGTTGACCCCGCCAACACCCGCTCGCTCGCGTTGGCGCAGCGCATGGGCTGCCAACCCGATGGCACGTTCGAACACGCCACCTTCGGGACGATGCATATTCAGCGCCACCCGTCACCCGAGGCGCTGACATGATCGTCGGCGTCTGCATCACTTGTGTATCGGTTGTGCATGGTTTGTGCATGCCACGTTTCGCCGATTTCGGAGGCCCCAATGTCTGACGACACCACCCGAGCCGCCGCGCTTCTGCGCGGCCATCGCGCCTCGATCGACCGGCTTGACGCGATCCTCGTCTATACATTGGGCGAACGGTTCAAGCACACGCAGGCCGTGGGCAAGCTCAAGGCAGAACACGACCTTCCCCCGTCCGATCCCGCGCGCGAAGCCGCCCAGATCGCACGGCTAGAAGACCTGGCGAATGAGGCCGATCTGGACCCTGAATTCGCCAAGAAGTTTCTCAACTTCATCATCGCCGAAGTCATCCGGCATCATCATCAACACCAATCGTAGGGCGGGCAGTATCCCCCCTAACTAACCCAATCCAAAGGAGAATATCTCATGGCTATGAAAATCCGGCTCGCCCGTGGCGGCTCCAAGAAGCGCCCCCACTATGCCATCGTCGCCACAGACAGCCGCATGCCCCGTGACGGCCGCTTCATCGAGAAGCTGGGCACCTACAACCCGCTGCTTGCCAAGGACAGCGAAGAGCGCGTGAAGATGGACGTGGAGCGTGTGACCTACTGGCTGGGTCAGGGCGCCAAGCCGACCGACCGCGTCGCCCGCATGCTGGAAGCCGCTGGCGTTCAGGAAAAGACCGAGCGCAACAACCCCAAGAAGGCGGAACCCGGCAAGAAGGCCAAAGAACGCGCTCAGGAAAAGGCCGACAAAGCCGCCGCAGCCGCCGAAGCCGCAGCAGCCCCCGCCGTTGAAGAAGTCGCGGTCGAGGAAGTCGCAGCTGAAGAAACGACTGAGTAATCAACAGGTTCGGCCCATCTTGTCACAAGGTGGGCCGATCATCAGCGGGCCAGTGATGTTTGTCGTGGCCCGTGGCGCCGCGGTCTTTGTGGCCGAAATGGCCATGGGGCGCGGTCACACCAGATGGGCCTGAGTGCAGGCGCGGGTGAGGAATGGACGCGCACGAGAGTGTGCGGTGGTGCAGGTGAAATGACTGAACGGATCTGTGTCGGAGCGATCATGGGCGCCTTTGGCGTCAAGGGTGAGGTGCGGATAAAATCCTTCACCGCAGACCCGTCCGCCATCGGCGATTACGGTCCGCTGTCCACCGAAGATGGCGGCCGCACCTTTGCGTTGAAAATCACACGCCCGGTGAAAACCGGGTATGCCGCCCAGCTATCGGGCATTACCGACAAAGATCAGGCAGATGCCCTGAAAGGCACACGGTTGTACGCCCCCCGCGCCGCCCTGCCCGGGTTGCCGGATGATGAATATTACTATGCCGACCTGATCGGACTGACGGTCATGGATACCGGCGGGGTGGAGCTGGGCGTGATCCACGACGTTCAGAACCATGGCGCCTCGGACCTGCTGGAAGTGCGCGCACACGGCCAATCGGCAACGGTGCTGGTTCCTTTCACACGCGACGTTGTCCCGACCGTCGATCTGGGGGCTGGACGCGTCATCGTCGATCCGCCCGAAGGCTTGTTTGATGGCGACTAATCCCACCAGATCTCATGGCCGCCTGTCCGCTGCTGCAAATCTGACCCCACGGGAACTGATGACGCCGACACCGCGCCTGAAAGGTGCGTGGACGGCAAAGGTGCTGACCCTTTTTCCCGATGCCTTTCCCGGTGTGCTTGGTCAGTCCTTGACCGGAAAAGCCCTGCAAGAGGGTCTTTGGGCGCTTGAAGCGATGGATCTGCGCCTTTTTGGCGAAGGCAAGCACCGCAACGTCGATGATACGCCCGCAGGCGGCGGCGCCGGGTTGGTGATGCGCGCCGATGTGCTGGGCCGCGCATTGACGATGGCCGCAAAAGGCACACCTGATGACGCCGCGCGCTGGCCACGTGTCTATCTCAGCCCACGGGGAAAACCCTTTACCCAAGCCCACGCACAACGTTTTTCGCAGGCCGAAGGAATGACCCTGCTGTGCGGTCGGTTCGAGGGCGTGGATCAACGCGTGATCGACCATTTCGCGCTGGAAGAGGTCTCGATCGGTGACTTTGTCCTGACTGGCGGAGAGATTGCGGCGCAGGCCCTGATCGACGCGACCGTCCGCCTGATCCCGCGCGTTCTTGGCAACGCCGCCTCAACCGAGGATGAAAGCTTTTCCGCCGGCCTGCTTGAACATCCGCAATACACCAAGCCCGCCGAATGGAACGGCCACAGCATCCCCGATGTTCTGCTGTCCGGCCACCATGGTGAAATCGCCAGATGGCGCCGTGCCGAGGCCGAACGCCTGACGCAAGAGCGCCGCCCGGATTTGTGGGCCGTATATCAGGCCGCTCGGAACACGCCCAAGGATTAGCGCCGGAGGCGTCGATTTGCGGAACTCTGGCTGGTTTGCGGGCGTTGGCGCACCCATGATGCCACCCCGACCCGGTCGGCGCATGTTCACGCGCCCGGCGACCCGAAAATGGCTTGATCCGACATGCCAACAGGCCTATACGCCGCCTGTCTGCGGTCGGAATCGGCCTGTGGGCTCTGTTCTATTTGCCACACGCGAAGTTTCGGCGCGGACGGGTCGGTCGGACAGATACAAGAACCAGACATTGCATGACCCTCTGGCGGGCGCCCCCAATCGGGATACAAGGCGGACCCGGTCGAAAACCAGAGTTCTCGCGCGACGGAAAATCAGCGGGCGAACCGCGCAGATATAGGAGATCGGTCAAATGAACCTGATCGCACAACTGGAAGCCGAGCAGATCGCTGCGCTTGGCAAGACAATTCCCGACTTCAAGGCGGGCGACACCGTTCGTGTCGGTTACAAAGTAACCGAAGGCACACGTTCGCGCGTGCAGAACTACGAAGGCGTATGCATCGCACGCAAGAACGGCGCTGGCATTGCCGGATCGTTCACGGTGCGCAAGATTTCCTTTGGTGAAGGCGTGGAGCGTGTATTCCCGCTGCATTCCACCAACATCGACTCGATCGAAGTGGTTCGTCGTGGCCGTGTACGCCGCGCCAAGCTGTACTTCCTGCGCGAACGTCGCGGCAAGTCGGCCCGTATCGCAGAGGTCACCAACTACAAGCCCGCCTCGGGCGCAAACGCGTAAGGAGCGGCGAGATGAGAAAAGACATCCACCCCGATTACCACGTAATCGACGTCAAGATGACCAACGGCGACATCGTGCAGATGAAATCGACTTGGGGTTCCGAGGGCGACACGCTTGCGCTCGACATTGACCCCTCGGTGCATCCTGCATGGACCGGCGGGAACTCCCGTTTGATGGATACCGGTGGCCGCGTATCCAAGTTCAAGAAGAAATACGAAGGCCTCGGCTTCTAAGCTGCCTGTCGTTGCTTGTATCGAGACGCCGTCCTTCGGGGCGGCGTTTTGCATTCAGGGGGTCGCCCAATTGCAACGCTACCCATGCAATCGTCGGTTTCACGCTTAACAGTATCGACAGCCTTCCGTATATTGCGGCAACAAACGCACACCCCACCAAATGAGGGTTGGCATAGCGAATTCCGGGGGATCGGGCCGTGGCGCATATTATCGTTCTGGGGAATGAAAAGGGCGGGTCGGGCAAGTCCACCACGGCCATGCACGTCGCGACCGCCCTGTCGCGGCTTGGGCAGATCGTCGGAGGGCTGGACCTTGACCTGCGGCAGCGGAGTTTCGGCCGCTATATCGAGAACCGCCAGAACACCATTTCCAAGCGCAGTCTGGATCTGCCCTGCCCCCTGCTGATGGAATTGCCGAACATCGATCCCGCTGATGTGGGCCCCGACGAGAACATCTATGACCTTCGGCTGTCTGCGGCCGTGGCCGAGTTGGAGGCGCGCTGCGATTTCATCGTCATCGACTGTCCGGGCAGCCACACGCGCCTTAGTCAGGTCGCTCATTCCCTTGCAGATACGCTGATCACGCCGATGAACGACAGTTTCGTCGATTTCGACCTGTTGGGCCGCGTGGACGCCGAAACAAACGAGGTCAAAGGCCCGTCGGTCTATTCCGAGATGGTCTGGCATGCGCGGCAATTACGGGCGCGCGCGGGCCTGAACCCGATTGACTGGATCGTTGTCCGCAACCGCCTTGGCGCGCAGGAAATGCACAACAAGCGCAAGGTGGGCCAAGCACTGCAGGCCCTGTCCGAACGCATCGGTTTTCGCGTTGCGCCCGGCTTCTCCGAGAGGGTGATCTTTCGCGAACTCTTCCCCACGGGCATGACCTTGCTGGACCTGCGTGAATTGGGCGTCGATCGCCTGAACGTCTCCAATCTGGCAGCCCGGCAGGAGTTGCGGGAATTGATGCGCAGCCTCAACCTGCCGGGGGTGAGTGTCGACTTCTAATCATACCGCAAATCCGTCGCCTTGCCCCGAAAGATGGCGTAGGCAAAGATTGAATAGGCGATGATGACGGGCACCACGAAACATGCGCCCACAAGGATGATAAGCAGGCTCTCAGGCGCCGATGCGGCTTCATAAATCGTCAAGCGTTCCGGCACGACATACGGATAAAAGCTGTAGGCGAGGCCACCAAAGGCCAGCGTGAACAGCGTGGTTGCCAGTGTGAAGGGCACCCACGCCTTGCGATCCCCGGGAAAGGGCATGCGGCGCAACAATACCCAAAGCGCCACGACCAATCCGCCGGACACCAACGGCAGCGGGCTGAGCCACAGCGCCTCGGGCCAACTGAACCATTTGTCGAAGATGCGGGTGCTGACAAAGGGTGATGCCAGCGATACCGCCCCCATCCCCAGAATGACGCCCCATAGGCTTTCACGGCCCCACCTGACGGCCTTGCGCTGCAACGCGCCCTCGGTCTTGAAGATCAGCCAGCAGGCCCCGATAAAGCTGTATCCGACCGCAAGAAACACCGCCGTCAACGTCGCGAAGGCCAGCGTTTCGGGCGTCTGGTCCAACCCCATGATGTAAAGGCCCAGCATGAACCCCTGCGCCAGCGCGGTTGCAAGCGACCCCCCAAAGAACAAGGCGTTCCATAGCCGCTTGTGTTCGGACCGTGCCTTGGCCCGAAACTCGAACGCCACCCCCCGCAGGATCAACCCGATCAACATGATGAAGACGGGCAGATAAAGGGTAGACAAGATCATGCCATGCGCCGTTGGAAATGCCACCAGCAACAGGCCCACGGCCAATACCAGCCACGTCTCGTTTGCATCCCAGAACGGGCCGATTGACCCTATCATGCGGTCTTGTTCCACGCGGCTAGCCATGGGGAACAAGATGCCGACACCCAGATCAAAGCCATCCAGAACGACATAGATCAGGATGGACAGGCCCATCAGTGCCGCGAAGGCAAAGGGCAGCCAGATGGCGGGGTCTCCGAACAGGTCAATCATGGGCTACTCTCCGGGTTGCAGGGCAGGCACGATCGCCTTGGGCGACTGCGGGGTTTCGGGAAAAGATGGCGTGTCGCCGATGACGGCCTTGCGCGCGAGGTAGACGACCACACCGATGTAGGCAAAGATCAAACCGGCGTAGATCGCGAGATAGGTCAGCAAGGTCCCCAGAACCATGGGCGCGGGCACATCCGCCACGGCTTGGGCGGTGGTCATCACCCCCTGAACCAGCCATGGCTGGCGACCAATCTCGGTGGTGTACCACCCCGCCAAGGTTGCCAGCCAACCGGAAAATGCCATTGCCACCAAGGCGTAGAGGACAAGTTTGGGCAATCCTTCAACCGCCAGCCAATGGCCGGCGATCTGCCCCTGATGCAGGTGCCGCCGCCGCCACATCAAGAACACCGCCACCCACGACAGGGACAGCATTGCCAGACCCGTGCCGACCATAATCCGGAAGGACCAGAACACAGGTGCGACTGGCGGATGCATCACGGTGCCATCCTCGGCCACGAAATCATTCAGCCCCGGCACCTCACCATCCGCATGGTGCGTCAGGATCCATGACGCAAGGTTGGGAATGCCCACCTCGAACCGGTTTTCGCGGGCCTCCTCATCAGGGATCGCAAACAGCAAGAGCGGCACGTTGGTCGAGGTTTCCCAGTTACCCTCCATCGCCGCCACCTTTTGCGGCTGGTTTTCCAACGTGTTCAGCCCATGGATGTCCCCGATGAATATCTGCACCGGGATCAGCACCGCGGCCATCGCGACACCGACCTTGAGTGTCATCCGCACGTCGCGCTTGCGGTCACCCAAAAGCCACCGGAACGCCGAGACACCTGCGATCAGGAATGCAACCGTCAAGCCGCTTGCAATGATCATGTGGGCAAAGCGGTAAGGCATCGACGGATTGAAGATGATGGCCCCCCAATCGGTGGCATGGGCCACGCCATCAATCATCTCGAACCCTTGGGGCGTATGCATCCAGCTATTCAGGACAATGATCCAGAACGCCGAAAGCATCGTCCCAAAAGCCACCAAAAAGGTCGCCAGCGTGTGCAACCACCCCGGCACGCGCGAAAAACCGAACAACATGATGCCGATGAACGCCGCTTCGAGAAAAAAGGCCGTCAAAACTTCATAGGCCAGCAACGGTCCCGCGATGTTGCCGACCGTCTCCATGAAACCGGGCCAGTTGGTGCCAAACTGGAACGACATGGTTATGCCGCTGACCACGCCCATGGCGAAAGACAAGGCAAAGATTTTCACCCAGAACCGATAGGCGTCCATCCATTTCATGTCGCCCGTTTGCCCATACCGCACGCGAAAGAACAAAAGCACCCAGCCAAGGGCGATCGTGATGGTTGGAAAAAGAATGTGGAAAGAGATATTCGCACCAAACTGGATGCGCGACAGGATCAGCGTGTCCATTACTATTTACCTTTCGACGCAGCGCGTCCCTTCTTGGATTTGGCGAACGGGTTCAGACTGCGGCCCGTTTCCAGAACGCCCCGCAGGCGACTGCCCAAGGTCATCAACTGAACAAGCCGTTCAGTTTCCAGCTTTTCCATTTCTTCGTAAAAGCCGGTCATCGTTTCGATCAATTCGCGCAACTCGGCGATGCGGGACTCGGCATAGTTGTCGCCGCGGGGCCCCTGCATCTCCAGTTCGCGCAGCTTGGTCAAAGTCGGGTCGATCTCGCGTTTCTTGCGTTCGGCGACAAGCGTTCGCACGATTTCCCACAGGTCGTCCGGCGTTGTGAAATGATCGCGGCGGTCATCAGGCAGGTGGCGCAACCGGACAAGGCTCCATGCCTGCAGTTCCTTCAATCCCATCGACGTGTTCGAACGGCTGACACCCAGTGCCGTCGTGATCTGCTCGGCGTTGAGTGGCTGCTCGGACAGGAACAAAAGCGCATAGATCTGACCGACAGTGCGGTTGATCCCCCAACGGCTGCCCATTTCACCGAAATGGAGCACGAACTCCTGCTGGAGAGGTGTGAGCCTCATGATGATCCCCTATACCTACGCTGATTTCAGTAATTTCTGAAACAACAGATATTCCTTGATCGGGGAAAGGAAAGGGCCTGCGGCACAATGGCCGCAGGCCCTCAGGCGTCACGGGCAAAGGCGGCATCCCGTCCATCACACCCAGATCAGTCAGCGCATGGCAGTCCCTGTTTCAAGACAGGAACGAAGCTTGCGCTGTGTCCTTCGCGCCGGAACGTTGTCGCCCGGCAGTTGCTCCGTTGTGGTGGCTGACGGTTGCGACGGGCTGTCTTTGTGGTTGCCGACGCTTGCGCGCAGCACCATCAAGCCAAACCATGGAATGCAATCAGCATGAACCAAAAGAAAGGCCCCGCCGTTGCCGGCGGGGCCCTTCCAAAGTCAATTCAGACGTTCTTACTCGTCGCCGGTCTTCTTCAGAGCCGCGCCAAGGATATCGCCAAGCGATGCACCCGAGGCGGAGGAACCGAACTGTTCAACGGCTTCCTTCTCTTCCGCGATTTCGCGTGCCTTGATCGACAGGCCGAGGCGGCGGGTCTTGCTGTCCACGTTCGTCACGCGCACATCAATCTTGTCGCCCTTGCCAAAACGCTCTGGGCGCTGCTCGGCACGGTCACGGGACAGGTCACTACGGCGGATGAAGGATTTCATGCCTTCGTATTCCACCTCGATGCCACCGTCTTCAATCGCGGTCACTTCAACCGTGATGATCGAGCCGCGCTTGACGCCATCAACCGCATCGGCAAACGGATCGCCATCAACGGCTTTGATCGACAGGCTGATACGCTCTTTGTCGGTGTCGACTTCGGTCACGACGGCCTGAACCATGTCACCCTTGCGGAAATTACCGATCACATCTTCGCCACGGCCTTCCCATGTCAGGTCAGACAGGTGAACCATACCGTCGATGTCGTTCTCCAGACCGACGAACAGACCGAACTCGGTGATGTTCTTGACCTCGCCCTCGACCTGCGTCCCGACGGGGAACTGCTCTTCGAACACTTCCCACGGGTTGCGCATGGTCTGCTTCAGGCCAAGCGACACGCGCCGTTTGGTCGAATCGATCTCCAGCACCATCACTTCGACTTCCTGAGAGGTCGACACGATCTTGCCCGGATGGACGTTCTTCTTGGTCCAGGACATCTCGGACACGTGAACCAGGCCTTCAACGCCCGGCTCAAGCTCAACAAATGCGCCGTAGTCGGTGATGTTGGTCACACGGCCCATGTGGGTCGATTCCAGCGGGTACTTCGCTTCAACCGAATCCCACGGATCGTCCTGCAACTGCTTCATGCCAAGGCTGATGCGGTGCGTTTCCTTGTTGACCTTGATGACCTGCACCTTGACGGTTTCGCCAATCGACAGGACTTCCTTGGGGTCGTTCACACGGCGCCATGCCATGTCGGTCACGTGCAACAGGCCGTCCACACCGCCCAGATCGACGAATGCGCCGTACTCGGTGATGTTCTTGACCACACCGTCAACCACGTCGCCTTCGGCCAGCTTGCCGATAACCTCGGCGCGCTGCTCGGCGCGGGATTCTTCAAGGATCGCACGACGCGACACAACGATGTTGCCACGACGGCGGTCCATCTTCAGAACCTGGAATGGCTGCTTGAGACCCATCAGCGGGCCTGCGTCGCGCACAGGGCGCACGTCGACTTGCGAGCCCGGCAAGAACGCCACGGCACCGCCCAGATCGACGGTAAAGCCACCTTTGACCCGGCCAAAGATCGCGCCATCGACACGCTCTTCGTTTGCATAGGCTTTTTCCAGACGGTCCCACGCGGCTTCGCGACGGGCCATCTCATGGCTGATCACGGCTTCGCCACGGGCGTTTTCGACATTGCGAAGGTAAACTTCGACTTCGTCGCCAACTTTGATATCGGGAGCTTCGCCAGGGTTCGCGAATTCTTTCAGATCGATGCGGCCTTCCATCTTGTAGCCGACATCGATGATGGCTTGTCCGGCTTCAATCGCCAGAACCTTGCCTTTGACAACGCTGCCTTCGGCGGGCGTGTCGATTTCGAAGCTTTCGTTCAGGAGGGCTTCGAATTCCTCCATGGTTGTTTTAGCGCACATACGTTTTCAGGTTCCTTCAGGTCGTTATACTGGCCGTGCGGTTGTCTCCGCCGGTCTTGGGATTTCTGTTTTTCAGCCTCATTTCAAACGCAGCAGGGCCGGGGGAAACCCGACCCTGTCCGGTTGAGACAAGAACTGCCCGCTAGATCGGCCGCATATAGCGCCAAGACCCCAAGAATGCAAGGCCGCGATACGCCCGGCCTGCGCTATCGGTTCTCAAATCATGGCGCGCGGCGGATCGGGCAAAAGTTCCCTTTAATCACGCTATAATCGGGCCTCAACGGCGGCCACGGCACGCGCGACCGCCTGCGCGATGGACATCTCGGACGTATCGATGATCAAGGCATCGCCTGCGGCCTTCATCGGGGCCGTCGCCCTTTCCGCATCGCGGGCATCACGGGCCTTCACATCGGCCAGAACCGTTGCAAGGTCCGTATCATTCCCGCTGGCCAGCAGTTCGGCCAAACGCCGCGCCGCGCGGACCTCGGCGCTGGCCGTCACGAACAGCTTCACCTCCGCGTCGGGACAGATCACCGTGCCAATGTCGCGCCCGTCCAGCACCGCACCCCCGGCCCGCGCGGCAAAGGCACGCTGGAAATCAACCAACGCTGCCCGCACCTCGGGGATGACCGCAACCTTGCTGGCGGCTTGGGCAACCGCAGGCCCGCGCAGATCGTCACCCGCCAGATCGGCGGCGATCAGGGTGCGCGCCGCCGCCACGGGTTCCTCGCCCAGCAACATCCGTCGTCCGACCGCACGATAAAGCAACCCCGTATCCAGATGCGCAAAGCCGAACCGTTCGGCCACCGCGCGACTGATCGTGCCCTTGCCCGCTGCGGCGGGTCCATCGATGGCGATCGTAAAGCTCATGACTGCACCTGTGTCGTGGTTCGCGTCATCCAGCCACTCTCACGATCCGCGCACCCAGATCGGACATCAGCGTCTCGAAAATCGGGAAACTGGTGGCGATCGGACCACCATCATCGACCGAAACCGACTGCTCGGCGGCCATTCCAAGGCAAAGGAACGACATGGCGATACGGTGATCCAGATGGCTGGCGCAGGTGGCGCCGCCCGGCACGCTGCCCGGCCCGCGTCCATGCACGATCCACCAATCCGGTCCGTCTTCGACCGCGATGCCGTTCGCGCGCAGGCCCACGGCCATCGCATCGATCCGGTCGCTTTCCTTGACACGCAGTTCCTTGACGCCGCGCATCTCGGTCGGTCCTTGCGCGTTGGCCGCGACCACCGACAGGATCGGGTATTCGTCGATCATGCTGGCCGCGCGGTCAGGTGGCACCGCAATCCCCTTCATGTCGGGCGAGAATTTCGCACGCAGGTCGGCGACAGGTTCACCACCCTCTTCGCGCAGGTTTTCATAGGTCAAATCCGCGCCCATTTCCCGCAAAGTCGTGAACAGCCCGGCGCGGGTCGGGTTCAGACCGATATTGGGCACCAAGACGTCTGACCCCGGCACGATCAGCGCCGCACAAACGGGGAAGGCGGCACTGGACGGATCGCGAGGCACGACAATCGTCAGCGGCTTGAGTTCGGGTTGCCCGGTCAGGGTGATCACCCGGCCTTCATCCGTGACTTCGGTGGAAATCTCGGCGCCGAAACCCGCCAACATGCGTTCGGTATGGTCGCGGGTCGCCTCTTTCTCGATCACGACGGTCTGTCCGGGCGCATTCAAACCCGCCAACAACACGGCCGATTTCACCTGCGCCGACGGTACCGGCACCACATAGCGCACCGGCACGGGTGACGCCGCGCCGACAACCGTCATTGGCAACCGCCCGCCCGCGCGCCCCACGGACACGGCCCCGAACAGGGCCAGCGGGTCGGTCACCCGCGCCATGGGCCGCCCATTCAGGCTGGCGTCGCCCGTAAACGTTACCGAAATCGGGCAAGTCGCCATCGCGCCCATGATCAAGCGCACGCCGGTGCCCGAATTGCCGCAATCGATGACCTGATCGGGTTCCGCAAACCCGCCAACACCCACGCCATGGATTGACCATTCGCCGTCGCCATGCCGCGTCACCTCGGCCCCGAACGCGCGCATCGCCTTGGCCGTGTCCAGAACGTCCTGCCCCTCCAACAGGCCAGATACCCGCGTCTCACCCACGGCCATCGCCCCAAGGATCAGGCTGCGATGCGAGATCGACTTGTCGCCCGGCACATTCGCCACGCCCTGCAGCGCCTGCGCCTTGTGCGATATCATCGGAACTGGATCACCATGGCCGGACATGCGGGCCTCCCTCTTGTCAGTTGCACTGGGTGATAAACGGCGCCCCCGGCACCGTCCACACCCCTTGTTCGGCTCTGAAACCGTTTCCGGTCGGCAAGATCGCCAAACGCCGGTTAACGCTTGCGGAATGTCAGATAATGCGGTGACCGGCCTTCCCGCAGGGCCTTTTGCTCATATCGGGTCGGGGTCCAGTCATCCCACGCCAAACGCCAGTCCGCCGACCGCTCGGCCAGCCAGTCAAAGCCATGGCGTGGCACCTCTTCCAGCGTCTGGCGCACGTAGTCGGGAATATCGGTCGCCACACGAAACAGGGCTCCCGGCTTCAATACGCGCGCCAACGGCTCCAGATGTTCCGCCGTCACGAACCGCCGCCGATGGTGGCGGGATTTGGGCCACGGATCTGGATACAACAAGAAGGCTCTGGCGATCGTAGCATCGGGAAGCACATCGAACAGGTCGCGGACATCCCCCGGATAGATGCGCAGATTATCGACCTCTGCCTCACGGATCTTGGCCAGCAACATGGCCACACCGTCAATATACGGTTCACATCCGATAATGCCGACATCGGGGTTCTGCGCTGCCTGATGCACCATGTGTTCGCCGCCGCCGAACCCAACCTCAAGCCATACATCCCGACCGCCAAACAGACGCTCAAGATCAAGCGGCGTCCGGTCCGGGTTCACGTCCCAGTCGACCGGACCGGGGCTGAGCGTGCTCAGATCCTCCTCCAGCACAGCAAGCTGCGTGGGCTTGGTGTAATGGCCTTTCCGGCGACCGTAGAAGTTGCGGTGAGGGCGCGTTGCCGGTGGCATCGGCAAACCTATGCGTTCCGGCTGGCGCGGGACTCCTGCCCCTTCAACGCGCTCCATTGGAATACGAAGAACAATGGCACCGACGCCATGAACAACGGCAGCAGCGCACTGCGCGCGAGCTGCGCCAAGGCGGACGGAAGCGCCGTCGCAACACCCGCCGCCTGTGACGCGCCATAGGCAAGCGTCACCAACAGGATGTTCATGAACAGGGCCGCAATACCAAAGAACAGGGCAATGCCCCACCCCTCGGTCGCGGTCGTGCGCCGCCCCTCGATCCGGTAGAACGTCTTGGCGAAATCAATGAAGGGCGCGATCATCGCACCGGTGGCCGCGCCCACCAAGGCGCCCTGTATGATGGCCGACCCCATCAATCCCGGCGCCATGCGCATCAACCCAAAGATGGATGCGGCTACCAACGCAACGGTCAACCCGTATCTCCAGACAAACCGAAAGCTGTAGAACGTGTAACTGTTGGTCATGCGTGGCCCTCCGCTGCTGTTCAGCCGCCCTTATACCGCCGCCTTGAGCGCATCCACCAAATCGGTCCGCTCCCAGCTGAAGCCACCGTCGGCATCGGGCGCACGCCCGAAATGACCATAGGCAGCAGTCCGCGCATAGATCGGGCGGTTCATCCCCAGATGGGTCCGTATGCCGCGCGGGGTCAGGTCCATGATCTGTGCAACCGCACGTTCGATCTCGGCCTCGTGCACCTCTCCCGTACCATGTGTGTCCGCATAGATCGACAATGGCTTTGCCACGCCGATCGCATAGCTCAACTGGATGGTGCAGCGGTGGGCCAGCCCCGCGGCGACAACGTTCTTGGCCAGATAGCGCGCTGCGTAGGCTGCCGAGCGGTCAACCTTGGTCGGGTCCTTGCCGGAAAACGCCCCGCCACCGTGGGGGGCTGATCCGCCATATGTGTCCACGATGATCTTGCGGCCCGTCAGGCCCGCGTCCCCGTCAGGCCCGCCAATCACGAATTTCCCGGTCGGGTTCACCCACCATTCGGTGTCCGCGCTGATCCAGCCATCGGGCAATTCGGCGCGAATATACGGCTCCACGATGGCGCGCACGTCATCACTGCTCAGGGTTTCGTCCAGATGCTGGGTGGACAACACGATCGAGGCCACACCAACCGGCTTTCCGCCCACATATCTGACCGTCAACTGGCTTTTCGCATCGGGGCCAAGCGCCGGTTCCGCACCCGACTTGCGCGCTTCGGCCAGACGGCGCAACACGCCATGTGCGTAATGGATCGGGGCGGGCATCAACTCGGGCGTCTCGTTCACGGCATAGCCGAACATGATCCCCTGATCGCCTGCGCCCTCATCCTTGTTTGCCCTTGCATCGACACCTTGGGCGATATGGGCCGATTGTTCATGCAGCAGGTTTGTCACTTCCACCGTTTCGTGGTGGAACTTCTCCTGCTCGTATCCGATGTCCTTGATGCACGCCCGGACGATACCTTCCATCCCCTGCATGTATTCCGCCAGCTTGCGTTGATCCGACAGGCCCACTTCGCCCCCGATCACGACCCGGTTGGTGGTGGCAAAGGTTTCGCACGCGACGCGAGCCTCGGGCTCTTCTGCCAAAAGCGCGTCCAGCACCGCGTCGGAAATCCGGTCGCACACCTTATCGGGATGCCCCTCCGAAACGGACTCGGAGGTGAAGAGATAGTTTTCGCGTGCCATGAAAGCGCTCCAATTGTTGTCGTGCCGCCACGTCAGGAAGCCGTTGTGGGGCAGGGTTTGGTGTTGCCTTACGCGCAAGCGGGCCAGCATTCAATGGGCGTTTCGCCGTCGCCCGACAAGCACTGCGCCCCCTGTGACCAAAAGGACGACTATCAACACGGGCAAGTCGCCCGTCCGCGCGTAAAGCGTGGGTGGCAGGGCGGGCGGCAGCCGCACGTCAAGCGCCCCTTGCGTATTCAGCGGGAGCGAAGCCAGAATTCGCCCGCGCCCATCAATCACGGCCGAGACACCAGTGTTGGCCGCACGCAACACCGGAAGGCCCTGTTCCGCTGCCCGCAATCGCGCCAACGCCAAATGCTGATAAGGCCCCGAAAACGCGCCGAACCATGCGTCATTGGTAATGTGAACCATCCAGTCCGGGCGCGCGACCTGCCGAATATACTGCGGGAAAATCGCCTCGTAGCAGATCATCGGAAAGACCGTGCCCAACCTGTCGCCCAATTGCAGCGTCACAGGACCGCCCCCCGGCGAATATCCACCTGCAGCCTGCGCCGCCAAGCCGCCAATTCCATAGCGTTCAAGAAGTGCGCCGAACGGCAGATATTCGCCAAACGGCACCAGATGATGCTTGTCATAAACCTCGGCAATCTGCCCATCGTCATCCAGAACGGCCAGTGTATTGTGTGCACGAAAGCCGTCAAACCGCTGCCCGCCGACGATGATCTGCGCATTGCCCGCAGCCGCAGACATTCGGGCACGCACCGCATCCGATCTTTCAAACAGAACCGGCAAGGCGGTTTCAGGCCAGACCACCAGATCGGGCGCGCCGGGTTCGGCCGTCAGACCCAAGGCCCGATCAAAGAAAACCGGAATCATCTCTTCGCGCCATTTCAGGTGCTGGGGTGCGTTCGGCTGGATCAGCCTGACGACGGGCGCATCCTGAGATGCAGCCGCCTCTGGCAGGTGGATCGCCCCTGCAGCCATCGGACCCAGAGCAATCGCCGCAAGCAACGTCCAGATTGACCACCGCGTCTTGCCATAGAACACCGCCGATCCGGCCACGCCCAGTGCTACAACCGCAACGGTCATCAACCCCGCCCCGCCCGTGGCCGCCAAGACCGGGAAAAGACCATCCCACGACATCAGAAGGTGGCCCAATTGCGCCCACGGAAACCCGGTGAACAAGACCCCCCGTGCGTATTCCAGCAGCGCCAACAGCCCGGCAAGGCAGATCGCCCGCGCCAGTCCCGCCGGGGCCGCACGGGCCGCCAGCCATCCGGCCCCCGCCCAGAACAGGGCCAAGCCCCCCGCCATTCCAATCAAGGCAAACGGCGCCATCCATCCCGTCAGAGCCGCATCAACCAAGAACGGGTCCACGATCCAGTGTAGCGACAACCCAAAATAGCCGACCCCGGCGCTCCACGCGGACCATCCCGCCAATTTCGGCGTTGGCGCAGCCACGATCAGTTGAAAGACGATGACAACAAAGGCAACCGCCCAAGGCACATCAAAGGGCGCGGCGGCCAATGCCATCCCTGCCCCCGCCAAGGCGGCGGCGGTCAACCGCCATCTTGGCCGCAGGGTGTTAAGCATTCGCGCGGGATCAGACCGCGCCGCTTGGTCCGTGGTCCCGGTTTTCATTCCGCCGTCCGTTATGCCGCGCCGGACTTGGGCAAACGGACACGCAGGCGCTTGATCCGACGGGGATCGGCATCCACGACCTCAAATTCGGCACCGCTTGGATGCGGCACGACCTCGCCCCGCACCGGCACCCGCCCCGTCAGCACGAACACCAGCCCGCCAAGCGTGTCGATTTCTTCATCATCCAGCCCGTCGGTCAACGGAATACCGATCTCGGCCTCGAACTCGTCCAACGGGGCGCGCGACAACGCGAGGTAGGAACCGCTGCTTTCGCGGATCCACGGCTGATCCTCTTCGATATCATGCTCGTCCTCGATCTCACCGATGACCTGTTCGATCAGGTCTTCGATCGTGACCAACCCATCAACGCCCCCATATTCGTCGATCACAAGGGCCATGTGGGTCCGCTCGGTCTGCATTTTCTGCAGCAACACGCCAATGGGCATCGAGGGCGGCGCATACAGCAGCGGCCGCAGCATCGTGCGCAGGCCGAACGCCTTGGCACCACCGTTGAAGCCATAGCGCAACGCCACGTCCTTCAGGTGAACCAGCCCGATCGGCGTGTCCAAGGTGCCATCGTAGACCGGCAGACGCGTCAGCCCGCTCTCGCGGAACACCTCTACCAGTTGCGGCAGGGTGACATCGCACGCGACGGAAACGATCTCTGCGCGCGGGATGGATACATCGTCCAACCGCATCCGGCGCAGATTGGACATGCCAAAGGCGCGGGCCAAGCCGTTCGTGGGCGCGTGGTCGCCTTGCGGCGTTGCGGTTTCATCAGATGGTTCGGTCGGGTCCGAGGATCCGAACAGGCGGGCCAATAGGCCCGGTCTGGTCGCCGGAAGGTCCTCGTCCGTCTGCGCGCTTTGCGCCGCGCCAGACGAGGGGTCAGGGTTTGAGCTCATGGCTCCTTTCCAATGTCATCGGGCGGTACCTGCCCATGGCGTCAATATGGGTCAGGTACCCCCAATGTTGCAAGGACACGCGTCTCGATCCCTTCCATTAGGGACGCATCTGCATCAACGATGTGATCAAAACCCAACAGGTGCAGCATTCCGTGCACCAGCAAATGGGTCACGTGGTGTTCAAACGGGCGATCCATGTCGGCGGCTTCGCGCGTGCAGACACCGTGCGCGATGGCGATATCGCCCAATTCCGATGGCGGTCCCGATGCTGCCGAATCCGGCAACAATGGCATCTGCCCAATGGCAACATAGCGATCTTCAGACGGCCAACTCAAGACATTCGTGGGTGTGGGCTTGTCCCGAAAGTCCGCATTCAACGCCGCGATACGGTCGTCGTCACACGCCAGAATGGACACTGCAAAGGCCTCTGGCATCAGGCCAAGGGCATTCAACGTCGCGGTGCCCGCCTTCTGCGCCACTGCCTCCAAGTCCACATCGTCCCACGATGCGTCCTCAACCAGAATATCGATTTCCATAATGGCCCTGCCACTCATCCCCGCAATCCGACGGGGTTCCTCTTTGCATCACAAATGGCCCGCGCGACCGGGGGCTGCCCCGTTGGCGCGATGCCGGAACCGCACGATCCCGCGCGCGGTCTAGACCCCTTCGGACTTGTCGTAGGCCTCGATGATCTTGGCAACCATCGGGTGGCGAACGACATCCTTGGCGGTAAAGTAATTGAAACTGATCCCGCTGATGCCGTCCAGTATCCGCTCGGCCTCTGACAGACCGCTCGGGACGCCACGGGGCAAGTCTACCTGGCTTCGGTCACCCGTGATGACCATCTTGCTGCCGCGGCCCAACCGGGTCAGGAACATCTTCATCTGCATCGCGGTTGCGTTCTGCGCCTCATCCAGAACCACGTACGCATTGGCCAGCGTCCGCCCCCGCATGAAGGCCAGTGGCGCAATCTCGATCTGCTTTTCCTCGATCAGTTTCGCCAACTGTTTTCCGGGCAGGAAATCGTTCAACGCATCATACAGCGGCTGCATGTAGGGATCGACCTTGTCCTTCATGTCACCCGGCAAGAAACCCAACCGCTCGCCCGCCTCCACGGCGGGGCGCGACAGAATGATCTTGTCGACATGTCCGTTGATCATCTGGTTCACCGCGACGGCCACCGCCAGATAGGTCTTGCCGGTGCCCGCCGGGCCGATGCCGAAGGACAACTCATGTTTGAACAGGTTCTGGACATAAGCCTGCTGGGCATGGGTCCGCGGTTCCACGGTCTTCTTGCGGGTACCGATTTCCAGCTGCCCGCGCTTGAACATCTCTATCTGGTCGCCATCGCGCACACCGGTGCCTTGCCCGGACCCGCCAAGACGCACCGCGCCATCGATATCACCGGGTTCCAAGCCGCGCCCGGCGGCAACACGATCATAAAGCTGCTTGAGAATTTCGGTCGCGCGTTCCCGCGCCTCGCCCAAAACCGCGATCTCGTTGCCCCGCCGCACAATCTGCACCGAAAGCAGGTGTTCGATCTGGGCAAGGTTGCGGTCAAACTCACCACAAAGCTCGATCAACAGGCGGTTGTCTGGGAACTGCAGCAGCAGCTCAACGGGGGTGTCGGTGGCAGGCGGGGGCAGTGTGGTTGTCGCCAAAGGGGACTCCCTCTTTCAAAGCGGACGTTTCCCCGACTGTGGCAATCGCCTGCGCCCAACGCAACACCTTGCGTCGGTTGTCACGGCTTTTTCGCAATCTTGTGTTCCGACCGATCAGAAAGTCGGCTTTGACGCCGCCCGAATGGAAAACGGGCGGCCTCTGGGCCGCCCGCATGCAAATTAGAAATACCGATGTCTTGTCAAAGCCGCGGAACGCGGTCCCGAATGCCCGGCGAGGTGCTGATATTGCCGATGATCGAATTCGGCGGGGCAACCGGCGTACACACCGGCAAACCGCTGACCGGATCGCGGCGGCGCGACCAATAACCTTCGAGGCCATCATCGATCATCCAGATATGGCAGCCATCGGGGTCGATATAGATGCCGGCTTCCAGCGTGCTCAGATCTTGGGAATCGACGCCCCGATCTTGGCCAATGGCCCGCAATGGCGGGCCGTCGCCTCTGGGCAATCCAACACCCTCAATGGCTCCAACACACCCAGACAGCACCAAAGCGGAGCCAACGAGCAGCGACAGTTTTGTAATTCTTGACATTGTGCTGTGCTCCATCACCGGTAGCAGACGATTTCGACGCGGCGGTTTGCTTGCATCCCCGCAGCTGTTGAGTTCTCCGCCACCGGGCGCCGTTCGCCATACCCGATTTCACGGGCGACACGTGCACCCACCGAACGGGCCACATCGGCAACTGATGCCGCGCGTCGCTGCGACAGGCTGATGTTGTATTCATCTGATGCGCGGCTGTCGGTGTGCCCGTAGATCGCATAGGCGAATGCGCCGGCCGAGCCGAAGAACTGGGTCAACTGGGACCGGCCCGACGTGGTCAACCGCGCGCTGTCGGTATGAAACAGCACATCACTGTTGGCGACGGCACAGGTGTTGAAGCTCAGGCAAACGGGCATCCCGTTTTCGGGGTTTACCCGGCCCTCCATGTATCCTTCGACGCCGCCGTCGGCGACCCAATGCATGCAGCCATCGGGATCGACCCAGATACCGGGCTGAACCGTTCCCGTAATCGCGATTGCTTCTTGCGCCATGACACCGCCGGACGATGCCAGCATCGTACCCGCAGCGAGCGCGGCGCAGCCAAGCCCAGCCATGAATGAGCGTGTCGTGTTCCTGATCACACCAGCATCCCCCTTGTTGTGTTCAGTTGGTTTTCGCGCGACTTGGCAGAGCCTGGTGCGAAAACGTTATTAATTTCTGCACGATAGCAGTTTGTTGGCCCAAAGGAAGCATATTTTTCCGTGCGAAACACATCATCTGGTAGCAGCCATCACCAGCCGCTTACCCTGCCGCGCGCGCCCAAATCCGTGTCGGCGCCACGTAATCGGCGCAATCCCTGACCGATATGCGGGATCCGCCGGTGCATTTCGCGCCAAAATTGGAACAGTCTTGCCTAGCGCAAGGAATTGACCATGGGGTGGAAACAGTTCCGCGATCAGGTATCTTTTCCGCCAGCCAAGCGTCGACCTTGCCATCATCCCTTGCCATGTGCCCCATGACGCATGTGACGGCATTCCCCCACTCCCTCAGGAATGGCGGACGGCATCAAGTCAGGCACCGATTCTGGCATGCGTCACGCAGGACACGTGGCGATCAGACCAACCGCCCCGACAGCGAATTGGTGTTGCTTTCAATAATCTCCACCTGCGCGATCTGGCCGCGCAAGGTTTCGGGGCCGTCCACATGAACCGCGTGCAGATATTCGGATTTCCCGGTCATCTGCCCCGCCATACGCCCCGCTTTTTCGAACAGCACGTTTACCACACGACCCACCATCGAATCCTGCGCGGCACGTTGTTGTTGCGTCAGCAGCGCCTGCAATTCCTGCAGCCGCGCATTCACCACCGCTTCGTCCACATCCGCGCGTTCGGCGGCAGGCGTCCCGGGACGGGCCGAATACTTGAACGAATACGCCATGCCATAGCCCACGGTTTTCACCAGATCCATCGTGGCCGCGAAATCCGCGTCCGTCTCGCCGGGGAACCCAACAATGAAATCGCCCGACAACAACAGGTCGGGCCGCGCGGCACGGATGCGTGCGATTAATTCCAGATAATCCGCTGCGGTATGTTTGCGGTTCATCGCCTTCAAGATGCGATCTGACCCGGATTGCACCGGCAGGTGCAGATACGGCATCAGTTTGGCGCAATCACCATGTGCGGCAATCAGGTCATCCTCCATGTCGTTCGGATGAGAAGTCGTGAAACGGATACGGTCCAACCCGTCAATCCCGGCCATTTCCCGGATAAGGCGGGCAAGCCCCCATTCCATGCCATCAGACCCTTCGCCATGATAGGCGTTCACGTTCTGACCAAGCAGCGTGATTTCCCGCACGCCACGTTCGACAAGGTCCCGCGCCTCGTGCAGCAGGCGATCAGCCGGGCGGCTGACCTCGGCTCCACGCGTGTAGGGCACCACGCAAAACGCACAGAACTTGTCGCACCCTTCCTGCACGGTCAGAAATGCGGCTGGCGCGCGGCGCGTCTTGCCGGCCTTCGGCAGATGGGCGAATTTGTCTTCCTCTGGAAATTCCGTATCCAGCGCTTTCTGCCCCGCCTCGACCTTGTCCATCATTGCGGGCAGCCGGTGATAGGTCTGCGGCCCCACCACAAGATCGACCATCGGTTGGCGGCGCATGATCTCTTGGCCCTCGGCCTGCGCGACACATCCCGCGACACCGATTTTCAGATCCGGATTGGCCTCCCGCAGCGGGCGCAGGCGGCCAAGATCGGAATACATCTTTTCCGCCGCCTTCTCCCGGATATGGCAGGTGTTCAACAAGATCATGTCCGCCTCGGCCATGTCCTTGGTTTCCTCATACCCCTTGGTGCCCAAGGCTTCGGCCATGCGCTCGCTGTCATAAACGTTCATCTGGCAGCCGTAGGTCTTGACGAACAGCTTCTTTGGCGCGGACATAAATTCAGATCCTTGGGGGTTCGGTCGGTTGGGGTCCATGTAACCTGCCCACGGGCGCGCATCAACGGGCGCGGACGGAATTGCATTCTTAACCGTTCCCCCCCAGAAAGGCCGGGCACGATGGACACGACCACATGAACTTCGACAATCTCGATCAATTTCGCGCGGCGCCCCCTGCCAGCTTTGGCAAAGGGCCTTTTGCGATGGTCATCGCCGAGGATCCGACAGAGGTCGAAGCAACCATCACGCATGCGCGATCCCTCGGGTTCCGCGCCATCTTTTTGATCGCACCTCCCGATATGCGTGTCGAACCCGATGCCCCCGATACGGTCATTCCGGTTCACGTCATCCGCCATCGCACCCGTCAGGCAGGCGCGGCGCAAGCTGCCATGAACGTGCTGATCGACAAGGCCCCGGGCCAATGGCTGCATTACTGCTACAACGGAGAGTTCCTGTTCTTTCCGTTCTGCGAGGACCGCACCATCGGAGAAGCGGTCACATTCGTTCTTGAGGAACGCCGCGCATCCATCCTGACCTACGTCGTCGATCTCTACGCCCCCGATCTGACCACCTATCCGAACGCCGTCTCCCTCGACAGCGCGATGCTGGACAGCTCGGGTTATTACGCCGAAACGCGAAAAACCGAAGACGGCGAGATACTGGAGCGGCAATTGAACTTCTACGGCGGCCTGCGCTGGCGGTTCGAGGAACACGTGGCCAAGCCCAAGCGCAAGATCGACCGTATCGGTCTGTTTCAGGCAAAGCCGGGCCTCCGCTTGCGCGAAGACCACACCCTGAACGATGAGGAATTCAACACCTACGCTTGTCCGTGGCACCATTCCATGACGGCGGTGATCTGTTCATTTCGCGTTGCCAAGGCGCTGCGGACCAATCCGGGGTCCCGCCATGACATTCCCGATTTTCGATGGCACAAATCCACGCGCTTCCACTGGTCGTCCCTCCAATTGATGGAACTTGGACTGATGGAACCGGGGCAATGGTTCTGACACCTTGAACGCCCGGGCACGAACAGCTTGGCGCGACCCGCCGATCTTGTCCTTCATGGTGGCCGAAACGGTGATATGGGCCGCGATCTTCTACAGCTTTCCCGCCCTCGTGCTGCACTGGCAGGCCGAATTCGGCTGGTCCGCGACGCAGGCGATGGGGGCATTCAGCCTTGCGCTGGCAGTGCAGGGGTTGGCGGCCCCGCATGTCGGGCGGTTGATCGACGGCGGGCGGGCGGGGCTTGGCTTTCCGCTAGGAACACTGGGCGCGCTGGCGGGACTGGCGGCGCTGACGCAGGTCGCAACACTGTGGCAGTTCTATGCTGTCTGGGCATGGCTCGGACTGATGATGGGCTTCACGCTATACGACGCAACATTTTCGGTGGTCACGCGGGCGCGCGGTGCATCGGCCCGTGCAGGGATCACGGGGATCACGCTGGTTGCGGGCTTCGCCTCGACGCTCGCCTATCCGCTGACGGCCTTCGTCACCGCGACCGATGGGTGGCGCGCAGCGGTCTGGGTGTTGGCGGCGCTGGTCCTGCTGCTGGTCCTGCCGCTGGTGCGCTTTGCCGCCATAAGGCTGGAGCAAGAGGCGCAGGCACGCACCCCCGTCGCATTGGCGCCGCAAGGCACGACAATCACCGTCATGCAGCGGCCCGGCTTTTGGCAGTTGGCAGGTGGCTTCGCGCTCACCGCGCTCGGCTCGGCGATCCTCTTGTCGCATCTGTTGCCGCTGATGGCGGCCCTTGGGGTGCCGGACGGCCTCGCCATCTTTGCCGCATCGACCATCGGACCCGCACAGGTCGCGGGGCGGATCGTGCTGACGCTGGCGGGTGCGCGTATCGCGGCGCGGGCGGTGGCGCTCGGGGCATTTTTCCTGCTGGCGACCGCATCGCTTGCAATGGGGGCGGCGGCGGCGCTGCCGGCCATCGTCCTCGTCTTCGCGGTGGCGCAGGGCGTGGGGAACGGCGTCATCTCGATCCTGCGGCCGGTGGTGACACGCGAGGTGATGGGAGAGCACGGTTATGGCGAAAGCGCCGGTGCGGTGGCGCGTCTTTCGCTTTTCGCCTTCGCGCTGGCCCCCGGATTGGGCGCGGTGCTGGCCGATCTGGCGGGCTACGGCGCGGTTCTGGCGCTCTGCGTGGCGGCCCCGTTGGCGGGCGCGGCGTTGCTCAAGCGGCTGCCCGAATGACAACAGGGCGGCCGTGATGGCCGCCCTGCGTGGTTCATGTCGGTTGGCGATCAGGCCTCGACGGTCTGCGCCTCGATCGCGCTTGGCGTAGCGCTTTCAATCGCGATCCGGCGCGGCTTCAGCGCCTCAGGCACCTCGCGTACCAGATCGATATGCAGCATCCCGGCGGAATGGCTGGCGCCGGTTACGCGGACATGGTCGGCCAGCTGGAACCGCTTTTCAAAGGCGCGCGTGGCGATACCGCGATGCAGATAAGTGCGCTGCGTTTCGTCCTTGTCCTTGCGGGCAGCGATCACCAGTTCGGTTTCCCGCTGTTCCACGCTCAATTCATCTTCCGTGAATCCAGCCACGGCAATGGAAATGCGATACGCATTTTCGGCGGTCTTTTCAATATTGTAAGGGGGGTAGGTGGTGCCGCCTGTATCTTGCGTCATCACGCGGTCAAGCAGGTCCGTCATCCGGTCAAATCCAACCGTGGCACGGTAAAGCGGGGAAAGGTCATAGGCTCGCATGTGTCATCCTCCATTGAGCGACAACTGAGTTTCAGGCGGTCCATCATCGGACCCGCCCAGCTAGGCTGCCGACCCCATTGGGCATCGGCATATCTTTTATGTGGGAAGACCGGTTTGGTGCGTCAAGACCCCGACCATCAGGGACGAATGAACCGCGCACCAATCGTGTCGCGCCCGTCCGATCCGCCGGTCAGGGTGCGGACCTGTGGCAATGCCCGCGTGAACGCGCCTTGGTCGCGTTCCATCAGATCCAGCAATACCGACACGTTTCCCGCAGTTTGGGCAGACAGCGCCACCGGTTCAGCGCGCCAATCTGCCATCGCCGAAACGACAGAAACCACCCCAACGGACCCGTCAGCCTGCATCATCAGCACAGGCGCACCGGACGATCCATGCGCAACTGAACATGACAGGATCAACACACCGGGGTCTTCCGCCAGCACCTCACATCCCTCTTCAAGCGATGCGTACCCCTCGCGGGCCTCCCCATAGGACACCACAGAGACATGGTCGCCCACACCGGCACGTCCGCCACGCGGATCAAAGGGAAGCACGGTTTGGGCCGGTATCGGCCGGTCCAGCCGCAGCAGCGCCATGTCCGACTGCACCTGCGCCAGTTCGTCAACGCTATCTGTCTGATAGCCCGGGTGCGAAACGCTTTGCCGGATTGCCCGTTGCGCGATGACCCGTCCGTTGCGCAACCCCGCGTTGAACAGAAAATCGGCGTCCATGCGCCGTTCACCATCCTCGCGAAACAGGCAATGGGCCGCTGTCAAAACCAGGTCCGGGGCAATCAACGTGGCGGTGCAAAACCCCGTCCCGGTCTCCAGCCGCCCAACCGCTTCCCAGCCGCGCATGTCATCGGCCGTGGACAGCGCGCGCAGCGGCGGCTCTTCCGTCATCCAGGGCGACGGCACCCGCTCCTGCGCCGCCAAAGCAGCGGAAAGCATAATCAGCAGGGTCGACAGAATGGGTATTCCACGCATGGCACGTCCGGGGGTCAGCTACGTCCGGTCTTTGCCTTACGGGTTCAAATGGGCAGAATTAGGGCTGTGACTATCGCAAGATGGGCACGGCGATCTCGCGTTTACCCGTCGCCGTCAGCGCTGGCGGCTTTGGCCCTCCCGTCGCCCAATCCAGCAACTCGACCGTGTGGACGATGGGAATGTCGGTGCCGCCACCGATCTGCATCATGCAGCCGATGTTGCCCGCCGCGATGATGTCGGGGTTCTTCGCCTCCAGCGTTTCGACCTTGCGCGCCTTCAACTGCCCCGAAATCTCGGGCTGCATCAGGTTATAAGTGCCGGCGCTGCCGCAACACAGATGGCTGTCGGCTGGCTCCACCACCTTGAATCCGGCCCGCTTCAGCAGGTCTTTGGGGAACGTCTTGATCTGTTGGCCATGCTGCAACGAACACGCCGCATGATAGGCCACCGTCAACGGCGCATCGCTTACCGCTCGCAATTCGGGCGCGGCGTCTGGCAGCAACGTCATCAACACCTCGCTGATATCCTTGGCGACGCCCGCAACCCGCGCGGCATCGGCGGCCAACGGGTCGTTGCGGAAGATGTGGCCATAATCCTTCACCGTGGTTCCACAGCCGCTGGTGTTGATCACGATCGCATCCAGCCCGCCGCCATCCATCTCCCGGGCCCATGCCTTGATGTTTCTGGCTGCCGTCGCGTGGCTTTCCTTGGTCTTGCCCATGTGATGGGTCAACGCCCCGCAACACCCGGCCCCCTCGGCCACGACCACCTCGGCGCCCAGCCGCGTCAGCAACCGGATCGTCGCATCATTGATATCCGTGTTCAGCGCCTTCTGCGCACACCCCGTCATCAGCGCCACGCGCATCTTCTTTTGCCGGGCGGGGAACGTCTGCGGGTCGTCATTTCGGCTGACGGGCGGGATGGTTTTCGGGGCCATCTCCAACATTGCCCTCAGCCGAGCATCAGGCATCAGAAACGCGAACGGACGACCAATCTTGGCACCCAGCAGCGCCAGCCGGAACCGTGTCGGATAGGGCAGCACCTGCGCCAATATCCACCGCAGCAGCCGATCGCCCATCGGGCGCTTGTATGTCTGTTCGATATACTCGCGCGCATGGTCCACCAGATGCATGTAGTGCACACCCGAAGGACAGGTCGTCATGCAGGCCAGACAGCTCAGGCAGCGGTCAATGTGCTTGACCGTCTTTTCATCCGCCGGACGGTTGTTCTCCAGCATATCCTTGATCAGGTAAATGCGTCCCCGCGGGCTGTCCAACTCGTCACCCAGCACTTGGTATGTGGGGCAGGTCGCCGTGCAAAATCCGCAATGCACACAGGTCCGCAAGATATCGTTGGACCGCTGGATCGCGGGATCGGTCAACTGTTCAGGGGTGAATGTCGTTTGCATGATTTACCCCATCAATCCGGTGTTCAGAATACCGCGCGGGTCGAACTTGCCTCGCAGCGCCGCCGCCAATGCGGCAACAGGTGCTGCCTCTGGCTGAAAACGCGCGCCGCCGCCCTCACCCCGCACCCGTGTGGCATGACCCGCGAAATTGCCCAACCGGGCCCGCAGATCGGTCCCCTCGGGCATCAGCGCCCAGATCAGCCCGCCAGCCCAGTCAAATATCACCTCGCCCTTGATCCGCGCAGCGATACCCGGCGCGTCCGTCGGCTTTACCGATACCCGCCACACATCGCCATCGCGTCCCGCAAAGGCTTCCACGTCCCGCACCTCTTGCCAGCTTCGCTGCACCGCTTCGGGGTCTGTCTCCACCCGCGCCGCACCGAAGGCCGCCAATATCTCGCGCAACTTGCCCGTCCGATAGGACACACTCTCGGCAAAGCCCTCCAGCCGCAGCATCGTGACCGGCGCACCATCCGCGCCGTGCGGCAGGTGCACCGCGCCCGTCACCTCATAGGGCGACCCCATGGCGACGCACATCGCCTCGACCGCTTGCGCATCGCTCAATCCGTCCAGCATCACGCAAGACCGCGCAGCAACACCCGGCAGCACCTTGAAACTGACCTCTGAAAGAACCCCAAGGGTGCCGTAGCTCCCCGCCATCAGCTTGACCAGATCATAGCCCGTGACGTTCTTCATCACCCGGCCACCGTTCTTGATCGCGGTCCCGCTGCCATCGACAAACCGCACACCGATCAAGCTGTCGCGACAGGCTCCCGCCTGCATGCGGCGTGGCCCCGACGCGTTGGTCGCCACAACTCCGCCAATCGTGGCCTCACCATCGGTTGCCAACAGCTTGCGCAGATCGCGCGGCTCAAAGGGCAGACGCTGGTTTTCCTTCGCAAGCGCCGCCTCCACTTCCGCCAGCGGCGTTCCTGCCGCGGCGACAACGGTCAGCGCACCGGGTTCATAAAGGCTGATCCCAGACAACCCGGCGGTCGACATCACCTCTGCCCCCGCCGGCGCGGCCATCCCACAGGTGCCGCCACCGGTGATCCACAAGGGACCACTGGCCTCAACCACCATCGCACTCAGTTCGGTCTCATTCGCAGGGGTCAACACCGGCCCGCTCCTTCATCTTGGCAAAAAACTCTCGGGGGTGGGTCCGGGAGGGGGCTGACAGCCCCCTCCCGGCGGGGGGTGCGGGGGGCTGGTCCCCCGCTACACCATCGCCGCCCAATCAGGCGGCGGCATACCTGCGCCCCGCCGACGAACTCAATGGAAACACCTTGGCGGGGTTCAACAACCATGCCGGATCGAAAACATCCTTTACCTTCATCTGCGCCTCAAGATCCTCAGGCGCGAACTGCACCAGCATCAAGTCACGCTTCTCGATTCCCACGCCATGTTCGCCGGTCAGGCAACCGCCCACCTCGACGCACAACCGCAAGATATCCGCGCCGAATGCCTCGCACAGTTCCAGATCTCCGGGTTTGTTGGCATCGAACAAGATCAACGGGTGCATGTTGCCATCACCCGCGTGAAACACGTTGGCCACATCCAGCCCGTATTCCTTGGACATCTCGCCGATCCGCCTCAGGACATGCGGCAGGCTGCTGACCGGAATGGTTCCGTCCAGACACATGTAATCGTTGATCTGCCCCATCGCCCCAAAGGCCGATTTCCGGCCCAGCCAGATACGTTTCGCTTCATCTTCGGTCTGCGCCTCGCGCAATTCCACCGGGTTGTGCTTGCGCGCAATCTGCAAGATCACGCCCAACTGCTCGTCGATCTCGGCGGGGCTCCCCTCCACTTCGACGATCAGCAGTGCCTCGCAATCCGGATAGCCGGCATGCGCATAGGCCTCGGTCGCCTCGATGCAGGGGCGATCCATGAATTCGATCGCCACGGGCAGCACCCCGGCCTTGATGATGTCGGCCACGCAAGCGCCGGCCACTTCGTTGTCGTTGAACCCCATCAGCACGGGCCGCGCGCCTTCTGGCTTGCGCAAGATCCGCAGCGTCGCTTCGGTCACGACACCCAGTTGTCCCTCGGACCCGCAGATCACGCCCAACAGATCATAGCCAGCAGCGTCCAGATGCGCGCCGCCTATTTCCATCACGGTGCCATCCATGGTCACCATGGTCACGCCCAGAAGGTTATTGGTGGTCACCCCGTACTTCAGGCAATGCGCGCCGCCCGAATTCATCGCGATATTCCCCGCGATTGCGCAAGCCAGCTGGCTGGACGGGTCCGGCGCGTAGAAGAAATCCTGCTCCTCCACGGCACCCGTCACGCTCAGGTTCGTCCGGCCCGTCTGCACGCGGATAAACCGGTTGTCGTAATCGGTTTCCAACACCTTGTTCAGGCGCGCGACACCCAGAATGACGCAATCTGCCGTCGGCAGCGCGCCACCGGCCAGCGATGTTCCCGATCCGCGCGGAACAACCGGCACGCCTTCTTGGTGGCATATCTTCAAGACCGCCGCCACTTCCTCGGTCGAGGATGGCAACACCGCGCACAGCGGCGGGCATTTGTAGGCGGTCAGCGCATCGCATTCATATGCGCGCGTTTCGATCTCCTCGTGGATCACGGCGGTCTTTGGCAGAACCGTCTGAAGCAATGCGACAAGCCGCGCCTTCTTCGACATCACCAAAGTATTGGGTGCTGGCATTTCCATGGTGTCTGGCCTCCCATCCCGACGCAATCCTGCTGGATTGGTAATAAAACATAACCAATTTACAACACAACGCAAAGGATTCTTTTGCATCGCCCCGTCGCATCAGCCTGCACCACCCTGCAAACCCATGTAAATACACGTCATCCGCGCGCCCGCCCCGTGACAATTGCAGCCTTGCAGGCCACCGGAATGCCGTGCAGAGCTTGCATCATGGAATGGGTCAAAGTCATACATTTGCTGGCGGTTCTGGGTTGGATGACCGGTATCTTCTCGGTTCCGCGGGCCATCATCTTCTGGAAACGCGAATACGCCGCCAGCGCGGCCTTCGGCCCGACAGGCGACCTGACGATCCGGCTCTACCGCTTCTCGCTTGGACTTGGTGTCATCGCGATCATCACCGGGCTATGGCTGGCATATCTGTGGGGCTTCCCGCACTGGACCCACCTCAAAATCCTTCTCGTGGTCGCGCTTGCGGCGCATTACGGTTGGACAGGGCGCTTGGTTCTAAGGGCCAGACGTGGCGTGTTTACCGAAAGCGACCGCTTCTTGCGCATCTTCAACGAGGCCAGCGTTCTGGTGGCGATCGGCATCCTGATCGTGGTGGTCTACAAGCCTTTCTGAGTTGTGATGTGCGCCGCTGGCCCTGCCGCGCTATGCTTGGGCGCATGAAATGCATGATCCCCGCACTGCTGCTGGTCAGCCCCGCCTTCGCCGACCCGCCCGAGGTGGTTTCCGCCGCGCGCAACGGCACGACACTTGGCGTCACGCTGAACCACGGGGATACGGGATGGGATCATTACGCAGACGCGTGGGAGGTGATGCTGCCCGATGGCACCTCGCTGGGCATCCGCGAACTGGCGCATCCGCATGTCGATGAAATGCCATTCACGCGGTCGCTGCGCGTGCCCGATCTGCCGACTGATGGCCGGGTCATGATCCGCGCCCGGTGCACCGTGACGGGCTGGTCCGATGCGGTGCTCTTCCGTCTTAACTAAAAAATAAAGGTTACAAGAAATCGCGTTTTTCGGATTTCTTGTAACCTATTTTCCTCAGCGGCGCCCCTCGCGAAGCCACGCGGCCAGCATCAGACCGGCGGCCAAGAACAACAAGACCCACGCTTGGATCAGCGGCGTGACCGTCACATCCGTGGTCAAATAGGCCTCACGCGGGGTAAACCCGATCCAGCCGCGACCAGCTGCATTGCGCCCTTCCGCGACCCGGCGGATATCGGGGAAACCATCCTCCAGCCGCAAGATGCCACCGTTCAACGGATCGACAAGCGGCGTCAGCCTGCTGCCACTTGCGATCGTCTCCTCGAACTCGCGCGGGGCGGCCGGGCCAAGGGCGATAACCGCGTCCATGTCACCGTCGGCAAGACGATAAAGGCCCTGCTCCGCACCCGTGATTTCGGCGCTGAACAGGCCCGGGGCCGCCTGTTCCAGAACCACGACCGCCTCGGTGCCATCCGGGTAGGTCACAGTGACATCGCCAACGGAATCGGCCAGCGTTCTGCGCGTGATCACGATGGTCTGGCCGTCGGCCTGCGCGCGAAGGGCCTCTTCCTCCAGATCCGGTTCGCCCATCATCCAGTGCGCCAGACGCCGCAGCATTTCCAATTGCGGGCCGCCCCCCTCAAAGCCGCGATCCCACAACCACGCATGGTCCGAGGCCAACAGCGCCACCCGCCCTTCGCCCACACGGTCCAACATCAGCAGTGGGGCGTCATTCACACCCGTCATCACCGTGTCGCCCGATTGTTCGATAACCTCGATCTGGCGGAACCACCGACCCCAAGGTGCATCGCTGCCGACCAACGGGGTGTGGGTCAGTTCCAGCCCGGTGGTGACCGGGTGCCGTTGCCCGAGGTCTGAAATCGTTGGCAAAAATGGCTGTTCGATCACCCGTGCCGTCGGGCGACCGGGCAGAATATCGGCCAACGGTGTCCGATAGAGCGAGGCCGCCGACGCATAGTCCGGCCCGGCCGCCAACAAAAGCGCGCCACCGTCTTCGACATAGCGCCGGACGTTATCCAGATACAGCATCGGCAAGATACCGCGCCGTTGGTAGCGGTCGAAGATGATCAGATCGAATTCATCGACCGCCTCCATGAACAATTCCCTTGTGGGGAAGGCGATCAGGCTCAGCTCTGTAACCGGGACGCCATCTTGCCGATCTGGTGGACGCAGAATGGTAAAATGCACAAGGTCCACGGATGGATCTGATTTCAGCAAGTTGCGCCACGTGCGTTGGCCGGGATGCGGTTGACCCGACACGAGCAGCACGCGGAGACGATCGCGGACGCCGTTGATCTGCAAGACGGCGGCGTTGTTGCGATCGGTCAGCTCGCCCTCGGCTGTGGGCACGATGAACTGGATCACGTTCATTCCCGCATGATCCAGCGTCAGGGGCAGTGACAGGCTTTCGCCGACGGGCACGGTGAAACTCATCGGGGTCTGGCCATCGATCGCGATCTGAATTTCAGATCGCCCGCCAAGCCCGGCTGGTACCGCACCCTGATCTTCAAGCCGCAGGGACAGGGTGAATTCCTCGTCCAGAATTGCGAAGGCGGGGGCATTTTCGATCACCAGACGGCGATCCCAGTCTTCTTCCCGCCCGGTCAGCAGGGCGTGAATTGGGGCAGGCATGTCGGGCACCAGACCGGCATCATGCAACTGCCCGTCGGTCAGCAAGACAGCACCCGCAATCCGGGCGCTCGGTTCCTCGGCCATCATCTGGCCAAGCGCCGTCATCAGCAACGTCCCCGCATTGTCGGGGGCATCACCGACCCGCGTGGTGCGCAGTTCCATGCCAAGGCCGGCCACCTCATCCTCAAGCGCGGCGATGGCATCGGCCATCTGATCGGGACGGTCCGACAGGCGCTGACTTGCGCTGACGTCAATGACCAGCAACACGATATCGCTCAGCGGCTCACGTTCTTCGGATTGGAGCGAGGGATTTAGCAACGCCGCCAGCAGCACACCCGAGGCCAGCAATCGAAAGGCCCAACCCGACAGCCGCCGCCAGATCGCAAGCGCCACAATCAATGCAACTGCCCCGGCCAGGACGTAGAGCGCGGGCCAGGGAAGCAGTGGATCGAACAAGATAATTTGTGCCATCTACTGCCCCAAACGTTCAATCAATTCAGGCACGTGAACCTGATCCGATTTGTAATTGCCCGACAGCACATGCATCACGAGGTTCACGCCAAAACGCAGCGCGATTTCGCGCTGGCGTTCGCCGGTGAACCCGCGGCCAACGGGGAACATCGGCTGCCCGCTTTCGGTTACGGCCCACGCCGCGGCCCAGTCATTGCCGCCGATCAGCACGGGCGTGACCCCATCATTGAGGTTGCGAAACGGCATGCCTTCGATCTGTTCGGCATCGGGCGGAGACGCCTCGACCCAGACATCGCGGGACATATGCCGACCGGGGAAATCTTGCAGAAGGTAGAATGTCCGGGTCAGAATATGGTCGTCCGGAACCTGTTCCAGCGGCGGGATATCGAGGGGCGCGGCCAGTGCACGCAGCCGACGGCCTTCGGGTGTGCCCGACCCGAACTGCCCGATATCGGCATCGCGGGTATCGAACACGATCATCCCGCCGGACCGCATATAAGCATTGAGGCGCGCGTAGGCGTCCGCCGAAGGCAGCGGTTGATCAGGCGAAATCGGCCAATAGATCAAGGGAAAGAACGCCAGTTCATCGGTTTCAAGGTCAACGCCGATGGGGGGGGCGGGTTCAACGGACGTGCGCAGAAACAGCGTGTTCGACAAACCCTGCAGTCCCGCCGCGCTGACCCGGTCCAGTTGTGCATCCCCGGTAATGACATAGGCCAGCGTGACCTCTTGGGTGGCAAGGATGGCGCGCAGGTCCGCATCGCTGAGCGTTTGTGCATCGACCGCATGCGGCACGCCAAACACAAGCGCCACAACAGCGACCCCGCGCGACAGCGACGTAAGCCGCCCCGACAGCCAAAGCGCTACAATCGCATCGACCAGCAGCAAGATCAGCGCAGTCGTCAGGAAAGCCGCCATAAGATCGGTGGGGGCAATCGCGGCCATGCCTTCGACGGGGATATCGGCGGGCCACACCGCCGCCGCCAGCGTCGTCTCGGGTGTGATGACGTTGCGTGCAATGCGGCGGTCACCGTCGGAATAAAGCCCCGGCAGCAAAACCGCGGACAACGGTGCAGTAGCAAGATCTTGTCCCGCTACGCCCGGCATCACACCCGCGTCTCGCAGGGTTCCGAACCCGTCCAAGACCTGATCAGGCGTCCATGTGGTTCCCACCAGATCGGCGGCATCGGGGGCCACCGGGCGGGTCGAGACGGCCAGCCGTTCCAGCATTTGCACGAAGAGGCCGGACAGCGGTAGCGTCGACCATTCCGCATTCGCGGTAACGTGAAACAGAACGACCGACCCCTGCCCCAACGGCGCACGGGTCACCAGTGGCGTGCCATCGGACAGGGCGGCGATGGTGCGCGCGGAAAGCTGCGGATCGGGCTGGGCAAGAACCTGTGAGGTCACCAGCACATCACCCGGTATCTCCAGCCCGAAGAAGGGCGAGGTATCATCGAAGGGGCGCAGTTCCTTGGGTTGGCCCCAACTCATCGCGCCGCCGACGCTGCGGCCACCGGCACGCAACCGCACCGGCATCAGGGGGCCGGCTTCGTCACGCGCAAGATCCGATGCCGCCAAGCGAGGCCCCGAGAAGCGTACCAGCAAACCCCCATTTTCCACCCAGCTTACCAAGGCGGATTGTTCATCAGGCGAAATGGTCGCGATATCGGCCAAGATCACCGCATCGGGAGACGCGAGAAGCATATCCAGCAACGCGCCTTCGATGATGTCGGCGGTCGGATCAAGGGCCTGCCGCAGGTAGTGCAGAGGAGACAGAAGCGATTGCGCCTCATCCTCGGTCGCGGCGGAAATCAACGCAACTTCACGCCGTTGCAGGGCGTCGTCCGTCAGTGCAACGGCCCCGGCGGTGCGTTCGCCGGCCAGTTCAAACCGGGTAATCCGATTGCGCAATTCCGGCGGCAGCGACAGGGCAAGATCGGCGGTGGTTTCGCCGGCGGCGAAAGTCACCGTTTCCCGTGCCAGATCACGCGGGATACCGGCGGGGTCAAGACCGTGCGCCACGACGGTCACATCCTGCGGGGCCGTGCCGCCAAGACGTTGGAGGGGGATCTGGATGACCCCGTCGGCAAAAGTTGGTGGCGCAACCGTCAGCACATCGCGCGCACCCTGAAACACGCTGATCGGGCCAAGATCTTCCAAAACCTCGGTCAGGTCATCGCGACCGGGGTGGGCGATCCCGTCGGAAAACCAGAAAACCTCCAGCGGTCCTTCCAGCGCTGTGGCCCATGCGGCGGCGGCCATAAGGTCGGGAGCATAGGGGGCGGGCGTCAGATTGGGCATCCGCGCGGCCCATGCGCTGGCCGATTGCAGGGCCAAGTCGCCCGGTGGCAGGTCGGTCAGTTGCACAAGGGCGACGGTGCGCCCAGCGCGCCCTGCCTCTGCCAGCAACAGTTCGGCCCGATCAAGCCGCGCAGACCAGTCGCGGGCCGACGCCCAAGAGCTGTCCATCAAGATCAGCAGGGGACCAGTTCCCAAACGCTGTTCCTGCGGGTTCAAGATGGGCCCGGCAAAGCCGATGATGGCGGCGGCAACGGCCACCATGCGCAAAAGCAACAGCCACCAAGGGGTCTTGTCAGACTGGCTGTCATCATCGCGCAGACCCAACAAGAGAGCCACGCCGGGAAAGCGGCGGCGGATCGGCGCGGGCGGCACCGCGCGCAGCAGCCACCACAGGATCGGAAGCGCGATCAAGGCCACCAGCAACAGCGGCGCGGCGAAGGCGAGATTGGCGATCATGGAGCCCCCCCGACGCAACCAACAGGCAGGCTGCCTTGCTCAAGAACCGCCAGGCGGCGCGACGTATCATGGGGCATCGGCATCATCCGCGCACCCGTTCCAGCGCGCGGTAAAGCCACAACAGCGTAGGCTCGGCCAGCGTATCGGTATGGTGCACATGGTAGCGCCAGCCGGTGCGCCGGGCCAGAGTTCGCAGGTGGTCCTTGCGTTCGGCAAGGCGGGACAGATACGCAGCGCGCAAGGATTTCGCCTTAAGCGTTTCAAACTTGATCGCCCCCGACATGCTTTCGAATACGGTGCGCCCGTCGAAGGGAAAGGCCTCCTCGTCAGGGTCCAGAACCTGCACCAGCGCACCCTTGACGCCACGATCTGCGGCCTGATGCAGGGCGGTCTCGATGGCCGCCGGGTCACCCAAAAAATCGCTGAAGAAGACGGCACGGCTGCCCGACGGCATCACGCGGGGCTTGGGTGCGCCGTAATCACCCGCCTCGTGCCCATCCATCAGGGCTGCGGCCATACGCATCAGTTGCGCCTGCCCACCACGGGGTGGTTCAGAAAGGTGCGTCAGGCCGACGCGTTCGCCGCCACGCACGGCCAGAATTGCCAAAGCCATGGCCAGCGTCTGCGCGCGACGCAGTTTGGATGGGCGGTTCTTGTGCCCGGTGAAGGTCATGGAGGCGGAATCGTCCACGCCGAACATGACCGACTGCGCGGCCTGCCATTCGGTCTGCCGCACGAACGGCGCATCTGCGCGGGCTGAACGGCGCCAGTCGATTGAACGATAGCTGTCTCCGGCCTCAGCCGGGCGGTATTGCCAGAATTCATCGCCCGTTCCGGCCCGCTTGCGCCCGTGATCGCCCAACAGGATCGTGGCCGCCAGATGCTGTGCATCGGCCATAAGCGCGGGCAATGCCCCAGCGACAGCCTCGGACCGGGACCGCAGGGTATCGGGTGTATGGAGAGAGGTATCGCTCAAGCGGCGGCCTCGACCCGGGTGGTGCGCGCGGTCACTTCGTCGATCACATGCTCAAGGACCGCGCCTTCGGCACGCGCGGCGAAGGACAGCGCCATCCGGTGGGAAAGGACAGGCCGAGCCAGTGCCGCGACATCATCGACCGAGGGCGCGAACCGTCCATCCAGCAGGGCGCGCGCGCGGACCGTCAGCATCAGCGCCTGCGCCGCACGCGGACCCGGCCCCCACGCGACGGTGTTTTTCACGACTTCGGGCGCTTCGGGGCTATCGGGGCGGCAGGCACGGACCAGATCAAGGATCAGTTCGACGACCGTCTCGCCGACGGGCATCTGGCGGACCACCTGCTGCGCGGCCATCAGTTTTTCGGGGGTGAATACCGGGCGCGCCTTGGCGGTGGCGATACCGGTCGTCGCCAGCAAGATGCCCCGTTCGGTTTCACGATCGGGATATTCCACGTCGATTTTCACCAAGAAACGGTCCAGCTGCGCCTCGGGCAAGGGGTATGTCCCTTCCTGCTCGATCGGGTTCTGGGTGGCCAGCACGTGGAAGGGACGCGGCAGCGGGCGGTGTTGCCCGGCGATTGTCACCTCCATCTCCTGCATGGCTTGCAGCAGGGCGGATTGGGTGCGCGGCGAGGCGCGGTTGATTTCATCCGCCATCAGCAACTGGCAGAAAACAGGGCCTTCGATGAAGCGGAAGTTGCGGGTTCCATCGCTTCCGGTTTCAAGCACTTCGGAGCCAAGAATATCGGCCGGCATCAGGTCTGGCGTGAACTGCACACGGTTCGCGCTGAGGCCCATGACGGTCGAGAGCGTATCAACCAGCAACGTCTTGCCAAGACCCGGCAGGCCCATCAGCAGGGCATGACCGCCCGACAGCATTGCAGCCAGCGACAGGTCCACAACACCCTGCTGTCCGATGATCTTGGTGGCGATGCTGGCCTTGGCATCGGCCAGTTGGATGCCAAGTGCCTCGATCTCTGCGACAAGGTTTTCGGGCGTAGACATGGCAAAGCTCCGTCAGATGAATATGTTGGTTCAGGTAACAGACCTATTCCCCGGATCACAAATGGCAAAAGAGATGTCAGGACAAAACATCGTGAAAGCGACCCCCGATAGCCTGATTGCTGCGGCAAAAGAGGCGCAAAAAGGCGGAAAGCTGCCGCCTGTGCACAAATGGAACCCGCCCTTCTGCGGCGATATCGATATGGAAATCAGGCGCGACGGCACGTGGTTCCATGAAGGCACCCCAATCGGGCGTGCCCCGTTGGTCCGGCTTTTTTCGACGATTCTGAAGCGGGAGGGGGAGAAATATTTTCTTGTTACACCCGTTGAAAAGGTGGGCCTGCGGGTGGAGGATGCCCCGTTCGTCGCGATCGATTTCGAGGCGGCGGGCAAGGGCGAGAGCCAGATCGTCACCTTTACCACCAATGTGGGCGACACCGTGATCGCCGGGGCCGACAATCCGGTGCGCGTCGTGCGCGATGTCGACGGAGAGCCGTCACCCTATGTCATGGTGCGCGCGGGGCTTGAGGCACTGATCGACCGCAAGAGTTTCTACCGTCTGGTCGATCTGGGCGAACACCATGAGGTGGACGGTGTCGCTTGGTTCGGCGTCTGGTCGGCCGCGCAGTTCTTTCCGATCATCCCGGTGGCCGAGTTGCACGGTGAGACAACCGATCCCACGCACTGACGTTGCGAACATGACGATGGGCTGGGCCGAGGCGCCGTTGACGGTCAGGCCCAAGTTGCACACACCAGATGGCTGCCAGACGATCGGCGGGCGTGACAGCGCAGACCTGACCTGAGGGACGTCGATGTGCGGCGCGAACAGCCCTAGCCTAGCCTGTGCGGCGCGACATCAGAATTTCACCGACGCGCGACATCTCGGCTTCGGCGGCGCGGATGTCGGTCACGACCGTGTCGGGTTGGTCCGGCAATTCCGCAAGGCGGTCAGGCAAGTTGGCGATATGCCCACCCAACATGATAAAGGCATCCGGACGCTGCTGCCGGATTGCCGCCAGAAGCGGTGCCAAGGCCTTGAGCGAATGGGTACCGGCGCAGGACAACCCGATCAGCGGGCGATCATCATCAGCGAGGATGGCCATAATCTCATCATGGGAGATATCGATCAGAAGGCTGACATCCCAATCATGGCGGCGGAACAAATCAGCGGCCATCATCAGGCCGAGCGTATGCGTTTCGCCCGGAACCGCGACGAAGGTGGCGCCATTCGCGCTGCCGATATTTCCCGACTGCCGCGACTTGGGCATCCGCCGCAACATCATCTGCATGCGCGATGTGGCCATCGTGACTTCGGTGAACGGGATACGGTCGGCATCCCACCATTCCCCAAGGCGACGGGCTGCAGGGGCAAGATGGTCAAGACAAATATCTTCGACCGACAGACCGGCAGCCAGCAGTTCGGAAACAATCTGATCCGCGGTGTCCGACGTGTCATCGATCAGGGCAAAGGCCAACGCCGAGGCCACCGGAGACCCCATGGCCCGCGACACATCGGCCAGTGCGCGGGTATCGCGGGAATTTTCGTCACGCAGGCGTGCAATCGCGTGACGGGCCAGATCGACCACCCCGGCAGAGGTCATCGTCGCGACAGCACGCAGGGGCGGCAGTTCGTCGATTTCGGGAGGGATTATCGTCGTCATGCTCACGCGCCGCCGCTTATTCATGAAAATATCACTTAGATTCCGCGAAGGACCCTGAGCGTGTTCCGGATGTCTGCGTACGAGTGTATACCAGACGCGATCTCAATCAAGTCGAGCATGCAAGATTTTGCTACTGCGCCGTGTCTGCCCGGTGTCTGCCCCCATGTGCGTGATCGGATTGATCACGGGATTTCGGGCGATCCAGTGCATGTTATGGTGGAACGCATGGGCGCGGTTACGTTTCAGGCCGAATTGGCTGTTGCGGCCATCATGTGCCGGACCATGAACCGGCTGACAGGGCCCGGCGCTTACGGTGGCGATGCGGCGGGAAGGATCGTTCCACTGCACAAGCCAAAGCCGATGCGGTAATCGCCGCGACAATATCCCGTGATGTCGACCCTGTCCCCATCGTGCAGGAAGGTCCGCCGGACACGGCCAATTTTCAGCGGATCACGCCCATTCCACGTCAGTTCCAGCAAGCTGCCCAGACTGTCGGGCGTCGGCCCGGAGATTGTCCCGGACCCAAGCAGATCGCCGGTTTCCATCGCACAGCCCGACAGCGCGTGATGGGTCAACTGCTGGGCCGCCGAATAATACATATGCCTGTAATTTGTGTTGCTGATCGTGACCGCGCGATGCCCTTCAGGGGCAAGCGCGACCGACAGGTTGATGTCGAAGTTATTTGGCGTCGCCTCCTCCAGATAAGGCAGCAACGGCTGGATCCGCGCAGGGGTGGGCGCGCGGAAGGGTTCCAGCGCCTCGCGCGTGACGATCCACGGGCTGATCGTCGTGCCAAAGGCCTTGGACTGGAACGGGCCAAGCGGCTGGTATTCCCAGACCTGAATATCGCGCGCCGACCAATCGTTCAGCAGGACATAGCCAAAAATCGCGTCGTATGCCTGCGCGGTCGTCAGGGGTTGCCCCATGGTCGACGGGGTGCCGACGATGGTGCCCAGTTCCAGTTCGATATCCAGCTTGGCCGAGGGGGCCAGGCGCGGCAGGTCATCTTGTGGCCCCTTGATCTGCCCCAGCGGGCGATGAATGCCGGTGCCCGAGACAACCACCGTGGAGGCCCGCCCGTTGTACCCGATGGGAATATGCAGCCAATTCGGCATCAGGGCGTTGTCAGGGCCCCGAAACATAGTGCCCACGTTGGTCGCATGTTCGCGGGATGCATAAAAATCGGTGAAGCTGCGAACAAAGATGGGAAGATGCATCCGCACCTTGTCTTGGCGCACCAGAACCAGATCAGGCCGCTCCCCGGTGGCCGCATCCAAAAGGTTGGCGATCCTTGCACGGGTGTCGGACCACGCGACCGGGGGCAATGCCATGAACGGATTCAAGATACCCTGATCGAAGACGGGGACGGGCGCGGGCGCAATCAGCCCGGCGGCTTCCGCGGCCGTGACGTCAAGGATCATGTCGCCGATTGCAACGCCGATCCGGCGGACGCCGCCATCAACGGAAAAGACCCCCCATGGAAGGTTCTGGATGGGGAAATCGCCCGCCGGATCATTTGCACCGGCGACCCAGCTTTGTCGTGCGGGATCATGTGTTGCGTTCAGGTCGCTCACCTCAGCCCCCGGTCCAATTGGCCCCATCGAAGGAATACCACCATCATGGGACAGCTGGATTGCAAAGGAAAGCAGGACCGCGCCGGATCGTTCCCGCCGCAGATCTTTCAAAAGCCGACCTTGCCAAAAGCTATGGCGTCGTGACGAACTATCTTTATGAATTGGATCGCACCGAAGGCTGTCGCGCGGCCTTGGCCGCACCGCGCAAACCGATCATTACAGGTGCGATCGGATCGTAGCGCCGGAAATGAAAGTCTGGCGCATAAATTACCGCGCCATCGACAGGGCGATGACCAAAGGAATAACCATGCAAGTTGCGCACCCCCCCGCAAATACGCTTTTCGAGACGCTTCTTGGCGAACACATTGCGGTGGATGCGCCTTTCTTGCTGACGCCTGATGGCGCCGTTCTTGGTTATGGCGCTTTGCGCGATCAGGTCTTGGCGGTCGCCGCAGACCTGATCAAACGAGGTGTGGCGCCCGGCGACCGTGTTCTCGTGCAGGTTGGAAAACAGCCTTCGGCGCTGACGCTTTACCTTGGGACCATTGCGGCTGGCGCTGTTTTCGTCCCCCTGAACACCGCCTATACGGGGGCGGAAATCGCTTATTTCCTGAAAGATGCAGCCCCACGTCTGCTGGTGCTGGATGCGGGTACCACGGCGGCTGCCGATGTTGCCCGCGCGGAGGGTGTCGACACCGTCTTTCTTGACGCCATTGCGCCCGAGAAGAATGCAGCGGCTGGCTTTGCGCCGGTTCCGCGCGGTCCCGACGATCTGGCCGCAATTCTTTACACGTCGGGCACGACCGGACGTTCAAAGGGGGCCATGCTGACCCATGACAACCTGCTGTCAAACGCCCGCGCCTTGGCCGATCTGTGGCAATGGGGATCAGACGATGTTCTGCTGCACGCACTGCCGATTTTTCATACGCATGGATTGTTCGTCGCCACGAACACGACGCTGATTTCGGGTGCAGCGATGTATTTTCTGCCCGGTTTCGATCTGGACCAGATCCATGAAGCCCTGCCAGAGGTCACGACGATGATGGGCGTGCCCACATTTTATACAAGAATGTTGGTGGATCCGCGATTCAACACGTCCACCATGGGGCATTTGCGGCTGATCATTTCCGGATCTGCCCCCTTGCTGACGGAAACACATCGCGCCTTCGAGGCGCAGACCGGGCATGCCATCCTTGAGCGCTATGGCATGACGGAAACCAACATGATCACGTCCAACCCCTATGTCGGGGACCGCCGTCCCGGCAGTGTCGGGCACCCCCTTCCCGGTGTCAGCCTGCGGATCAGCGACCCCGATCAGCAAGGTATCGGGGGCATCGAGGTCAAAGGCCCCAATGTCACCCCCGGCTATTGGCAAAACCCCGAGAAGACGGCGGAAAGCTTCACGGCGGATGGATTCTTTATCACCGGCGATCTGGGGCAGATTGGGCCAGATGGCTATCTGTCCATCGTGGGGCGGGCCAAGGACCTTGTGATATCGGGGGGCTACAACATCTATCCAAAAGAGGTGGAGGTTGAAATCGACGCCCTGCCCGGCGTTCTGGAAAGCGCCGTGTTTGGCGTGCCCGATGCCGATCTGGGAGAGGCCGTTGCCGCCGCCGTTGTGCTGACACCGGGGACGGAGGTCGGGGCGGATGACATCATGCGGGCCTTGAAAGACCGGCTGGCGCGATACAAGCAGCCACGACAAATCCTTTTCCTGCCGGCCCTGCCCCGCAATGCGATGGGCAAGGTGCAGAAGAACGACCTGCGGGTGCAGGCGACCAGCAGGTCAACGTGACCTGCGCCACGGCCTTACCGAAATATGCGGCGGCTTTGGCGGTTAAGCACGTGCCGACGGGAACGGGAGCCTAGCTGACCTTGGCCAGTGCGGCATCGATGCCAATCGCAAGCTTGTCGACCAGTTCGCCGATTTCATCGTTGGAAATGATGAACGGCGGTGCCAGCAAGACATGATCACCCCGCGCACCATCAATCGTGCCCGACATCGGATAGCAGACCAGCCCCGCATCAAAGGCCGCCGCCTTGATCCGGGCAGCCAAGCGGGCATCGGCTCCAAAGGGGGCCTTGGTCTCTCGGTCGGCCACCAACTCCAGACCCAAGAAAAGCCCCCGCCCCCTGATGTCCCCGATGTTGGGGTGCTGGCCAAACCGCTCGATCAACGCCTCCGTCAGAATCGCGCCCTGAGCCTCGACCCGAGCGAGCAAGTCCCGCTCCAGAATGGCCGTCACCACGGCCTTGCCGGCGGCGGCGGCGACGGGGTGGCCGATATAGGTATGCCCGTGCTGAAAAAATCCGCTGCCTCCGGCGATGGCATCGTAAATTTCAGCCGTGCACAGCATGGCGCCAATCGGCTGATACCCCGCGCCAAGGCCCTTTGCGATGCAGGCGATATCCGGGCTGATCCCGTCTTGTTCACTGGCGAAAAGGGTTCCTGTGCGGCCCATACCGCACATCACCTCGTCCAGAATCAGAAGCACGCCGTATGTGTCACAGATTTCGCGGACGCGGCGAAAGTATCCCGGTGCGGCGGGCACCGCGCCAAGCGTTGCACCAACAACAGGTTCGGCAATGAAGGCCATCACGGTGTCGGGCCCAAGACGCAGGATTTCATCCTCCAGCGCCTGTGCCGCGCGCAGACCATATGCCTCGGGCGTTTCGTGATCTTGTTGATGCCGATACGCGTAGCACGGGGGGATGTGGCTGACATCCATCAGAAGGGGGGCGAACTGGGCGCGGCGCCATGCATTGCCGCCCGCAGCCAACGCCCCAAGCGTGTTGCCGTGATAGCTTTGCTGCCGGGCGATCAGGCGGGCGCGTTGCGGTTCGCCCTTCTCCAGAAAATACTGCCGGGCAAGTTTCACCGCCGCCTCGGTGGCCTCGGACCCGCCAGATACAAAATACACACGATCAAGACCTGAGGGCGCGTTCGCAACCAGAAGGTCAGCCAGATCCTCGGCCGGTTCCGAGGTGAAGAAACTGGTGTGCGCATACGCGATCTTGTCGACCTGCGCCTTGATCGCTGCGATCACCTGAGCATCGCCATGCCCAAGACAGGACACCGCGGCCCCGCCCGATGCATCCAGATATTGCTTGCCGGTGGTGTCGGTCAGGTAGCACCCCGCCCCCGACGCGATAACGGGCGGGGCAATCTTGCTGTGGCGAGGAAAGACGTGGGTCAAATCGCGGGCTCCCTTGGTGTTGGTGTATGAATCATGCGGCTGCTTTCAACGAAATCGTCAAAACCCAGCTTCCACAAGGCACCCGGCCACCGCAGTTCCATCTGGCGCAGCCGGGGCCGATAGACGGCGGTGTAAAGCGTGCCGAAACCTTCCCCAAAGGCGCTGGAATAAAGCGGCGGCTTGAGGAAGGCGTTGATGAATTTCTCTTCGGGGTCGCGGTGGAGCATCAGCCGGTTCAACAAGAAACGTTCGCGTTCGACCGTTGCCGTGAACCGCGCCTGAAGATGCATTTCCGCGCGGTCTTGGTGGTTGGTCGCGACGGCGGCATGGCTGATGCGGGTTTCACGGTCAGGGGCCATTGCCGCGGTCAGAAAATTGCGCCGTTCGTCGATGACCGTGATGTTGTAGCTCATGTGCGTCGGAAGCCGCGCCAACGCCGCACCCGCCTGTTGCGCCGTATCGCAGGTCTGCAAGATGTATCGCAAGATAAGTGGCACGCCGAAACCGTCACCTACCGCGCGTCTGCCGCCAAAGGTCAACGACAGGGCAAGCCCCGCATCGTTCATGCCGTCGACAAGCCCCCACAGGCCGTCCGAGATGCCGACAACCCGGCGCCCCAGCCAACTGGTATCCAGAATAACACGGTCAAAAGCATGCGGGCTATAATCGTAGTTGCGGACCAAGACGGGTTCGGCGCCGGGCCATATTGCCTGACTGCAGCCAGCCACATAGGCGGGCGGGCAGTAGAACGACAAGAACCTTGCTGCCTGATCGCTCCCGCCGGACAATTCGCACAACTGATCATAAAGCGGCACGATCTCGGGCATGTGAATGGTCAGCGCCCGGCGGCACGCGCCATAGGTCGGCCGCGATTCTGCACCGTCCTGAAGCCACCAACGACGATAGTCGGGCCAATATTCGTGGAAAAGCCCGGCCCATTTCGGGCCGGGCTGAAGTTCGCTGATGGCGCGCCAAATCATGTCCATTTCACGAGCCTTTTCAGTTCAAAGCCGACGCTACATTATCTTGAACGCCGGGTCGGCGACAACAGGTCCGGCCGTTTCAACCGGGATCGGCGTTGCGGCAAAGCTGTTCTTGATGCCGTGGATCCAGCGCTTCGCGCGTTCGTTGAGCTGGAACCCGTTCGTCATGGACCGCCCACGCGTCACCAAGATACCCAGATCGGCCCCTTCATAACGGTAATCACCCGGCTTGAGGATGCGCAGGAAGAACGCCTCGTTCTCGCTTTCCACCGCGCGGCGGTGGTAATCGAAGCGGTCAAAGACCACGCGACCATCTTCCAGCATCTTGTAGATGCCAGATTCCGGCGCCTGCGTCAGGATATCGATGTTGTCATCGGTATGCTTGATGACCATCTGGCTCCAGCCGTCGATCATATCCGGGTCCGCCCAACGGGCGTTCAATTCCGCCACATCAAGCTGGAATTTCTTCTTCGAAAACTCAAGCAGATGGAACAGGAACAGTGGCGCGTCCGCATGCGCGAACGCGGCATGGTTGGTCATCGAACTTGCGCCAGTGATGCGCGGGTTCAGTTCCCCCAGCCAGATGTCACCGGATTTCTTTTCGATCAGGAAATCGAGTTCGAAATAGCCGCGATAGCCTTCCTTGCGGAGCTGTTCACCAAATTTGAAGGTCAGGTCGCGGGCCTTCTGGCGCACCTTTGGCGGGAACGCGGTCGCGAAAATCTCGTTTCCGCACCAACCGCCACGATAGGGCGTCAGATCCTTGAAGCCGACAAGTTCGGTCATCAACGGCCCGACAATCGTGCCCTCCTTGGTCGCACACCCTTCGATGGCGGACCCGCGGCAATCAATCCGCTTCATGATCTTGATTTCGCCCTCGCCCACGATCTCATGTTCATGGCGGCGGAAATCGGCCTCGGACTTGATGAAGAAGGTCGTGTGTCCGCTATCGCCGAAGGCCGATTGCAACACCAGATCATGGCCGATACCCGCCTTCTCGCAGGTCTTGCGCAGATCATCGTAATCCTTGACCTCGGCCAGCACGTTGGGCACCGACGGCACCCCGGCCTTGTTGCCGATGCGCACTGTCTCGATCTTGTTGTCCATGTTCGTCCGGAGCTTGGCCTTGGGGAACCAGACGTCGCCGCCCAGCTCCTTGGCCAGACGTTCGGTTTCTTCGTCGAACATCAGGAAGACAAACTTGGGTTTGCCACCGCGGCGCTTGATCAGGTCAACGACCTCTTTGTGCTGCAAGAGGTAATTGTTGATGTCCTCGATCGACTGGAACTCGGCGTGGGGCGCCTCGGACGGGACGAACACGTTGGGATGGCGGCCATCGTAGCAGTCGATGTAGCAGATATATTTGAAGTTCTTGCACCATTCATCGATGCCGAGCAGGTTAAAATTTGTCGCCGAAACGAAATAGATCGGGTCCTCGTTACGATGAAAATAACGGCGGATTTCAGATATGTTCTTGAGTTCGGTCTTGGGCATCAAATCTCTCCCTGTCCTATTCGGCTGCTGTTTTTTGGTCGATCTTGCCTGCATGGCGGGCAAGCGCTTCGGCGGTGAACACCCGAAGGCCAAGCTCGGGGCGGTAGCCATGGATTTCATTGACATCCAGCGCCCGCATGAAGGCCAGAATCTCGGATGAGATGACCTGCCCCGGCACAAGGATCGGGAAACCGGGCGGATAAGGGATGATGAACGACGCCGACACGACCTCCTGCCCCTGTTCAAGTGCTTCCTTGAGTGAGCCGTTCAGTTCCATGTAGTCGCAGTTATCCTCGTCATAACTCAGGAAAAATGCGCTGCGTATATCGCCCTCGGTCGTCTCTCCGGGGCTGCGGAATGCATCGTCGAACCGCGAAAAATCGGGGAGCGGCGGCAGATCCTGCATCAGGTTCTTGACCCGTCGATCGAAGGCCAGACGTTCCATCTTGGACGCGTCATCAAGCAGTTCGTCCAGACCCTTGGCGATTTCGACCAGCACCTCGATCAAATATGCGACCGAAGACCGAGTGGTGCCGATATTGGTCATGAACAAGACGGTATTGCGCGAGGTCTTGTTGATCTGGATGCCGTATTTATCCATCAAGATCTGGGTTTTGAACGTATCGCCGTCCCATCCGGTACCGCCCACGGCCAAGGTCACACGGGTCGCGTCCAGAACGAATTCGTCCTTTTCCCAACAATCCCAGATATCGGTCCAACCCTGTTCGGGATCGTAATAGCTGGTGACGCCACTTTCGCGGAATTCCTCGGGGATCATGTCACCAGCCGACAGCACCTTGAAATACCGTTGCAGCAGCGGATGGGTGGAGATGGCGCGCCGCATGGACATGGCGGCCTCGACCTGACGCTGAACGAATTCATAGCCTTCCAATTCGACCTGCCTGCGCCCGACATCAAGCGACGCAATGATCTGATAATTGGGCGAGGTCGACGTATGCGTCATGTAGGCTTCGTGAAAGCTTTGTTCGACTTCGCCTTTGAAGTCCTGATCGTTGACGTGGATCATGGAGCCCTGCCGAAGTGACGTCAGCGTCTTGTGCGTGGATTGGGTTGCATAGACCCGTACCCGTGCCTTGGGTGACGGGATCAGCCGGGTGTTGAGCAGCGTTTCGTCGTCTGCATCCCCAAGCACGTCCTGCTGCGCCGCGTAGGCCTTGGCGTGCGCATCGGATTTCAGCCGCACGCGAAACGTGTTTGCCGCGTTCATGGCGGTGCGGTGGCGATACGTCGGGCCAAAGCGCGCAAAAGCGAACCACGCCTCGTCCCACAGGAAGACAAGGTCGGGTTTGATGGCAAGGCATTCCTCCATCACCCGTTCGACATTGTAGACGACGCCGTCAAACGTGCAGTTGGTCAGCAACAGCATGCGGACGCGATCAAGCTTGCCCTCGGCCTTGAGCTTGAGCAGCTGATGCTTGATTTCCTTGAGCGGAACCGCGCCGTACATCGAATATTCATTGAGCGGGTAGCTATCCAGATAGACCACCTGCGCGCCCGCCAGAACCATCCCATAGTGATGCGACTTGTGGCAATCACGGTCGACCAGAACGATGTCGCCGGGCCGCACCAGCGCCTGCACAACGACCTTGTTGCAGGTCGAGGTGCCGTTGGTGGCAAAGAAGGTCTGTTTCGATCCGAACGCACGGGCGGCAAGTTCCTGTGCTTCCTTGATGGTCCCGTGCGGTTCCAACAAGCTGTCAAGCCCGCCCGACGTGGCCGAGGTTTCAGCCATGAAGATATTGGGGCCGTAAAACGCACCCATATCCTGAATCCAATGGCTGCGCGAAATGGATTTGCCACGGCTGATCGGCATGGCGTGGAACACACCCGTGGGCTGGCGGGAATATTCCTTGAGCGCCGTGAAGAATGGGGTCTTGAAGCGCGCCTGAACCCCGCGAAGGATGTTCAGATGCAGTTCCATGAAATCTTCTTGATTGTAGAAGACGCGCCGGCAAATCCCCAGATCGTGACCGGCGATTTCCTCGACTGATCTGTCCGTCACAAGATATGCGTCCAACTCGGGGCGAACCCGCGCAATCAGGCGGCACAGTTCGGGGCCATATTCCTCGGGCGCGATCTCGGCGATGCTTTCGGCACCCCCGGCCGGGTTGAGATAGCGTTTCAGAATCGGCAGATCGATGTTGGTTTCCATCGTCAGGCCGGGGCGAACCACGATCGCCTGAATATTATGGTTGAACAAGACCGCGATCAGCGCGTCCTGCACGCTGGGCACCACCACCGTTTCATAGTGAAACGCATCCTCCGTCCGGCGCAGCGATTGCATGCTTTGCTTGACCCAGCGTTCCTGATGTTCGGTCAGATCGTCGACGACCAATACCTCGAAATATGGCTTGGTCAGCGCGCGCGCTTCCAGCGACAGCTGTGCTTCATCTTCGTGATCATCGTGTTCGACATTGTCGCGGTCCAGCGGGACATGACGCCGACGGTAGGCACCTGACGTCATGGCCCGTGTCGCGCGCCGCACGGAAAAGGCGGCATCATCGTAATGCCCATGTTCGAATTGACGACGCATGCTGTCAAACGCCGATAGGCCCGGAAACGCCCAGTAGCGTTCGATGGGTTCCAGCACCTTGAACAGTTTTTCGACAGAGGCGAGTTTTGCCTTGGCGTGTTTGCCGGCTGGTTCGCGCGCAAGCAATTCCAACCCCTGCCGGAGGGCGCTCCATCGATCAGTTCTAACCTGACCCGCCGAGTAATAGTCGTTCATCGACTCCATCACATCCTCCAATTCGATTTCTGTTCACGGCGACGCGCAGCTTGAAACCTCCCGCAGCAGCAGGGTTTTTGGCTTTGCCTCAACCGGTTATTGTCTTGCCTCCAAGTCCTGCGGTTTCGTTGCCATCCTCGCCAGCGTACGAGACCAGATTGGTCGGGTTGAACGGCTCAGGAGTGGTGCTTTTCAATTCGCTTCTGGGATCGGCGATCATGCCTGCCCGCGATCCCTGCTGCGGGATGGCAAGCGGCCCAAGGCTTTGCAGGTATGCATCTGTCCCGCTGCTTCGGTCGTAGACCGTAAAATCCACTTCCCGGTCGCGGAAACTTTTCAGAACCTGACCCAGACCCTTCATGCCCGTTTCGCGCTGGCGCCTGACAAGGGCCATATCAACCTCGATCGGAAAGGCATCTTCATGACCGGCGGATTGATGCAACACATGCGCAGACGGGTCGACCACGACTGACCGCCCAATACCGCCCGCGCCCAATCCATTGACGCTGAAGACATAGCATTGGAACTGGGCGGCGGTGGCCCGCGCAATGGCGATTTCGGCGTCGCGGTCCCAGGTTCCCGTCAGAACCGGCAACAATAGCACCTCGACCCCTTGCGACGTCAGTTGCCGCGTCGTTTCCGGGAACCAGATGTCATAGCAGATCGAAAGCCCGAACCGCCCGACTTCCGGCACGTCGAAGATGCAGAACTCGGTTCCCGCATCGACGCCCTCTTCATAGGGGCGGAACGGAAACATCTTGCGGTAGCTGGCTTCGATTTCACCGTCGGGCCGGATCACGGTTGCGGTGTTATAGATCTTTCCGTCCGGTGCAGTTTCAAACATCGAGCCCGGGATAAGCCATATGTTATGGCGCCGCGCGATCGCTTGAAATTTCTCGATGTGCTCGTTCATCAGGGGCAGGGAAAACTTGGTCAGCGGCCCAAGCGGCGACAGTTCGCTGAACAAGACCATTTGGGTCCACGGAAACCGGGCCATCAGGATATCGATGCGCTGCAGCATTCCGTCGACGTTGGGCTGAAGGGCGTTCACATACATTTGCATGCCAGCAATGGCAAAGGGGGTCATTCTTGAAGGTTCCTTGGATGGTCTGTGCCGATGGGGTCGCCAAAGGCTGCAGGCGCGTTGATCATTGGCCCCACATCTATCCCCTTATAACCAGGACCGACACCGGGGATCGGCGCACAACGCGGTCGGCTTCGGACCCGATCAGAAATTCGCGTACCCGATCCGGAGCATGGCTGGCCATGACCACAAGATCCGGCTGCAGGGTTTCGATCTGCTTGATCACTTCCTCATGCACCCGACCGTGTGCCACGTGCGTGATCGGCCTGCTGTCGCCGGGCACTTCCTTCGCGATCAGGGCTTCAAGGCTGGATTTCGCGGTGACCAGCGCCTCGGCCTCGAAGGTTTCGGGGAAGTAGCTGGCGACCATAGACGATTGGAACGCCGGAACCACCGTCAACACGTGAAGTTCCGCGCCATATGCACGGGCCAGATCAAGAGCTTGCGGCAAGGCCTTGGACCATGACCCGGAATGGTTGAGATCGATGGTCAGCAAAATGCGTTTGTACATCGGTGCCTCCTTCAATTGGCGGATCTGGTGCGTGCGGGGGTCGCACGGCCACGTTGCATCAAGACGACCAGCGCAAGCGCCAGAAGTGCCGGAATGAACATCCAGTATTTCGATGGCACATCCAGCGGGCGCAGCACGCGCAGCACCTCTTGATCCCAATCAAGGCCGGCATTTGCCGCAGGACTGCCAAAGGTGACATCGTCGATAAAGGTACGACCACCGTCGTCGCGCAGGATCACGCCGGAATTGGTCAACTTCTCATCGCCCGTCGCCCCGTCCGCGATCGGCAAGATCGCCACGAATTCAATCGGGTCGCCAAGATCGTTCAAGCCCGCCACCCGCAATCGCAATTCGCTGCCCTCGGGCGTCGCCTGAGCGGCGGCGACGAGCGCGGTGGGATCTTCCTCGCTGTAGGGGGGATAGATCATGTCCATCCAGAAACCGGGCCGAAACAGCGTGAAGGCCACCAGAAGCAAGATCAGCGACTCGTGGATGCGGTTGCGCGCAAGGAACCAGCCCTGTGTCGCCGCCGCGAACAACAACATCGCCACGGTCGCAACCACGAAGACGAACACCCCTTGTAGCGCCGTGACATTGATCAGCAACAATTCCGTGTTGAAGATGAACAGGAACGGCAGGGCGGCGGTGCGCAGGCTATAGAAGAACGCGATGACGCCGGTCTTGATCGGATCACCGCCAGAGACCGCGGCGGCAGCAAAACTGGCCAGACCCACGGGCGGCGTCACATCGGCCATGATGCCAAAGTAGAACACGAACAGGTGCACCGCGATCAGCGGCACGATCAGGCCGTTTTGCTGCCCAAGCGTGACAATGACAGGCGCCAGAAGCGCCGAAACCACGATATAGTTGGCCGTGGTCGGCAGGCCCATCCCAAGGATCAGGCTAAGGACAGCGGTCAACAGCAGGATGGCAAGGATATTGCCGCCAGACAGTACCTCGACCACGTCGGCCAAGGCCGATCCGACACCTGTCTGGCTGACCGCGCCCACGATGATGCCGGCGGTTGCGGTGGCAATGCCGATGCCGATCATGTTGCGCGCACCGGTGACAAGCCCGTCGATCAGGTCTTTGAAGCCGCCTTTTATTTCGTGCCCGAAATCACCGGCGCGGCGCATCAGGGCAAGCAGGGGGCGCTGCGTCAGCAAGATGAAGATCATGTAAGCCGTCGCCCAGAATGCCGACAGCCCCGGCGACAGACGATCCACCATCAAGGCCCAGACCAGAACCACCACCGGCAAGATATAATGCAGACCCGCGCGCACTGTGGGGCCGGGCAATGGAAGCTTGGTCACCTTGGCTTTGGGATCATCAAGCTTCAGCGGTTCTTCCCGCGCGGCGACAGCCAGAAGGCCGACATAGACCAACGTCAGGAAGGCAAAGATGATGTAGCCTGCCGAATTCGGAAAGGCGGGCCGGATCCAGCCCATCAGGTAATAGACCCCGAACGACAGCGCGCAGATGGCCGCCACCGTAAAGGCAATTCCGATGAGGCGTTGAACGATGGGTTTGGGGATATAGGCGCGCGGAAGACCCTCCATGCCCGCCTTCATCGCCTCCAGATGGACGATGTAAACCAGCGCGATATACGAGATCACGGCTGGCAAGAACGCGTGTTTGACAACGTCGAAATAGGGAATGCCCACATATTCGACCATCAAGAAGGCGGCTGCACCCATCACGGGGGGCATGATCTGCCCATTGACGGAACTTGCGACCTCGACGGCGCCGGCCTTTTCGGCGCTAAAGCCAACCTTCTTCATCAGCGGGATCGTGAAGGTGCCGGTTGTGACCACATTCGCAATGGACGAACCCGAAATCAGGCCTGTCATGGCAGACGACACGACGGCCGCTTTCGCAGGCCCGCCCCGCATGTGGCCCATCAGGCTGAATGCGACCTGAATGAAATAATTGCCTGCACCCGCCTTATCCAGAAGCGAGCCGAACAAGACGAACAGGAACACGAAACCGGTCGAAACACCCAAGGCAATACCAAACACACCCTGCGTGGTGATCCACTGGTGGTTGACGATCTCGGACAGGTTGTTGCCGCCATGCGCAATCAGGTTCGGCATGTAGGGGCCAAGGACGGTATAAAACAGGAATACGCTGGCCACGATCATCAGCGCGGGGCCAAGCGCACGACGCGTCGCCTCCAGCAGCAAGATGATGCCTGCGACGGCAACCACGAAATCTTGTGTGATCGGGGCACCGACGCGGCCCGAAATTTCGCGATAGAAGTACCAAAGATAGAGCGCGGAAAGTGCGCCAAACACTGCCAGCGCCCATTCCCAGATTGGAATGCGGTCCTTGGGTGATCCAAGGATGACTGTAACCGCCACGGCGACGGCGATGATCGGGATCCACCATGTGGCGGTGTCATCCTTGGCCGACAAGACAAACAGCAGCCCCATCAGCAGCGGCACACCGACGCCCAGCGCCAGTTGCACCTTGGTGCGGGCTGCGGGAAACACAAGAAATGCAAGGAATATGGCAAAGCCAAGGTGGATCGACCGCGCCTCGGTCGAGTTGAAAACCCCGAAACCGACCATGAACGGCAGGGGCGAGGCGATCCAGAGCTGGAAAAGCGACCAGCCAAGTGCAACCACGACAACGAAGGTGCCAATAACGCCGGTCGCACCACGTGCGCCCGTGTCAGAAGATGCGACAAGCTCATCGAGTTCAGATTGACTGAGTCCGCCACGACCAGCCGCTTCGTTCTCGACGGCAGCGGCCTGCATTTGATCACGGTTGGTGTTCGGATCGCTCATCACATCCCCCTTCGACCGGGAATTACCCCTTCGGTCTTATCGCGCATTGGGTCGGGCGCTGCGGCCCGGATGAATTGCACCGCCCCGATCTCCGGGGGCGGTGCAGGTCTTCTTGGTTATTGGATCCAGCCCTGCTCGCGATAATACCGCTCGGCACCGGGATGCAGCGGCGCGGACAGACCATCGGCAATCATGCTTTCCGGCGTCAGGTTGGCAAACGCCGGGTGCAGGCCCCGGAACCGGTCGAAGTTGTCGAAGACCGCCGAAACGACCGTGTAGATCACGTCATCCGGCACATTGGCCGATGTCACGAACGTGGCGCGCACACCAAAGGTGCTCACATCATCCGGGGTACCATCATACATGCCGCCCGGAATCGTGGCCGCCGCATAATAAGGATTATCAGCGATCAGCGCATCGATCGCATCACCGGTTACCGGAACCAGAATGGCTTCGGTTGTCGAAACCGCTTCTTGGATGGATCCGTTGGGGTGACCGACGGTGTAGATGATTGCATCAACGTTGTTGTCGCCAAGCGCCGCGGCCTGTTCGGCGGGTGCCAACTCGGACGCAAGGGCGAAATCATCCATTGTCCAACCCAGCGCATCAAGCACGACTTCCATGGTCGCGCGTTGGCCCGAACCCGGATTGCCCACATTCACGCGCATGCCGCGCAGATCGTCAAAACTGGCGATCCCCGCATCGGCGCGGGCCACAACCGTGAACGGCTCGGGATGGACCGAAAACACCGCCCGAAGATCAGGCATCGCGTTGCCCTCGAATTCGGAAGACCCGTTGTAGGCGTGGAATTGCCAATCGGACTGAGCCACGCCCATATCCATGTCACCGGCTGCGATCGCGTTGATGTTCGCGATCGACCCGCCGGTCGACGGTGCCGTGCAGCGGATATTATGCTCGGCGGTGCCGCGGTTCACGAGGCGGCAGATCGACTGCCCCACCACGAAATAAACGCCGGTCTGGCCACCGGTGCCGATGTTGATGAAGGTTTCCTGTGCAAATGCACCGGTCCCCCCAACGGCCAACGCGGCCGCCATTGTCAGGCTTTTCAGATAAGTCATCAGTCCTCTCCTATCGTGTCTTTTGTTATTCGTGACCCGAAGGCTCTTGGCGGCCCGGTGATCACCTTTTTGCATCCGGCCGTCAGGCCGTCAGCGCACCCTCCAGAAGGTTCAACCCTTCCTCAAGATGCTCGTCGGAAATGGTCAGTGGTGCAAGCAATCGGATTGTGTTGGCGTAGTATCCGCATGACAGCAGTATCAAACCGGCGTCCAACGCGGCCGCCGTCACAAGCTTGATGGCATCGGGATCGGGCTCGTGGGTGCCACGCTCTTTCACCAGTTCGAACGCCACCATGGCCCCAAGGCCGCGCACATCGCCAATGGGGCGCAGACTGTTGGATTGGCGAAATTCCTTCAGTCGTGCCAGCATGCGGTTACCAATCACATTGGCGCGGTCGCACAGGCGTTCTTCCTCGATCACGTCAAGCACGGCCAAGGCCGCCGCAACTGAGATCGGGTTGCCGCCAAAAGTGCCGCCAAGACCGCCCGGTTCCGCCGCGTCCATCACCTCGGCCTTGCCGATGACGCCGGCAATCGGAAACCCGCCACCCAGCGCCTTGGCGACCGGAATGAGATCGGGCTCGATATCGTAATGCTCGGTCGCGAACATCTTTCCGGTGCGGGCAAAACCCGTCTGCACTTCGTCCGAGACAAGGCAGATGCCATGCTTGTCACATATCTCGCGCAGGTTGCGCATGAAGCTGATGGGGGCCTGATAAAAACCGCCCTCGCCCTGCACAGGTTCAATCACGATGGCCGCGACGTTCTCTGGCTCGATGTCGGCCTTGAAGACGTGGGCCAATGCCTTGAGCGCATCTTCCTCGGTCACGCCATGATGCGGAATCGGGAACGGCACATGATAGATGCCAATGGCCGGCGGCGTGCCACGGGTGCGATAAGGCACGGCCTTGCCGGTCATCCCCATCGTCAACTGCGTCCGGCCATGAAATGCGCCGGTGAAGGTGATGACGCCGGTGCGTCCGGTGTAGGCCCGCGCGATTTTAACGGCGTTTTCCGTGGCTTCCGCGCCAGTCGTCAGGAACACCGTCTTGGCGTTCTTTATCGGGGCCAAGGCGTTCAGCCTTTCGGCCAACTCGACGTAATTCTCATATCCCGTGACCTGAAAGGCGACGTGGGCAAATGCCTCGCACTGTTCCTTGACCGCCGCCATCACGCGCGGATGACGATGGCCGGTGTTTGTCACCGCGATGCCAGCGCCAAAATCAAGATACCGTTTGCCGTCTGCGTCCCACAGTTCGGCGTTTTCGGCCTTTGTCACAAAAATCGGGGCCGCGGTCGCCAACCCACGTGGAATGGCATTTTGACGTCGCGCCAAAATAGATGCATTACTTGACAAGTTCGGCTTCTCCCCAAAAAACCTGAATTAGGTCTGCACCGCATGGTCGCGGTCGTGTCCCTTGGCATCTATCCTAGGCATGTCTAAAATAATGATCAAGTATGTTTAATAATCCGAGTCGGTGCCTGGTGCATCCATTTGAATTTGATGATGGAATATGACTGAAAGAGGCCACCCAGATGGGCGATCCGCAAACGAGAGTACAAGATACAAAGGACATCGACGTTGGCTCGCGATTGCGCGCGGCTCGGGTCGCAAGGGGCATGTCTCAGCGGGAATTGGCCCGCAAATCAGGCGTTACCAATGGTATGATTTCCCAGATCGAACAAAACCAGTCGAGCCCCTCGGTCTCCTCCATCAAACGGATTCTCGATGCCATTCCGCTCAGCATGGCCGAGTTCTTTGACGAGAATTTCGATGCCTCTCCGAAGATGTTCTTCAAAGCATCCGAACTGCGCGAGATCAACCTGACCCGAATGCTGCCCCTTGGCAGCACCGACGCCGAGATTTCCTTGCGTCAGGTGGGCGACACGTCGCGCCATGCGATCCAGATGCTTTATGAACGCTATGCGCCGGGTGCAGATACGGGCGCCGAGCTTTACAGTCACAATGGCGAAGAGGCAGGGATTGTCGTGTCGGGATCCATTGAGATTACGGTTGGAAACCTCAAGAAGACAGTCGAGGCGGGCGGCGCATACAGATTTGACAGCCGCATCCCGCACCGGTTTCGCAATGTCGGGAAAGTGGATTGCGTCATCGTATCTGCCTGCACCCCACCCACGTTCTAGGGAGGTAAACAGCGCCACTCGGTCGGAAACGCACTGATCGTCCGCCATCATTTCCGGGTAAAGCATCCCATCATTCGGCAGGGGCGTTGGTTGGCAGGGCACCTGCCCTTGACACATCCGCACCGACTTGCGCGCGCGCGTCCGGCAACGGTTAAATCCCGAAACGCTTAGCTTGCGCGCGTATCAGGGATTGCCCCGCAACGTGTTCTTGCAGGTGTCATGCAAGGTCGGTGACGGTCGATCTGAACCGGTCCTTGGACCGCTCAACATGTCTGAAAAACGCCGCCTGTGCGCGTTCCCTGTTCCCAGATGCGACCGAATCCACCATTTCCCGGTGTTCATGGTTCGAAACCGACAACCCCCCGGCCGTCACAAGGCTTTGCGCGCGACAAAGGTGCAGCTTGTTGACCAGCGTATTGTATTCCTCGGCGAGGGTCTTGTTCCGTGTGCCAAGGATAAGGAAGTCGTGAAACGCAAGGTTGAGGCGGTAATACCCCTCGAAATCGTTCTTTGCCGCAGCCGCGTCCATGTCCTCAAGGAAGGCGTGCATTCGCGACAGCATCGTGTCGTTGACCAGATCGGTCAATAGCCGCCCTGCCAGCCCGAAGATCGCCGCGCGGACATCATAGATCTCCAAGGCTTCGCCGGGCGTCACCGACCGAACGAAAACGCCACGATTGGGAATAACCTCCACAAGTCCCTTGGCCTGCAGGCTGCGCGTCGCCTCGCGCAAGGGGCCGCGCGAAATGCCGAAACGTGTCGAAAGCTGTATCTCGTGCAGGCGTTCTCCGGGACGTAGGGCGCCGGTCAGGATCAGGTGTTCCAGTTCATCCTCGACGGAACCGGTCAGCAATCTGGCTGGCCTAGAGGACTGGTCGCTTGGCCGATCTGCCGAACTCAAAGCCAATTTTACCTCACCTTTCCGGGCGCCAACAACTTACCGGCCATCGCTGCGCGGCGTTTCAAGGCATATAACCACCCGTATCATACGCGCAGCGCCATGCCTCACTCCGCCGCAGCCTGCCCTTTGACGTCGTGCACTGATGCACGGGCCACGTCGCTGACGTCGCTCAACGTGGCGGTCTTCCACGCCAACTCAAGTAGTTTCTTGGTTGCCTCTTCACCAATCACAAGGGCCGACTGCACCGTGAACTTCGTGTCAATCTGCTCATTGGTCAGCGGGACATCGCTGCTGCCGATTGCGCGGGCGACATGCTTGTGAAGGGTCGTGCCGTCCTTGAAGGTCACGACGATATCCACCGATGCCTCGTGGCAGGTTGGATCGGCGGTGGCGATGATGGTATCGCGCAGGGCCACGATATCAGGCGCGGTCACGATTTCATCGGTAAAGGCCGTGGGCGCGCCATCGCCCCGAAGAAGGGCGCAAGCTGCAGAATGGAACACCGAGAACTTGCCCTCCAGCCCGGTCTTGGGGTCGCGTTTGCCGGTCAACTCCAGAACCAGCGGGTGTGTCGTCAGTGCGACGCTGGCAATCTCGTTGACCTTGTCGCCAATCTCTTCACGGATTTGGATGCACCCGTCGATCGTCGGGTGGATCACGATCCCGCAGGCAAACGGCTTGTAACTGTTCAGGGCAGATTCCCAAGTCACCCCGAGGTCACCCACGATTTCGGACCAGTCCTGCTTGTCAGACGTGGTAAAGGCCCAACCGCGCGGCGCCTCAAGTGCACGTTCCGAACTGTCGAACCCAGCTTCGGCCATGATCGCCGCCAGCAGACCGTTCTTTGCAGCGCTACCGGGGTGGAAGCTTTTCGTCATGGTCCCGAACATCTCTCGGAAGCCCGAGGATTGGGAGGCGGCAAGACCGAATGCCCAGCGCATCTGCTGCGGCGACAGGCCGATGGCTTTGCCCACGGCCGCCGCAGCGCCAAACACGCCAGCGGTTCCGGTGATGTGCCAGCCACGGTCATAGTGGTGCGGGTAGACGGAATTACCGATCCGGCATTCGACTTCGATGCCGATGATCATTGCGGTCAGAAAATCCTCGCCGCTCATCGGCCTTGTTTCGGCAAGTGCCAGCAGGGCGGATGCCACCGGGCCCGCCGGGTGGATGATCGTCTTGAGGTGCGTATCGTCGTAGTCGAGGACGTGCGATGTAATACCATTGACCAGCGCGGCGTGGAAAATATCAAGCTTTTCAGTCCGACCCAGAACCGTCGCACTGCGCGGGCCGGAAAACGGCATCACTGCGCGCAAAGCCGCGTCAGCAGTCTCGTGGCTGGCACCGCCGACGGCGCAGCCAACCCAATTTACAAAGGTCCGCAGCCCTTCTTCACGAACTTCAGCCGGAATATCCTTGGTCTGCGTTGTCACGACCCAGTCAGCCAGAATCTTGGTGACCATCGGTGTCCCATCAGGGGTTGGCTGGTGTCCGCTCATCGCATGTCTCCTGCATATTCCCGGACAGCGCCGGGTTCCAATTCAAATCCCCGCGCATGCGGGGCTATTTCCGGTGCGACGGTCGCGGCGTGTCGCGGCGTTGCATCAAGATCAACCCACCGGGCTTTCGACGACGTCCAAGCTCTGCGGCTATCAGCCTGCGCGGCCACTGCGTCTTAAGTCACATCACGATTGTCTACATTATGATGATTACCCGAGCAATCCGAAATATCCGGCTGGTAAGGCAAAAATCCGTCCGCGGCCATTCCTGAACAATCAACAAGTGGGGCGATCCTTGCCATATGAAATATAACCTTCTGATTATATTTATTTTTAAGCTCACCCGCCCCGCGCCAAGCTCAAGAAAACACCAGAAATGCCGATGTGCCCATCAGGAAGTCTAGGCATTTTGACAGGCTCCCTCCCAACGGATTGTTGACAATTTGTCGAGCGTTAACGTAAATGGCCGGGCGACGCGAGCCGACCGCGAGTCGTGACCAAACTCCGTTGGGGAGGAACAGACGGTTGGGGGGAGAAATCTATGATCAATTCAATGTTGAAGATGGCGGGGGTAGCGCTTGTATTGTCGACTGCCGGCACTGCGAACGCGCAACAATATCCGGTCGATACCGTGACGCTGATCACGCACTCCAGCCCAGGCGGCGGTAGCGACGTCTTCCTTCGGGAGCTTTCGGGTTATCTTGCACCGATTCTGGGTGTGAACGTCGTTGTTGAAAACGTCCGTGGCGGTTCAGGCGCAGCAGCCATGGCCGATATGGCACAGGCTCCGGCGGACGGCTCGCGCTTTTATGCGACCACGCCGACCTTCATCTACACATCTTTGCTGTCCAATCCGGAATATACCTACGAAGATCTCGAGCCGCTGGTGAACTTTTTCATCGACCCCGAGGTGATCTACACTGCCACCGACAGCCCCTACCAGACACTTGACGACGTCATCGACGCAGCACGGGCCGGCCGGGGCGTTTGGGGCGCGGCGAACCCCGCCTCGCTCGAACGGCAGGCACTCGAACAACTCAAGGCCGTGACCGGCGTTGAAGCAGGCATCGTGTCTCATGAAGGCGGCGGCGACCTGATGATCAACGTGCTCAATGGCACGCTCGATATCGGCGTGGGCGAGGTGCAGGAACTGCAAGGTCAGCTTGAGGCAGGGGAAATCCGCTTGCTTGCCACATTCTCGGACGCGCGGCTGGACCTGTTCCCCGATCTGCCGACGGTGCAGGAACTGGGCTATGACGTGGTTGTCCGGAAATTCCGTGGTCTTGCGGGGCCGCAGGGTATTCCTGACGATGTGGTCGCTGCATGGGAAGCAGCAGTGCAGCAAGTGCTTGCATCGCCGGAATATCGCGCCGTGTACGAGCCCAACAACCTGCGGGCCGCGTTCATCCCACATGACGAGTATGTCGAATTCATCGACAACTTTGCCACCGAGACGGCAACGTTTCTGCGGGAAACCGGTGTGATCGAATAAGATCTCGTTCTTCCGGCCGCATCCCTTTGGGTGCGGCCGGTGCCCCTGTCGTCCGGAGCCCTCACCATGCAGTCCATCCTGAGCCGTGATTTCGTCGGTGGCATCGCAGCCATCATCATCGGTACGTTCTATCTGAGCCTGGCCTACGACCTGCGCACAAGCGCGCTTGATGATATTTTCGGCCCCGGTGGCATGCCGCGCGTCTACGGATGGGCCATGGTCTTGCTTGGTGTGACCCTGTGCATCGTCACGGTCGTGTCACGCTGGGGCAAAGACACCCCCGGGGAATGGAAAGGTCAGGGACGGCGCATCGCTTGGGCGGCCGGCCTTCTGGGAATTGGCATCGGCTATCTGCTGATCGTCAAATCCCTCGGATACCTGATTTCCATGGTCTTGCTGATCGCCGCCACAATGATTTTTCAGGGCGAGCGTTTTTCAATGCGGGTTCTGGCCACGGCACTGTTCGGCGGAGCCCTGCTTTGGGCGCTGTTTGTCTTCGTGCTGGGCGTATCGATGCCGCCGGGTCTTTTGACGTATCTCGGTCTTTGAGCCATCAGCCTGACTTGCCATAAACCGGAGGCGACACCTTGGATACCATCCTGATATCTGCCGGCTACCTGCTTGATTACCAAATTGTCCTGGCGGCGCTGATCGGCGTGACGTGGGGTATTATCGGGGGGGCGCTTCCCGGCATATCACCGTCCATCACAATGGCACTTTTGTTGCCGTTTACATACACCATGGAACCGACCGCCGCGATCGTATTGCTGGCTGCCACCTATGTGGGTGCCGAATATGGCGGATCGGTTCCGGCCATCTTGATCCGCACGCCGGGCACGAACGCGGCAGCCGCGACAGTTCTTGACGGCTATGAAATGAACAAGCAGGGCAAGGCCGGTCTTGCCTTGGGCATTTCGCTTTATTCCGGTGTATTGGGCAGCCTTTTCGGGCTGACGATGCTGGTGTTGCTGTCCAAGCCGCTGGCAGCGGTCGCCCTGTCCTTCACGCCACCAGCCTATTTCGCGCTGGGCATTCTTGGCCTCAGCGTCATCGCAACCCTGTCCGGCGACTCGCTTATCAAAGGCATGATAGCGGCCGTGCTGGGCCTGATGGTCGCCACCATCGGCACCGACCCCGTCACTGGAGGCACCCGGTTCACCATGGGATCCTCGGACCTTTTGGGTGGGATTGCCCCCGTGATGGTCATGGTCGGCCTGTTCGCCATGAGCGAGCTTCTGGCGCAGGCGTCAGACCGGGGCCCAAGCGAGCGCGTGAAATCACGGCCACGGATCGAATTTCCTTCGCTTTCATTGGCCAAAAGGCTCCTGCGTCCGCAGAGCATCGGCGGCGTGATTGGAACGTTTGAGGGCGTGATGCCCGGCGCTGGCGGCACCATCGCGTCCTTCATGTCTTACAACGAAGCGCGGCGGTGGTCGAAGTATCCCGACGAATTCGGCAAAGGCTCCCCCGAGGGGGTCGCCGCGCCCGAAACCGCCAATAACGCGGTCGCAGAAACCGCTCTGGTGCCTTTGCTGTCGTTCGGCATACCGGGGTCGAATTCGACGGCCATCCTTCTAGGTGGTTTTCTGATCCACGGCATCGTGCCGGGACCAATGCTGTTCCAACGCTCAGGCGAGATTGTCTACGGCCTTTATGCTGGCCTCTTTACCGCAGCGATCGGCCTGCTCTTCATCGGCATGGCTCTCTTGCCACTGTGTATCTGGATCGTGAACCGCCCGCGCGCCTATCTGAATGCCTTCATCTTTGCGCTTATCCTGTCCGGCATCTATTCCATCCATAACAGCCTCTTCGACCTGTCGATCATGTTGGCTGCCGGGGTGGTCGGCTTCTTGATGCGGATGCTCAAGTTCCCGTTCCTGCCAACGGTTCTGGGTCTGGTTCTGGGCTATCTGGTCGAAAGCAGTTTCCGCCGCTCCTTGGTGATCTCGGGCGATGATTATGCGATCTTCCTGAATGATCGGATCTCGCTGGCGCTGCTTTGCGTGTCAGCCCTGTTCATTCTCGGGTCCATCGGCAAGCGGATCTGGGATCGCATCCGGCACAACGAGCAAAAAACGTTTTCCGAAGGGACGGATGGATAAACCATGAAAGACATGTCCGATAACGACAGCATCGCGCAGCGCATCGCCGAATGGGGCGCAGGCTTGACGCCCGCAGCACTGCCCGCGTCCACGACGGCCAAGATGCGCGATATACTGGTCGACATTGTCGGGTTGTGCGTCGCCGCGCGGTCGACCGATTATGTTGGGGCAGTCATCGCCGCCGCCGAACCCGGCGACTTTACCGTGATCGCTCAGTCACAGGGGGCTGCGGCCTCCAGCGCGGCGTTGATCAACGGCACGGCATCGCACGGCGAAGACTTTGATGATACATTTGAGGGCGGCCCTGTCCATTCAGGTGTGGTGATTGTTCCGGCCCTGCTGGCCGCTGCCGAGATGCACAAGCTGGACAATGATCGGGTCGTGCTGGGCATGGCTGCGGGAACCGAATTGCTCTGCCGTCTGGCCCTGACCCTCCCCAAGGGTGTGCACAAGGCAGGTTTTCATCCGACCGCCGTTTTGGGTGCGTTCGCCGCCACCTTCGGGATCTGCGTGGCCTGCCGCACCGATGCGCGGACGACAGCCCATGCCTTGGGCATCGTGGGCAGCATGGCGTCCGGCATCATCGAATATCTCGGGGACGGAAGCTGGACCAAGCGGATGCATCCCGGATGGGCCGCGCAGTCTGGCCTGCGTGCACACGCCTTGGCGCATGCAGGCTTCGTTGGACCGAAATGGGTCTTCGAGGGAACCCACGGTGCCTTTTCCAGTTTCGCCCATCCGGTCGTGCCCCGGCCCGAAATGCTATTCGATGACCTTGGGCAGCGGTGGGTCTGCGACACGATAACGTTCAAACCCTACCCCTGCGGAACCATGGTTCAGCCTTACATCGACTGCGCGGTCAAACTGAAGCAGCGCGGGGTGGACCTGCAAGGGATCGAGAAGATCACCTGCAAGACCGCGGAAGGCATCGTGCACCGCCTTTGGGAACCGCTGGACCTCAAACGCCGCCCGCCCACCGATTACGCGGCCAAGTTCTCGGTTCCCTACGGTGTCGCACTCGGGCTTGTCCGGGGGCACGCCGATCTTGCGGATTTCACGCCCGAGGGGATCGCCGATCCGGCGCTGCTGGATATTGCGGGCAAGGTCGGGTTCGAGGTTGATCCCGACAACCCCTATCCCGCCGCCTTCACCGGGCATGTCCGGATCGACTATACCGATGGCAGGGTCGAGGAGATCAATCAGGGGCATATGCGTGGCGGCATCGACGAACCGCTGACGCGCGAACAGATCGACGCAAAATTCAGGGCCAACGTCGCATTCGGTCAACTGCAGAACGCCGACGTTCTCTTGGATATCTGCAATCGCATCGGCGCAATGCAGTCCGACTATACGCTCGTGCGTGAGCTTCGGGCATGACCGGGGACCTCAACGGGCGCGTGTGTCTGGTGACAGGCGCATCACGCAACATCGGCCGCGCGATCGCTGTCTCACTGGCCAATCGCGGGGCCGATATTGTGGTTCACGTCGCCAACGACGTTGACGCCGGCGCGCAAACCGTCGCTGCCGTTGAGGCTGCTGGACGTCGCGCGGCGCTGGTGTCCGGTGACCTTGGCGCCCCGGATATCGCCCGCCGCGTCGTGGATGAGGCGATCGCGGCGTTCGGGCAGCTCGATATCTTGGTGAACAATGCCGCGATCCGGCCCGAGGCAGCGTTTGACCAGATCACTTATGAGGCATGGCGCAATGTCATGGCGACGTGTCTTGATAGCGTGTTTCTGGTGTCGCAAGCTGCACTTGGTGCGCTGAAAAAAAGCGATCAGGCGGCCATCGTGAATATCGGTGGCATGACAGCGCATACCGGCGCACAGCATCGTGCCCATGTCGTGGCGGCAAAGGCCGGTGTTGTCGGTCTTACCAAGGCGATGGCGCATGATCTGGCACCAGATGGCATTACCGTGAATTGCGTGGTTCCCGGCCTGATCGAGACTGAGCGCCTTGCCGCAGCGGGTGGTGCGCAACCGAAACATCGCGGCACGCGAACGAACCTGCTGGGACGGCGCGGCCTGCCGCAAGAGGTCGCCGAGGCTGTCACCTATCTGGCAGGCGCTGGCGGGCGCTACGTGACCGGAGAATGCCTGCATGTGAACGGCGGGGCCTATCTGTCGTGATCCCACGGCCGTTTCAGGCCCTGATCGCGGGTCTTTTGCTGGCGACATGCCTTGGATGGGTCTTTTCCCTGCTACAGATCCCGCTGGGCTGGATCTTGGGTGCGATGGTCGGCGGGGCCATCGTTGCCAACCTTCTGGCGTCACCGGCACACACGACCCTTGTTCGGCGCAGCGGCCAGTTGCTGATCGGAACCGCAGCGGCGGCCGTGCTGACCCCTGATATTCTGCAAATCATGCTTGGGTTATTGCCCGCGATGATTGCGGCGGCTGTGCTGGCCAATCTGGCGGGTGCGGCGCTGGTCTGGCCGTTTGCCCGGCTGACTGGCGTAGATCACACGACCGCTGCGCTGTCTGTCTTGCCTGCCGGAATGGCCGAGATGGCATCGCTTGCCCATGATCTTGGCGCACGCACCGAGGTTGTGGTGGTTGTTCATACCTTGCGGGTCGTGCTCGTCGTGACAACGATACCGATCATCTTGAACCTTTCAGCTTCGGTTCTGCCCAGCGTTCCAATCGTCGAGGGTGCCAGCCACGCTGCATTGCTGGCATGTGCCGGGCTTGGCGCGGCCCTTGCCGCCACCGCCAGTCGGCTGGGCGTACTCAACCCATGGATCCTGACGCCAATGGTTGCGGGCATCATGCTCGTGGCACTGGGCTACCCGCTCATGCCGCTGCCGCAACCCCTGTTGATTGCCGCGCAGATCGGGATCGGTTTTGGCCTTGGCACACGCCTGACGGCGACCGACCTCTTGCATCTTCCATGGGTGACGGCAGGTGCCATCGCCAGCGGCTTGGCCCTGATCGCGACGATGACCTATGTTGCGGCGCCGATCCTGTCTGATTGGGTCGCCACCGATCGCCTGTCGCTGGTTCTGGCTCTGGCCCCCGGCGGCTTGGGTGAAATGATCGCCACGTCAAAGGCGGTGGGTGGTGCGACCGCCATCGTGGCAGGGTTCCAATTTGTTCGGTCATTCATGACCAACTTGTTTGTGCCTCCCATCATCTTGCGTGTGGTGCGCCGACCAAAACCGTGACGCACGCCCGCCTCACGACCCGCATTGGCGACCGTAGTCGCACACGCCTTGGAAGGCGCGGTCAGGACCGCCGTCAAAATCCTACCCGTGTCGAAATAGGATGATGCGCTCCTGATCCCGGCCGATGATGGTGATGTCTCAATTACGAACCACGTTCTCTCGACCAAGGCCGAGCCGGAGCCTTTTCTTCCCAAGGCCGACGAGACACGTACTGAGGGGGGCAGGTGCGGGCCGGGCGGGTTTCGAATTGTTCAGATCGAGCGCGATGGTGAGTCGCGATTTGCCGGAGTGCCCGACCGCTGATGCGGGACTGCCGGGAATGAACGCAATGAACCGAACCGAAGCGCCATGGGGGGCAACGTTGCGGGATACAGAAACGGCTGACCCGGTTTCCCATCGCAATCAGTGCTTCAGCTTTGGGATTTTGGTAGCGGAGGAGGGACTTGAACCCCCGACACGCGGATTATGATTCCGCTGCTCTAACCAACTGAGCTACTCCGCCAGGCCGTGCGCGGTGCTAAGACAGCGCGGGCGCTCCGTCAACCTTAAAATCCTCGCCTATGCGGTGTGTATGCGCGCTGCGGTCACCTCGACCTCGACCTTGAATTCGGGGCGAGTGAACCCCGTGACCACAACAAGGGTTGATGCGGGCAACCTGTCCATGCCGGCGACCCACGCATCGCGCGCCGCCATGTAGCCGGCCATGTGCGCCCTGTCGGTGACAAAGGCGTTGATCCGCACCGTATCGGCCGACGTCATTCCGCCCGCAGCAAGGATCGCATCGATTGCCGCAAAGCACAGCGCGGCTTGTTCCCGGGCGCTATTGGGGATCGTGTCGTCGGCCCTGATGCCAAGCTGGCCCGATGTATGGACCCACGCCGCACCATGGGGTGTGAATGTGCCGTGGGAATAGGCCGCAAACGGCGGGCGAAGGGAATCCGGCGTCAGTGCCTGCAGCTTGTGAACCATGGTCGTCTCCGATTGCCTGAGTCTCTCCAAACCACCTGCATGCGACGCCAATGTCGAGAAATCATTGCCACGGCGGGGGTAACTTCGCTTAATAATCAATCGCGGTGGCGCGCCGCTGCCTCAATAACACGCAAGCGGCGTGGGGGGCACGCTTGCATGGGCGCACGGTCTTTCCGGCGGCAATCGTGCACTTAGCATCTCCACAGGTCCAACCCTTGGGGAGAAAACAGGGATGATGCTTCGCACCTCACTTATCGCGCTTGGCGCCGTAGCCGCGGCAACCAGCGCAAGCGCGCAGAACACGCCGGTCGTCTTTGGCACCAACTGGCTCGCGCAGGCCGAACACGGTGGCTTTTATCAGTCGGTCGCCGATGGCACCTATGCCGCCTGCGGCCTTGATGTTGAAGTCATCAGCGGCGGTCCGCAGGTCAATAACCGCGCCCTGATGTTGGCTGATCGTATTCAGTTTCACATGGGCGGCGATCTGCTTCAGGCGTTCAATGCCGCCGCAGAAGATATCCCGGTGGTGGCTGTCGCGGCCATTTTCCAGAAACACCCGCAGGTCATCGTGGCCCATCCGGGCGTCGCGGATACGTGGGAAGAATTGCGCGACCTGACGCTGCTGATCGGGGATAACGGCTTTTCATCCTATTACCAGTGGATGATTGCAGCCCATGGTTTCACCGTCGAGCAGCGCCAGCCCTACACATTCAACCCCGCACCCTTCCTTGCCGACGATCAGCTTGGCATGCAGGGCTACCTTTCGTCCGAACCCTACGTGATTGAAACGACAGGCGGCTTCACGCCCAACGTGTTCTTGATCGCGGACGCGGGTTATTCCAGCTACGCCACCACGATTGAAACCATGCAGGCCACGATCGACGAGTCCCCCGAAGTGGTGGAATGCTTCGTGAACGGATCCATTCTGGGTTGGTACAACTACCTCTATGGTGACAACGCCGCCGCGAACGAAATGATTCTGGCCGCGAACCCCGACATGACCCAGGACAAGATCAACTTTGCCATCTCCAAGATGCTCGAATGGGGCATCGTTGACAGCGGCGATGCCTTGGAACTTGGCATTGGCGCGATGACCGATGAAGTGGTCGGTGGCTTCTATCAGGACATGGTCGATGCAGGCGTCGTCGAAGATGGGCTGAACTGGCAGGCCACCTACACCACGCAATTCGTGAACCAAGGTCTGGGGCGCGAACTGCGGCCTTAACGGTCATATCTCTTGTGGCCGGGGCAAGGTTCACCTGCCCCGGCCTTTCCCGTGTCTCGGAGCCCGGTCAATGCCAACGCTGCTGCCTTTGGGCCAACGCCCGCCTCTTTTGCGGATGAACCATGTGGACAAGGTGTTCAACGGCAACATCGTGGCGCTGCGCGACATGACGCTGGATGTGAACCAAGGTGACTTCATCTCACTACTTGGGCCATCGGGCTGCGGCAAATCCACGGCACTGCGGGTCATCGCCGATCTCTTGCATCCGACGCGGGGCAAGGTCGAATGGGAAGGGGCGCATGGTCTGGGCGATCTGGGCGTGGTGTTTCAGGAACCCACGTTGATGCCATGGGCCACGGTGGCGCAAAATGTCTGGCTGCCCTACCGATTGCGCGGCAATTCCTATTCTTCGGTCCGTGATGAGGTGCGTGAAAGCCTGCGCCTTGTGGGGTTGGAGAACTTTCTTGATGCCTATCCGCGTGAGCTGTCGGGGGGCATGAAAATGCGCGTGTCGATCGCGCGGGCCATGGTCACAAACCCCCGGCTGATCTTGATGGATGAACCCTTTGCCGCGCTGGACGAAATCACGCGTCACAAGCTGAACAATGACCTGCTCAAGTTGAAGGCCAAGATCGGCTGCACCGTGATCTTCGTCACCCATTCCGTCTTTGAATCCGTCTTTTTGTCTGACCGCATCATCGTGATGGCCGCGCGTCCCGGTCGCGTCCTGCGCGAAGTGCAGGTTGATGCGCCCTATCCCCGCGACGAGGATTTTCGTACGTCCGCCGGTTATGCTGCACACACCCGCGCCGCGTCCGAAGCCCTGAAAGAAGCGATGGGAGAGCCGGCATGACCACAACCGATCAAGGGCTGCTTTCTTCCCCCGTCGATGCAATCGACGCCGACGAACAACGCCGCGCGCGCGCCGCGCGGACCGAACGGATTGCGAAATGGGCGCTACCCGTCATCATGATGGTTCTGGTGATCGCGGCTTGGGCGTGGGTTGTCCGCGCAAACGAGATTCCGCATTATATCTTGCCCGGCCCCGACCGCGTGTGGGGCAGCTTGCGGGATGATTGGGCCATGCTGATCGATGCCGCTTATCTGACAGGCAGGATCACGCTGCTGGCGCTTTTGCTTGCGGTTGTCGGTGGGGCAGGTCTGGCCATCGTGTTCAATCAATCCAAACTGCTGGAGTTGTCTTTCTATCCCTATGCAGTGATCTTGCAGGTTACGCCGGTTGTCTCCATCGCGCCGCTGATCTTCATCTACGTCGACAGCAAGGTGGCGGGCATGCTGCTGTGCGCATGGTTGGTGGCTTTCTTTCCTGTCCTGTCCTCAACCACGCTTGGCCTCAACAGCGTCGACCACAACCTGCGCGACCTGTTTCGCATCTATGGCGCGACCCGGTGGCAGCGGCTGCGCTATCTGCAACTGCCCTCGGCCTTGCCGTATTTCCTTGGCGGCCTGAAGATTGCCGGCGGCCTGTCGCTTATCGGGGCGGTGGTGGCCGAATTGGTGGCTGGCACCGGCGGTATCGGCAGCGGTCTTGCGTTTCGCATTCAGGAGGCGGGGTATCGCCTGAACATCGCGCGCATGTTTGCCGCGCTGTCGCTGGTGGCCGCGATGGGCGTGTTCATCTTTGCGGCGCTGTCGATCTTTTCGCATCTGCTGCTGCGCAAGTGGCACGAAAGCGCCCTGAAAAGAGACGGCTGATGGATTTCACTGGCCTTCCTCGCGGCGATTTTACGTTGTCGAACGTCACTGTTCCCGCCTGCCTGTTGGGTCAGGCGGGCGATCTGGTGCGCACCGATATTTCCATCGTGGATGGCCGGATCGGGCCACCACAGCCCATTACGGTAGATATGGCAGGGGCCATGGTGTTTCCCGCCTTCATCGACATGCACACGCATCTGGACAAAGGCCATATCTGGGGGCGCGCGCCAAACCCCGACGGGTCGTTCATGGGCGCGTTGACCACAGTGGGTGATGACCGGCGGGAAAATTGGTCCGCCGAAGATCTCCGCCGCCGCATGACGTTTTCGCTACGGAGCGCCTATGCGCATGGCACGCGCGCCATACGCACGCACCTTGATAGTGTGCCGCCGCAAGATGACATCACATGGCCTGTGTTTCGGGACTTGCAGGCAGACTGGGCAGGCCGGATCGATCTGCAGGCGGCCTGCCTGATCGGCTGTGAAGGCTGGACCGACGACAGCGGTCCGTTTGGCCATACCGCAGATCTGGTCGCGGCGACACGCGGTGGCGTGCTGGGCATGGTCACCTACCCGGTTCCCGATCTGCGTGACCGCCTGCGCGGCTTTTTCGCGCAAGCGACCGCGCGCGGGCTTGATGCCGATTTCCACGTCGATGAAAGCATGGATCCCGCCGTCGAAACCTTGCGCGATATCGCCGAGGTGGCAATGGAGGTCGCGTTTCAGGGCAAGATCACCGTCGGCCACTGTTGTTCCTTGTCGGCACAAGACGACGCGCGCGCCATGAGCACCCTTGATCTGGTCGCCAAGGGCGGCTTGCAGGTGGTCAGCCTGCCGATGTGCAACCTCTACCTGCAGGACCGGACGCCACAGGGTACCAGCCGGACACCCCGCATGCGCGGGATCACCCTTGTGCACGAGATGAAGGCACGCGGCATCCCCGTCGCTTTCGCGTCCGACAATACCCGTGACCCGTTCTATGCCTACGGTGACATGGATATGCTGGAAGTGATGCGCGAGGCGACCCGCATCGGTCATCTGGACCATTCCGCCGACGACTGGACACATGGTTTCTTGAAAAGCCCCGCCGCTTCCTGTGGCTTTGACGCCCCGTCGCTGGCCCCCGGATCGCCCGCCGATCTTGTGATCTGCAAGGCCCGCACATGGACCGAGTTGTTCGCCCGCCCACAGGCCGACCGGATCGTGTTGCGCGACGGTGAACGGATTGACCGCACCCTGCCCGACTACGCCGAACTCGACGATTTAATGAGGATCTGAATGCAACCGAACATCTCCGCCGCCAAGGCCGCCCTCGCCCACATCGAACAAGACGAAAACCCGGCCACCATCCGGGCCAAATCCCGCGATTTCTTTTGGTATTCACCCGTGCTCAAGGCGCGGATGGATCATCTGGAGGCCGATTTCGTGGTGAACCCGCGCAATGAGGCCGAGGTGATCGAGGTACTGCGGGCCTGCTACGCCCATGACGTCCCCGTAACCACGCGTGGCGCGGGAACGGGGAATTACGGGCAGGCGATGCCAATGCGCGGTGGCTGCGTCATGCACCTGCGCCACATGTCGGCGGTCAAGGAAATTGCGCCGGGCCGCGTGATCTGCGAACCCGGGATTCTTCTGAAAGATCTTGATGCCGCCTGCAAGGCGCACTCGGGGCAGGAAATCCGCATGTTCAGCTCCACTTGGGCGACTGCGACGATCGGCGGCTTCATCGCCGGCGGTTCGGGCGGTGTCGGATCCTGCACCTGGGGGTCGTTGCGCGACCTCGGGAACATCATCCGTCTGCGTGTCGTCACGATGGAGGCAGAGCCGCGCGTGCTGGAATTCCGGGGCGAGGAACTGGCCCGGGTGAGCCATGCCTACGGCACAAACGGCATCATTACCGAAATCGAAATCCCCCTTGCCCCTGCCTATGACTGGGTCGAGATGTTCGTAGCCACCAAGGACTTCATGGAGGCCGTGCACTTCACCGATGAGTTGGCCAATCAGGACGGCATCTTGATCAAGCTGGGCAGTGTGTATGAAGCGCCTGCGCCGTTTGATTATTTCAGCAGGGTCAAACCCCATATCGCGGCGGATGATACGCTGATTGGGCTGATGGTCGCGCCGCATTCCATGGACGGATTCCTGACCTTCCTTGCACGCCGTCCCTTCGCGCGGCTGATCTATCGCTCGGATGCAAGCACATGGACCAAGACGCCCGGACCGGTTTTCGAATATGGCTGGAACCACACGACGCTCAGGGCGCTGAAAGTGGACCCCTCAATTACCTATTTGCAGGTGCGTTACGGGTTTCCCGATCATATCGCCTTGATCAAGAAGATGCGCGATGCGCTCAACCCCGAGGTGTTGCAGCACCTTGAGGTTCTGCGCATGGACGGAAAAGTTGCCTTTGCCGGCTTGTCGCTGGTGAAGTTCACGACCGAAGAGCGTCTGGACGAGATCGTGAAGATGCACGAGGACGCGGGCGCGATGATCTTCAACCCGCATCGCTACACGCTGGAGGAAGGCGGGCGGCAGGCGGTTGATGACAGGCAGCTTGCCTTCAAGCGCGAAGCGGACCCCAAGGGCCTGCTGAACCCGGGCAAGATGATTGCATGGGACGATCCAGCTTGGGGCTATGAGACGATGTACACCTACCGCGCCATGACCAAACCGGCACAGGCGGCGGAATGACGGTTTCCCCCTGCCGTGCAGGGCGACGCGGCGGGGGATTTCATCCCCCGCACCCCCTGAGAGTTTTATTGCCAAGATGAAGGAGGGCGGAGCGTGAGCCGCGCATTGGTCTTGTTCGCCCACCCCTGCCCCGAGAGTTTCTCGGCGGCGCTTCATGAGACCGTGGTGACGCGGTTGACCCGCGCGGGATGGGCCGTGGATGATTGCGATCTGAACGCGGAAGGGTTCAACCCGGTCCTGAGCGAACCGGAACGGCGCGGCTATCATGAGGTGCCTGAGAATACCGCGCCGGTCGCGGCGTATGTGGAACGGGTGCGCGCAGCCGACGCGTTGGTGATGGTGTTCCCGGTATGGAACTTTGGCTACCCCGCGATCCTCAAGGGGTTTCTTGATCGCGTTTTCCTGCCCGGCGTCTCCTTCAGGCTGGTCGATGGCAAGGTGAAGCCGAACCTGACGCAGATCCGCAAACTGGCCGCGGTCACAACCTATGGCGGCACGCGCACCCGCGCCCTGCTGGTCGGAGACCCACCCCGCAAATGTGTGACCCGTGCCGTCTGGCATGTCTGCCGACCGGAAAAGACCCGCTATCTTGCGCTGTACGATATGAACCGTGTGACGGACGCCAAGCGAAACGCCTTTCTGGACAAGGTGGGGCACGAAATGGAGGTTTTCTAGGATGCGCGCGCTGGTTGTCTATTGCCACCCGAGGCCACAGAGCTTTACCGCCGCGGTGCGTGATACCGTGATTGGCAAGCTGGAAGCTGTCGGCGCGGAAACCAAGGTGTTGGACCTTTATCGTGACGGGTTCGATCCGACACTCGGCGCGCTGGAATTGGAGCACTATGCGGATGAGTTGCAGAACCAGAAACCCGTTCAGGCCCATGTCGATGCCTTGCTATGGTGCGATACGTTGATCTTCGTCTACCCGACCTGGTGGTACGGATTGCCCGCGATGTTGAAGGGATGGCTTGACCGGGCGATGGTTCCGGGCGTGGCATTCATGATGCCTGACGCCGTCAATTCCAATATCCGCCCGGGTTTGACCCATATCACACGGCTGGGCGTGTTCACGACCTGCGGGGCAAGCTGGTGGCTGACCCGGATTGTCGGGGCTCCGGGGCGACGGACGATCTTGCGCGGGGTCGGCCTGCTTTGTGGCAAGAGATGTCGCAAGGTTTTTGTCGCGCATTACCTGATGGACAGTTCGACGGACAAGAGCCGTGCCGCCCATCTGGACCGCGTCGCCCGCAAGATGGACCGGCTGTTGGGCGCATCGCCTTTCGCGGCGAAGGCGGAGGTGGCGGAATGATCCCCGTTCTGGATTGGCGCCGTTTTGCAACGGACCCGACCGGCTTTGTCGCAGCACTTGGCGCCGCCGCGCGTGGGCCCGGTTTCTTCTTGTTGACCGGCCACGACGTACCCGAGAAATTACGTGCCGACATGTTTGCGCAGGCCGATGTCTTCTTTGGTCTTCCCCTTGACCGCAAGCAGGACATTTCGATCCTCAAGACACCGCATTACCGGGGCTGGGCTCATGATGGTCTGGAATCCCTTGATGAAAAAAGCGGCCAGAAGGACCGCAAGGAAAGCTTCAACATGGGGCTCGACCTGCCCGCCGATGACCCGCGCGTTATCGCAGGAGAGCCGTTTCGCGGCGTCAACCAGTGGCCGGACCTTCCGGGGTTCCGCGAAACGATGCTGGCCTATTACGATGCAGCGCTTGATCTTGGGATCAAGCTGTGTCGCGCCATCGCCCGCGATCTTGACCAGCCCGAGGATTTCTTTGATTGCGCGTTTATCGACCCGCTGGCGGCGCTGCGTGTGCTGCACTACCCGCCTGCCACGGGCGCGTCGGGCGAGATTGGCGCCGGAGCACACAGCGATTACGGCGTGATCACCTTGTTGATGACGGACGGCGAACCGGGCCTTCAGGTCAAGCCTCGCGGCGGCGACTGGACGGATGTGCCGCAGGTGGACGGGGCCTATATCGTCAATATCGGGGACTGTCTGATGCGTTGGACGAATGACATCTATGTCTCCACGCCGCATCGCGTGTTGCCCCCCAAGCGGCAGCGCCGGTCGGTCGCGATGTTCATCGAGGCGAACCCGGATGTAGTGGTGCAGGCCCTGCCCGGCACTGGTGCGCCGAAATATCCGCCGATCCGCGCGGCGGATTATCTGCAATCACGTCTGGACGCGACCTATAATGCCCCGGTTCCCAAAGACCCGGACCAGACGACGCCAGCTGGCGGAATGACCTGACCTTCGAAATCCACGGGCGCGGGCCCATGGTTGAAGACAAAGCGTGTGGGGCCTGATTGCCGGATGCGGATATCTTGCGGCAGGGTTTGGGTTGCCAGACCCTCGGTCTTGGCGGCACGGGTCAGGATACGCGCAAGGAACACGGGGTCCGGCCAGCCGCCAAGGTAATGCGTCTTGCCATTGCCGACCATCAGGGGCGTGCCGTCCGCAGCGGCGGCCTCCAGCACCCTTTCCGAGGTCTCCAGATGCTCGCGCCAAAGCGTTACGGCCCCACCCCCCGCAACCATCTGCGGCATGTCCGCGCGAAACGTCTCGACCCGGCTGATCGTCACGTCGATGCCGGGAATATTGGGGGGCAAAGGCAAAGGCACCGCCAATTCCGCGGTCTTCGCGTTGGTCCGTGGGCCAAGGATCACAGTTCCCTCCGCCTGCGCCACCGCGTCTTTCAATGCCTCAGGCAGCGCCACCAGACCGGGGATCAGGACCAGTTTATAGCCCGAAAGATCCACCGTAGCCGCCGGCAGGATGTCGATCGACAGACCAAGCTTGCGGCAGCCCCGATAGATGTCCAGCACCAGCCGGAAGTAATCACACCCCTGCCCCTGCGGCTGAACCTCCCACGCCCAGACACTGGTATAATCGAACACGATCGCCACCGGGGCCTGCGCCGTTTCCACCTGCGGCATCGCCACCAGTTCGGCCGCGACCTGCGCTGCCTCTGCGTAACCCGGTGCCTCCACGCTGTCGGGGCGCAACAGGCCCGCGTGATATTGTTCTTGCGCGAATGGGGCCTGCCGCCAGCGGAAATAGCTGACGCATTCGGCCCCGTGGGCGAAGGCTTCCCATGTCCAGAACCTGACCATGCCGGGAAGGGGCGCAGGGTTATGGGGTGCCCAATTCACGGGACCGGGTTGCTGTTCCATGACCCACCAGCGCCCACCGCCTGCCCCGTGCCCGCCACGCGCCGCACCAACGGCGCGATACAGATCATGGTGCAACGCCTGAAAATCCGGGTCACCTTGCCGCGCATAGCGCCGTTTGTGGGCGTCATCCCCCTCCACCCGGTCCTCGAGAAAGCCAAGCGGGTAGCTGTCCCAAGTCGCAATCTCCATTTGCGCGCCGGTGACGAAATGATCGAAGTCGGTGATCCGGCCCATATAGTTGTGACTGATCGGCGCGTCGGAATGCCGGCGAATGACATCCACCTGCGCGCCATTGAAATGCGCGACCTGATCGCTGCTGAAGCGCCGAAAATCCAGCGCGTGTGATGGGTTCGGTTCGGTCACGGTCAGGTTGGGCAGGCCAATCTGGTCGAAACTGTCATAATCCATCGACCAGAACACATTTCCCCACGCCCGGTTCAGCGCGTCGACGGATTGATACCGTCGCGCCAGCCAATCGCGAAATGCACCCCGCGCGGCGTTGGAAAAGCTGATGACCGTATCGTGGCAGCCGTATTCATTATCGGTCTGCCATGCGGCGACATGCGGGTTGCGGCCATAGCGTCTGGCCAATGCTTCGGTGATCTTGACCGCCTCGGCCCGGTATCCTTCGTGGCTGAAGCAATAATGCCGCCGTGACCCGAACCCGCGCGGACGGCCATCTGCATCAACCGCCAGCATGTCGGGATGCCGGTCCAGCATCCAACGCGGCGGCGTCGCCGTGGGTGTTCCAAGAACAACCTGCAACCCGGCATTGCCCAACACGTCAATCGCGCGATCCAGCCAGCCAAAGTCATAGCGCCCTTGCGCCGGTTCCAACCGCGACCATGCAAATTCGCCAATACGTACCCAAGACAGACCCAGATCTGCCATGCGGGCGGCATCATCGACCCAGATATCTTCGGGCCAGTGTTCGGGATAATAACAGGTTCCAAGCGTCCGCTTCACAGCAGCACCCTGTGTTCGGCCTGCCCCGGAGGCATGCCGGAAATCGCGAACGTCTGTCCGGCACCGGTTTCGTCTGCCAGTTTTTGACGTGGCAGTCCCTGACGTGCGCTGGTCACATACATGACACGCAGCCCAACGCCGCCAAAGGCGGGGCATGTCGGCTGCGATGCGGGTAGACGATATTCATATATAAGATTTCCATCGCCATCATACCCGGCAACCCGGGAACCGCTCCACTCGGCACACCAGAAGACGCCGTTGCTATCCACGACCGCGCCATCCGGGTTGATGCCGCTGTCGCGGTGATCCAGAAAGACCCGTGGCGGTCCCAAGGGCCAGCCCTGATCGTCAAGATCATAGCACCACACCAGATGCTCTGCGGTATCCGCGAAATAGGCGCGTTTGCCATCGGGCGTGAAGCAAGTGGCATTGGGGATGCTCACTCCGTCCCTGATCTGGCGCAGTTCGCCCTTGTGGAAGCGGTAAAGCGCGCCTGCGCCGGGCTCCGCGTGCTTGCCCATGGTCCCAATCCAGAACCCGCCATATGGGTCCGCGCGACCGTCATTCGATCGTGTCGCGGTATTGCCCTCTTCCAGCGCCACCACACGCTCTGACCCGCCATTGCGCAGATCAAATCGGATCAGATCCGTCTCGGTCGCAATCAAAAGATGATCATCATCCAGCCATCCCGCCGCCGATACATGGCGGTCGAATTGCCATTGCAGCGCTTTGTCGTTCACGCGGCTCAGCAGGCGGTTGCCCAAGATGTCAAACCAGAACAACTGTCGCCGCAGGGGGTGCCACAACGGCCCCTCACCCAACAGGCAAGGGCGGCTATCGAAAATCTCAACCACCGACCACCGCCGCGTCATATGCCGCCACCAGCCCTGCGGCCCGCGCCGCGACATCCGCCACGCTCAGACCCGGCGTATAGACACCCGTTCCAATGCCAAATCCATCCGCGCCAGCCGCAATCCAGTCGCCAAAGTTCTGCGGTCCTACCCCACCGACCATGAACACTTGCGTGCCCGCCGGCAAAACGGCGCGCAGGGCCTTCAAGCCTTCAAAGCCCATCAAATGGCTGGGGAAAACCTTCAGGCCATCGGCCCCCGCCTTCAACGCGGCAAAACACTCGGATGGTGTCAGAACGCCCGGAAAACTTTGCAAACCCAACCGTTTCGTCTCGGTCACGATCTCGGCGTCCACGTTCGGCGACACGATCAGCCGGCCACCCGCCGCAGCAACCCCGCGCACGTCATCCACCGACAACACAGTGCCCGCACCGATCAGGGCATCATCGCCGAACGCCGTCGCCATCGCCGCAATGCTGACCAATGGATCAGGAGAGTTGAGCGGCACCTCGATCCGGCCAATACCGGCATCAATCAATGCCTCGGTTATCGGTAACGCCTCAAGCGGCGTGATGCCGCGCAAGATGGCGATCAGGGGGCGGCTCATGTCGTGCGCTCCAAAATACGGGCGGCTGCTTGGCATAGCCCCGCCAATGTGAGGGGGGAGGCATCGGTGACGCGCGTGGTCAAACCCTGCGCCGCCAAGGCATCACCATAAAGCTGCGCAAGCGGCGCGCTACCGGCGACAACCACGTTCTGGCCAAGCCAATACGGCCGCGAACCGGCAAGCTCGGCCCCGATCAGATAACCGGACAGCCGCGCGCGCGCGGCAACGCCATCTTGTCCGTTCAGGATACTCTCCGCCCTCAGCGCAAAAAGCCGCTGCGCCAGACGTTCGGGGCGCGACATGATATCGCCTACCGCCTCGACAAAAATCTCAGGGGCTTCGCCATCTTGCGCAACCGAATGGCGCAACACGCTTTGGCCCGCCAGCAGGGCGAACATCTCGCCTGTCATGTAGGTTTGAAAACTGACGATCTCGGCGGCGCTGATATGGACCCATTTCGTGTGGGTTCCGGGCAGGCACAGGATTCCGTCGAAATCCGGTTCTTTTGCAAGAAATCCGCCGACCTGCGTTTCCTCGCCCCGCATGACATCTGCCGGACTGGATTGGCTAAGTCCCGGCAAGATGAACAGGCGCAAACGCGGATCTTGCGCCTTTACGGGGCGCGGCTCCAAATCGCCCGGTTTGGCCGGGACGGACAGATACGGCATCTCGGCCCAGCCTTGGCGCGACCCGACCATGCCACAAGCCAGCACCAGCATCGGTGTCCCGCCCAGCCACGGCTCGATCAGGTGCAGCAGCGCAGGCTCGAACCCATCGCGCGACAGGCCGCCCATGCCGTCATCGGACTCTGCCTTTGCCCGCACCGATCCGTCTGCGCCCATCGCCCAGACCCGCAGGCGCGAGGTGCCCCAGTCGACGGCGATCCAGTCGGCATATGATGCGCGTCCATTCATCCGGTCGTCACCACGCCGCCGTCAATGACCAGCGCCTGCCCGGTCATCATCCGGCTGATGTTCGAGGCCAGAAACAACACGCCGCCCACGATATCCTCGGGCTTCAGATGTTCCTTCAGGCACATCCTTTCCATGTGTGCCGCCAGATCCGCGGGCGCGGCCCACTTCTCCAACTGCTTTTCCGTCAGCACCCAACCGGGCATCAACGCGTTCACCCGGATTTTTTCGGGTCCATACTCGCGCGCCAGACTTCGGGTCATCGCCGTGATGCCGCCGTTCGCCGTGGTATAGGCCGCATAGCCCGCATTCCCCATCATATAGCTGATGGACGAGAAATTGATGATCGACCCGCCACCGGCAGACCGCATCCCCGCGATCGCCGCCTGACAGGCAAAGAAATATGACTTCAGGTTGATCGCCTGCGACCAGTCCCAGAATTCCTCGGTGACGTCCTCGGACCTGTGGCGTTTGTCGTTGGCCGCGTTGTTCACCAGCACGGTCACCGGCCCATGCGCCTTTGCCGCCGTGGCCATGGCACCTTGAAGGGCAGGCACATCGGTGATGTCGCAGGGAATGAAAAGCGGGCGGTTGCCCGTCACCTCTTCCATCCGGTCCACGAATTCCGAGGCATCGGACCGCTGCACAAATGCGACTTGTGCGCCTTGTTCCAGAAACCCGCGGGTCAGCGCCGCGCCGATACCCGAGCCACCGCCGGTGATGAACACCGACGCGCCACCCAGATCATGAAATTCAGCAGTCATGCAGCTCTCCGGTTTTGGCACCATGCGGGCAGCATTGCCCCATGGGCCGTAATCAAATCATCGACCAGACTGCGGATTTGCCGCAGGTCCAGTTCGGCAGCGGTATGGGGATCCATGTATGCCGCGTGGTAAATATGATCCCTGTCTTCTTCGACCAATGCGCGTACCACCAACTCCTGCACGTTGATCTGCGTCCGCATCAATGCCACCAGTTGCGTGGGAATATCCGTGACCATCGTGGGTTGGCAACCATTGCCGTCAACCAGCGTCGGAACCTCTACCGCCGCACCCAGTGGCAGTTGGGGGATCTGGCCGCGGTTCGGCAGGTTAGCGGTAATCGTGATCGGGCTGTTGGTGGTGACGGCATTCATCATCTCCGCGGCAAATTCGTGCGACTTCTCAACCGATACGCGGTCTTGTTGCCGTAAAACCTGCGCCTGCGCGGCCCATTCCGCCATCTGGAGTTCGCAGCGCGCCGGGTATTCATCCAGCGGGATGCCCATGTCGGCGATGATATCGTCGCGACCAGCCTTGATGAACCACGGGACGTATTCGGCCAGATGTTCACTGCTTTCTGTGCAGAAATAGCCCAGATGCTCCATCACCTCGTATCGCACCTTGTTTGTGCAATGCGGCCGCTGCACGGGCGTCTTGGGCAAGCGACCGCTGCGGTAGCCGTCGCGCAATCGCGGATACAGCGATTGCCCCAGATGCGAGACCTCAAGGAAGAATGCCACGTGGTTCACGCCCGCGACGCGGTGCCGGATCTCATGTGCGGGCAAGTCCAGATCATGGGCGAATTCCGCCACCGTGTTCTGCACCGAATGGCATAGCCCCGCCTGATTCAGATGCGGGAACCGTTCGGCAAGCGCCCACGTGTTGATTGCCATCGGGTTCACATACTGCATCAGCAATGCATTCGGGCACAGCCGCGCCATGTCCTCGGCCACCGTCCACAGATGCGGCACGGTGCGTAACCCGCGCATGATGCCGCCAACGCCCAACGTATCCGCGATGGTCTGGCGCAGCCCATACGTCTTGGGAATGTCGAAATCGATGACCGTGGATGGCCGATAGCCGCCGATTTGGAATGCCGTCACCACGAAATCCGCGCCGTCCAGCGCGCGGGCGCGGTCTGTCGTGGCCTCGACCGTCGCGCCCGTTCCCATCGCCTCGATCATTTTACGCGCGATCAGCGCGCTTTCCCCAAGCCGGACGGGATCAATATCCATCAAGGATATCCGGGCATCGGCAAGCGCCGGAAAATGCAGCATGTCCCCCACGATATTCTTCATGAAAATCGTGGAGCCCGCGCCAATGAACGCCAGTTTCACCATGCCTTCGCGCCCCTCCGTTGGCCGCCCTATTTCACTGCGCCAAGGGTCAACCCGGCGATGAAGTGTTTCTGCATCAGGAAGAACATCGCCACCGGCGGAATGGCCGCCACCAGACTACCGGCGCTCATCAGGTGATACATCGCCCGATATTGCGCGTTGAAGCTGGTAATGCCCGCCGTCACCGGTTGGCTCTCCGGGCCTTGCGTCAGCACGATCGCCCAGAAGTAATCGTTCCAGATGAACGTGAAGATCAGCACGCTGAGCGCCGCAATCGCGGGTCGCATCAGTGGCAGGACCACATACCAGAAAATCTGGTATTCGCTGACACCTTCAACGCGGGCCGCCTCGATCAACTCACGCGGCAGCGCGCGGATGAAGTTACGCATGAACAACGTGCAAAATCCCGTCTGGAACGCGATGTGGAACAACACCAGCCCCGTTCGCGTGTCGTACAGGCCCATGTCCACCGTCATGTCGCGCACCGGCACCATCAAGATCTGGAAAGGAACGAAATTTCCGGCCACGAACATGAAGAACACCAGCAGGTTCCCCTTGAACCGGTACACGCCCAGCGCAAAGCCCGTCATGCACGACAATGCCACTGCACCCGCAACGGTGGGCAAGGTGATCATGACCGAATTCCACAGGTAACGCGGCATGTCTGACCCCGCGAACACGAGGTAATAGTTGGCGAACCCCTCGAAGCTGGATGGCCAGCCCCAATAGTTGCCAATCGTGAAATCGGAAGCCGGCTTGATGGAAAACCACATGACCGCAAGCAATGGCAAAAGCCACATGATCAACGCCAGCGGCAAAAGCGACTGATAGGTGACTTGCCATGTGCGTGACGTCTTGGCGATAGGGGTCGGAAACATGGGCTACACTCCCCTCTCGTCGCGCCACATCTTCCAAAGGAAGTAGGCAATATAGACCATCATGATCATGAACAGCACCACCGCGATCGCACTGCCATACCCCATGCGGAACCCGAACTCGCTCAATGCGACATCCCACATGTAGAAGGCGAGAACGCTTGTCGAATAGAACCCCGGCCCTCCGTCCGTCATGATCGAGATCAGGTCGAATGACCGCAGCGCGCCGATGACGGTCACGACGAAGGCAATGAAGGTCGCGGGCCGCAATTGCGGCAAGATCACATACCACAGCATCCGGAGACCCTTGGCGCCGTCCAGACGCCCGGCCTCCACCTGTTCGGGGTCAACCGCATTCAAACCTGTCAAATACAAGATCATGCAATACGCGGTCTGCGGCCAAAGGCCGGCGGCGATAATGCCATAGGTGGCAATGTGGCGATCACCCAGAATGTTCACGGGGCCCGCACCAAAGAACCCGAGGATTTCGTTAATCAGGCCAAAGGTCGGGTCGTAGAACCACGTGAACACAAGGCCGACAACAACTTGGCTGATCACGAAGGGAAAGAAGAAAAGGGATTTGTATAACCGTATCCCCGTCACCGTCTGGTTCAGGAACAGCGCAATGAACAACCCGGCCGGAATCGCCAGAAGATACAGGACCAGCCATTTGGCGTTGTTCCAAAGCGAGGTCCAGAAATCCGGATCATCCCAGAGATAGCGGTAATTCTCCATCCCGACATAGACGGCGGTGCTGGTGCCGTCGGGGCGGTCCAGTCCGTTCCAGTCGTAGAAGGATATCTGAAAGCTCTGGAAGATCGGGATAATCACGTAGACCGCGAAAAACAGCAGGCCGGGCAGCAAAAACAAGATGGGCGCAACGCTGGTCTGCCGGAACCGGCGCGGGCGGCGCCGCGGGGCGGCGGCGGGATCGGGCAAGGCGGTCACGGTCATCTCGGGGCCCTTTCACGGCGGGGTCTGAGCGTGATTGCCCGCCGGTGCGGGACCAGCGGGCAATCATTGTCGTGGGCGGCCGGGTCTCCCCCGCCGCGCGCGGGATTAGTAAGACCGTTGGCGGGCTTGCTCGAGGCGAGCCAGCACTTCTTCCAGCGATGTCGGGTCAACCATGAACGTCTGGAAACCCTGCATCGCAACCTGCGCCATCTCGGCCGGGGCGTCCCGGTCAAAGAATTGCGCGATGCCACCGGGGCTGTTCTGGCTCAGCATCTCGAAACCGGCATTCAGGAACTCGTCATCATCCACGGATGACGCCGCGTTGACCGGCAATTGACCAAGGCCATCGCCCCCGTTGATCAGGGTCTGGTTCTCGGCCGAGACCACGAACAGCAGGAATGCGCGCGCCGCTTCCACGTTCTGCGCTCCTGTGGGAATATGGAACGTGTCTGTGGGCGCATCTTCCGCCATTTCGACATCGGGGTTGATCTGCGGGAACTGGTAAAAGCCCAGTTGATCGTCAGACAAACCCGCCTCGCGCAGCGGTGCAACGGCAAAGTTGCCCATCAGGTATGCTGCCGCCTCGCCGTTGACCATGAAGGGCAACGCCTCTTGCCAGCTATAGCTCTGATGGTTTTCGAGGAACGCACCCATATCGACCAGGGTCTGCCAGTTCGCAAAGGTGTCGCGGACGCGTTGATCGGTCCATTCGATCTCGCCGTTGGTCAGGGCCATGTGGAAATCATACCCGTTGGTACGCATGTTCAGGTAATCGAACCAGCCACCGGCGGTCCACAGGAACTTGGTCCCGATGGTATAGCAGGCGCGCCCGCTGTCGACGATGACCTGGCAGTTCGCCAGCTCTTCTTCCCACGTGCTGGGCGCTTCGATGCCCAACTCGGCGAAGATGTCTTCGCGGTAATAAACGCCCCACTGATAATAGGTGTAGGGCACGCCATAAATGCCGTCGCCAATGGTCATCGACGCCTGCGTCGAAGCCAGCGATTCCGTCAATCCACCCTCTTCCCACAGGTCGCTGATGTCACTGAACAGGCCGGCCTCCACATAGGGAAGCATCCGGTTACCGGCATACCAGTTGGCCACATCGGGCGGATCGGCCTGCAGGAAGTTACGGATCTGGGTCTTGTAGGCTTCACGGTCAATCACCGTCAGCTCGATGTTCAGGTCGGGATGCATTTCACCGAAACGCTCCACCATGCCCTCCATCACTGCACGGGGTGCAGGGTTGGACATGTCCGAGAAGATCACAAGATCGCCGCTCAGTGCAGCGTGGGCATCGGCGAATGCCGCACCCGATAGCATTGTCGCCGCAGCCAAAGCCGCCGCGCCGGTTCTGAAGATGGACCGCATGGTATCCTCCCTTTCGGTTCCACTATTTGAAACTTAGTTTCTTATGTTGAAATCCTACTCCGACTCAGCCTAGGCTTGTCAACACCAAACCTCGACCCGCTCGGGGACAGACCAATTATCGGAGGGATCAACGTGGGCGATACATCGCGGCCCGCAGGCGATGGCACGGTCGGCAAGGCGCTGGACGTGCTGGATGAGGTGGCCCGTTTCGGTCGCCCCGTCCGCTTTGGTGAGTTGCTTGAGCGCTCTCCCTATCCCAAGGCGACGCTTTACCGATTTGTGCAGGTCCTGACCAATCAGGGCATGCTGGCCTATGACCCCGATCGACAGACCTACACCCCCGGCATCCGGTTGGTGCGGCTGGCACATGCCGCATGGCAAAGTTCGTCGCTTGCGCCAATCGCAAGGCCGCATCTTGATGCCCTCAGTGCCGATGTCGGTGAAACCGTGCATCTGGCGCAACTGGATCACGCACAGGTTCTGTATGTGGACAAACGCAACGCGCGCGAACCGCTGGCCATGTATTCGCAAGCGGGAAAAATAGGCCCCGCCTATTGCACTGGCGTCGGCAAGGCGATGATGGCCTTTCTGCCCGAAGCGGATATTGAGCGCGTTCTTCTACAACAATCATACCATCGCTTCACCCCCGCGACCCTCACGAATGAGGCTGCCCTGCGCGCCGAACTGGCCGTCATCCGCAAACGCGGCCACGCCTTCGACGCAGAGGAGCATGAGCCCGGCATCATCTGTATCGCGCTGCCCATCCTCACGCGGACGGGTCGTGTGCTCGGCGCGCTTTCGGTCACATCATCCACATCGCGCACCTCGTTGGAGGCGCTGACCGCGCTTGCACCGCGCATTCGCACCACGGCTCAGGCCATCGCAAACGAAGCACAGGACTGGCGGTTTCCCGACCAGCCCAGTGCCTAAACAAACCGGAGGCATGTCATGTCAGGCGTCATTCTGCAAAATGTGATCAAGCGCTATGGCGCGACCCAAGTCGTTCACGGGGTCGACTTGCATATCGAAAACGGCGAGTTCTGCGTTTTCGTGGGCCCCTCGGGCTGCGGAAAATCCACCTTGTTGCGTATGGTCGCAGGGTTGGAAGAAACAAGCGAAGGCACGATCCGCATCGGCGAACGCGATGTGACCCATCTGGACCCTGCCGAGCGTGGCGTGGCCATGGTGTTCCAGACCTACGCGCTTTATCCGCACATGACCGTGGCAGAAAACATGGGCTTCGGGCTGAAGATGAACGGCCACCCCAAGGCCGAGGTCAAGAAAAAGGTCGACGAGGCGGCGCGCATCCTCAAGCTCGGCGATTATCTGGCGCGCAAGCCCAAGGCGCTTTCCGGTGGGCAACGGCAGCGCGTGGCCATCGGGCGCGCCATCGTGCGCGGCCCAGAGGTGTTCCTGTTCGACGAGCCATTGTCGAACCTTGACGCCGAACTTCGGGTGGAAATGCGGGTGGAAATCGCGCGGCTCCACAACGAAATCGGCGCAACAATGATTTACGTGACCCATGATCAGGTCGAAGCGATGACCCTTGCGGACAAGATCGTCGTGTTGCGCGCGGGCCGCATCGAACAGGTGGGCCGCCCGCTTGATCTGTATAACGACCCCGACAATCAATTCGTCGCCGGCTTCATCGGCAGCCCCGCCATGACATTTTTCGAGGGTCATCACGTCGGGGGTCTTGTGACGTTGCCCGGCCTTGGGCGTGCGGAATTGCGCGCGCCCGTCAGCCTGCAGGCCGATGGGCCTGTGACTGTCGGGTTGCGTCCCAACCAGCTGGAAATCATCGAAGGCGAAAGTCACCGGGTGGAATTGTCCGAGCAATTGGGCGGCGTCAGCTATCACTACCTGATGGCCCCGGACGGCACCCGCATCACGGTCGAGGCCCGTGACCAGAGCGCGCCGCGGATCGGCAGCATGATCGGCCTGCGGTTCAATCCAGACGACGCGTTGTTCTTTGCAGAGGCTGACGGCGCGCGGCTGCGTTGATCAGGCCGCAACCTCGCTCAGCGCAGCCTCTAGGTCATAGCCGAACTGCCGGGCGTGCCAGCCAAGCCGGTTGCGCACGACCCGCACGTCTTGCGCGCTCAAGACTGCACGCCACCGGTTCTGCTCGGCGCGGACATCGGTGGCTGCATACAGGCCGTCAATCGGATCAAGCCCCATGAAACCAAGGATATCCCGGACCCGGCCCGGCATATCGGCAAGCACATCTTCATACCGCATCTGCATGACACGAGGCGCGTGTCCGGCTTCAAAGGCGCGCATCATCAGAACCGCCTCGAGCCAGTAATTGCAAGCCCCGTGGATGTCCGGCACACTGACAACCTTGCCCAGTTTCATGCTTGCAACCACGTTCAGCGGGTTGCGGACAAGGTGAAGGAACCGCGCCTTGGGATATTCCTGCGCAATCAGGTTCACGCCATAGATATTTTGCGGCGTCTTGTCGAACCAACGGTATGTCTTCAGCCCCTGCGCGGCCGCAAAGGCGGCGACATAGCGGCGCTGAAGCTCTCCGCGCGTGCGGCTGGTGGCAAGGATCTGGCGATAGGTGGCCTCATCAACGCCGTCGATCCGCCGGTGCATCGCCAACACCTTGTTTCCCTGAAGCGGTGCAAGGCTGTGGGGGGTGCGAAACGGTTCCGCCCAGCGAAAGAAATGCGTTTCCTCAGGACACAGCAGGCCCGGATAACGACGCAATAGGTCCCGCATCAAGGTAGTGCCCGACCGGACACACCCGACAATGAAAAGCGGGGTGTCGTCGGCCATTTGCGCCGTGCCGACAAGTGCTGGAACGGCTGATGGGGGGGGCTGATCGGGCATCACATCCTCTTGCGGCGCTGTGGTTGCGTTCCCCGACGGCACCCCGGCAACGCCTGCAAGACGATGGCGGCAAGGTCGGCGTCGGGGTCGAAAGGCAAGGCTGTGCCATTGGGGGCGGCGCGCACGGCCTCGCCCTGGGCACCAAGATCGAAGGCAAGGACGGGGAGACCGGTCGCCAACGCCTCGTGCGTGGTAAAGGAAAACGTTTCAGGCCAGATCGACGGGATCAGCCAGACACTCACCCGGTAGCGTGCGGCAATCGCGGGGATATCTTGCGGCGCATAGCTGCCGTGACAGGCCACCCCTTCGGGCAGGCCAAAAGCCGGATCAATATTGCCGATCAGAACCAGTGCCGGCCCGTTGTCGCGGCCATCCCCCGCCAGATGCCGGGCCAGATCACGCAGCACGCCGGCCCCTTTCTGGGCATTGATATTGCCAAGCACGGCCAATACCGGTTTCGGCCCGCGCGGTGGCGACACCGATGAGATCGGAACCCGCAACCGGTGTGGGGCCAGCACCAGACGGTCCTGCAGGTCGGGGTAAACCTGCGCCACGCGCACGCGGCTATCATCCGAGAAGACTGTCACCTCGCTGCATTGGGTCAAGAACTCTCGCCACGCGGATTGCCAGTCAACCAGCGACACGGGGCTGCCATCCGGACGTCGCGTGGCCTGTGCCGGGTCCCCTGAAATCGCCCCTTCCCGAAACCGGCCATCGGCCCCCAAGAGGCAGTATGATGGGCTGATCGGAAGGAAATCATGGATGCGCGCGGCCATCACGTCGGCCCGGCCCGGGCGGCGCAGGCTGGCCATCGCGGCAGGCAAGGCGACGGGATCTGGGTCGCCAACACCGCAGGAATAAATGATCTGCAGTTGTGCGATCGGGTCCAACAGCCGGCGAATGACGGCCAGATCATCGGTCGCGGCCATGCTGGTCTTGCGCAGGTGGTGCAGTTCCAGCCGCCAGCGCTGCGTCCCCCCGACCCGCAATACCAGCGCGACACCTGTCTGCGCCACCGCACCGGCGATCTCCGCCTCCAGCGCGAATTCCGCTCCACCCCCCATGCCATGGGCAATGAACAGATGCACCGCGCCCCGCGCCGTCACCCCCGCATGGGCCAGTGCCAAGGCCATGCGCGGCGTCAGCAACGGGTCAGCGCGGACATAGCGCTGCACTTCCAGATCATAGGTTGGATAACGGGCGGCGATGATGGCGTTGTGACGGGCAACCAACGCCTTCTTCGTCGCCGCGCCAAAGCTTGCCCCCCCCCGGTGTTCCACGAAAACCGCGGGCTGGCACAGGTGCACACCGCCCAGCGCGCGGGTCCTCTGACACCAATCCACTTCTTCCCCATAGCCCTTCCCGAAGGCCCGATCAAACTGCGGAACACGATCAAGAAATACCCGGTTCATGGCCATGCAGAACCCGACCCCCGTCGGCGCGGCGGGTAGTGGCCCAACCCGGCCCAAGCCGGCGGCAACCGTATCGATGGTGTCGACGGCACCCGGGGGAATGGGCCGGCCTGTGCAAATCTTAGGGGTCGAGAAAATCTCGGCGTTGTTCGACATGGGCGTAACCGAGGCAACGCGCGGGTCCGCCTCCAACGGGCCCAGAAGGCGCGTGGCCCAGCCCCTGGGCACAAAGGCGTCGGCGTTAAGCAGGACCACGTGGCCCGCTCGGTTGCGCGCCACCGCCAGCCCCAGATTAGCCGCACCGACAAATCCAAGGTTTGTCGCGTTCTCCAGCAAGGTGACATCGGCAGGTCGCCGCCCCGCCCAGTCGCGCAGCCATGGCCGGACCCTGTCATCGGCCGACGCATCTTCCACCAGCACCAGATGCCATGGCAGATTGGTATGCCGGGCGATGCGCGCCAACACCTCCGGCAGCAGGTCAAAGGCATCATAGACGGGCATAACGATTGTGATCGGCCCGGTCCCACGCTGAACCTGCCCCCGGAACCAACTGTCATCCAACACGCCGTCAGGGGGCGGCCCGGCAAGACCAAGCGCCCGTTTCACGGCATCGCGGTCGATTTGCCGACCCCAAAGACCATAGCGGACCAAACCCGGACTGGCCCGCAACAACGCGCGGGCAAACCCGACCGGGCCGGGCGCGACCTGAGCGTCCGCATAGCGTGAATAAAGCGCGATCAAACGCGCGAACATCGGCACGCGGCGCAGGGGCCCAGACAGCCGGTGAAATGACGGCACGTGTTGCGGGCGACGGATTCCGGCGCGAACAGGCGGGGCCGTGGACGATGCTCTGATGCCCTGTTGCAAACTCTGCCCCTGCCTGTCTCATCACCGCCTCCGTTTACCGGGCCTTCACTAAGCCATTGTTAACACGGGGCGCAGATCACCTGCCCCGAGGGGAACACATGCCAGCGACGCGCGCACCTCTGACCATTTTGCTGGCAACCCATAACGGTGCCGCGCATCTGCCGGCGCAGCTTGCATCGCTGGCGGCACAGACGCATCGGGATTGGTCCTTGTTGGTCAGCGATGATGCCTCACGCGATTCGACGGGTGCTGTTCTGGCGGAATTCCAGGCCGCCCATGCGCACCGCCACGACATCCGCATCATTCAGGGGCCCGGTCGGGGGGCAGCGGCCAATTTCCTGCATTTGCTGGCCCACGCGCCACCCGATGGCCCCGTGGCACTTTGTGACCAAGATGACGTCTGGCTGCCGGGAAAACTGGCGCGGGCGATGGTGGTGGCGGGGGGCGCTATCGGCAGTGCAGCGGGGCCAATGGCCTATGGGGCGCAAAGCGTGGTGACCGACGCGCGCCTCCATCCCATCGGGCAGACGGATGCGCCCCGCCGTCCACCCTCGCTCGGCAATGCGTTGCTGCAGAATATTCTGGGGGGGCATGGAACGGTGTTGAACCCGGCCGCAGTGCGTATGCTGCAACAAGCCGGTCCCGTTGCGGTGCCATTTCATGACTGGTGGATTTACTTGTTGATGACTGCCGCGGGCGGTCACGTCATCATCGACCGCGCGGTGACCACGCTTTATCGGCAGCATCCGGGCAATGCGCTTGGCGCCAGTCGTGGCGGCGCCGCCCGTCTGAACCGGGCCGGGCAATTGATGAATCGCGATTATGGTGGCTGGTTAAGGGCGAACCTTGCGGCACTGGCCACAGCCGCCCCCTTGTTGACCCCGGCCGCCACCACACTGACACAGGCAACAACGCTGGCCTTGGGCCGTCCTGGCCCGGCCCGCGCCGCCACCATCGCACGGCTGGGCCTGCATCGTCAGACAGGCGCACAGACCGCTGCGGTTCTTGCGGCGATGGCATTGGGCCGGGTTTGATCAGTTGCAGGCCGGCGCGGGCCGCAGATGCCGACCAAGCGCACGATCTCTCAGGCGGCAATCCAATCGAAGAACCCGTCCCCGGCGCGGTGCCTTAGCCCACGGGCCATTTCGGCACCCAACGCGGCTCCATCGGCAATGAGCGCGGTCTGATCGTCGGTCAATACCTCGGATCCATCGGGCCGCAAGATCTCGCCGCGCAGGCGGATCGTCCCGCCATCCAGTTCTGCCAACCCGGCAATCGGTGTCTCGCAAGACCCGTCCAGCCCCCGCAAAAACGCACGTTCGGCCACCAACCGCTGGCCGGTTTCGAGATGATGGATCGCCTCCAGCATCATGGCTGCGCGCATGTCATCCGCACGCCGTTCAATGCCGATGGCCCCTTGTGCCACGGCAGGCAGCATATCTGTAACCGCAATCGCGGATTTCACCACATCTTCCATGCCCAACCGACGCAGGCCCGCCATTGCAAGAAACGTGGCATCAGCCACCCCGTCGTTCAGCTTCTTCATGCGCGTCTGCACGTTGCCGCGAAACTCGACCACGGCAAGATCCGGGCGACGCGCCATCAACTGCGCCCGACGGCGCAAACTGGATGTGCCGACCTGCGCGCCAACAGGCAAATCCGCCATCGCACCGTGGGTCAGCGACACGAACGCATCGCGCACATCTTCGCGGGGCAGGTACGTATCCAGCAACAGCCCACCGGGCTGGTCAACGGGCATATCCTTCATCGAATGAACCGCGATGTCGATCTTGCCCGCCAGCATGTCCTCTTCGATTTCCTTGGTGAACAGGCCTTTGCCGCCAATCTCTTTCAGGGGGCGGTCAAGCACCCGGTCACCTGTTGTCTTGATGACCACGATCTTGAACGCCTCGACCGGCAGATCAAATGCCTTCGCCAGCCTTTCCCGTGTCTCGTGTGCCTGCGCCAAAGCCAGCGGAGAGCCACGGGTGCCAATATTCAAAGGGTGAGCGGGAGAGGGCAAATCAATCGTCATTTCGCATTCCTACATGTGTCAACTTGTCTTGACAACGGGCCTGTGCTTGACAGTTCGGTGCCGCGACAAGACGTTAGGCGCGCAATTAAGGACGATCCGTATGACTGACAAGAAAACTCTCCTCCGCAGCCTCTCGGGCGAGGCCCTCGACACGCCGCCGGTCTGGCTGATGCGGCAGGCCGGCCGTTACCTGCCCGAATACCGCGAAACGCGGGCCGAGGCCGGGGACTTCTTGTCGCTGTGCTACAATTCCGATCTGGCCGCCGAGGTGACGCTGCAGCCGATCCGCCGCTATGGATTTGATGCGGCCATCATGTTTGCCGATATCTTGCTGCTGCCCGATGCGCTTGGCGCCGATGTCTGGTTTGTCACCGGCGAAGGGCCGCGCCTGTCCACCATCACCGATGCGGGCGGTCTGGCCAAGATGAAGGGCAAGGATGATATCCACGATCATATGGCCCCCATCTACGAAACCTTGCGGATTCTAACGCGGGAATTGCCCAAGGAAACCACGTTGATCGGGTTTGCCGGCGCCCCTTGGACAGTCGCCACCTACATGATCGCGGGGCGCGGCACGCCCGATCAGGCCCCGGCTCACAAGCTACGCCAATCCGACCCCGCCACCTTCGATGCATTGATGGACCTTCTGACCGAATCCACGATAGAATATCTGTCGATGCAGGTGCAGGCCGGGGCCGAAGTCATCAAGATCTTCGACAGCTGGGCCGGGTCGCTGAAAGGTGATGCATTCACGAAATATGCTTTGGAACCCGCCAAGCGCATCATCACGGAACTCAAACGCCGCCACCCCGGTATCCCGGTTATCGCCTTCCCGCGCGAAGCGGGCGATGCCTATGTCGGATTTGCCAAGGCGGTTGGCGCCGATTGCCTGGCCATTGATACAAAGGTCGACGTCACTTGGGCCGCCACGCACCTGCAACCCGATAGCTGTGTACAAGGCAACCTTGACCCCAAGCACATGATCACCGGCGGGCAGGCACTGGTCGATGAAACGCGCCGCATCGTCGATGCCTTCAAGGGCGGGCCGCATATCTTCAACCTCGGTCATGGCATCACGCCCGAGGCTGACCCGGACAATGTGCATCTGCTGCTGGAAACGATCCGGGGCTAGGAATGCAAAAGGCCCGGCGCGTCGCGCCGGGCCTTTTCCTTGGCTGATCGCCAATCAGAACCGATAGTTGACGGAAATCGCGGCCGTCGTCGCCTCGACGTCCAGACCGCCCAGATCGAAGTCTTCGAACCGGTGATACAGCAGCTCCGCACCGACCGAAACGTTATCGGCCACCAGCATTTCGTAACCCAGACCGACGAAGTAGCCGTTGCTGTCGCCGACAGCAGGGTTTGAGGTTTGGGCGTAGGCGTAGCCAAGCGTCCCGTATACCCAACTGCGGTTCAGATCGGCACCGGCACGCAGGCCAACGCGCGTGACCGAATCCAACGTGGTCACACCGCCGATATCGATGTCGGAGGCGTCATATTGCAGGCCGCCACCGACGATGAAGTCGCCGAAGTCATAGTCGTAATAGGCCCGCAAACCATAAAGCGCGCCATCGCCTTCAAGAATGGCGGCGCCGCTTGTATCGACATTGCCATAACCCAATTGCAGACCGATTGACGGCCCGGTCCAGTCCATCCCGACGGGCGCGGGCTGCACGACGATTGGGGCGGGGGTGGGCGCAACCACCGGGCCCGATGCAAGTGCAGGCGCCGCCAGCAGGGCAAGCGTCGCAGTCAGTGTCACGAATTTCGTTTGCATTATCAATGTCCTTTCAGAACGTCCCAAGATGGTTTGGAATTCTACACCAGCAGCTAGGGGCACGCGTTGACATCACAACGGCCACACCAATCACGAAACCGCGAACAGGCGGAAAAGTTCCGATTGGTCGGCAAAGTCCTGCCGACATCGGTGATCTTGCAACACCGCGCCCCGACCGCTAAGCGCGTTGCATGACCCTTCCGGACCCCGCCGCCCTTGACGTGATCGCGCCCAACTTCAAGCGCCGCCTGTCGGGCGTGACATCCACCGTTGTGCGGTTGGTGCCGTTGCAGGCGCGCAGTATCGGCATTGCCGCCGTCGCCCCCGCCCTGCCCGACCATGTGCCGCAGATCAGCCTGCGGCAGCTTGTTTTGCTGCCACGCAACCGCCTGCGCGTATGGCACGCCCGGCGCAATTCCGAGATGCTGGCCGGACTGGCGTTCAAATACCTGCTGGGCAAGCGGTTCAAGCTGCTGTTCACCAGCGCATCACAACGGGCGCACACCGGATATTCCAAATGGCTGATCCGGCAGATGGACGCGGTAATATCCACATCTTCGCGGACCGCTGCCTACCTTGATCGCCCGTCAACTGTTATCCTGCACGGCATTGATATCGAAGGATTTTCCGCTCCATCCGACAAGGCCGCGCTGAAGGCGCAGATGGGCCTGCCACCCGGCCCGCTGATCGGGTGCTATGGCCGCATCCGGGCGCAAAAAGGGACCGACGTGTTTGTCGATGCCATGATCAAACTGCTTGCAGACCGCCCCGACGCCGCCGCCATCGTCATGGGCCGTGCAACCGAGAAACACATGGCGTTCGAACGCACGCTGCGCGACCGCGCGGCCGCCGCCGGATTGGCCGATCAGATCCTGTTCAAGCCCGAGGTGCCGGTGCATGACATCGCCAGATGGTATCAGGTGCTTGACCTGTTCATCGCGCCGCAACGATGGGAAGGCTTCGGCCTGACACCTCTGGAGGCGATGGCCTGCGAGGTGCCCACGGTCGCCACGACCGTCGGCGCGTTCGAGGAACTGATCGTGCCCGGCGAAACCGGGGCCCTGATCCCACCCGGCGATGTGGGAGCCATGACCGTAGCCGCCGCGGCCCTGCTGGATGACCCTGCCGAACGCGCGCGGCAGGCGGCGAACGCCCGGAACCACGTGACGGAGCATTTCCGCATCGAAGGCGAGGCGGCAGCAATCATCGCCGTCTACCAAGATCTGCTGTCAGACGGGAAATAGGTTACAAAAAATCGGCAAATCGCGATTCTTTGTAACCTTTAATGCGCGTTAACCCTTCAGGTCCACTTGGCGATCGGGGGCAGGCTCATCAAAACGGCGTTGGCGTCATGCCCCGTTTCCAGCCCGAATTTCGTGCCCCGGTCATAGACCAGATTATATTCCGCATAGAGCCCACGATGCACCAACTGCGTCTCCCGGTCGGCCTCGGTAAAGGGCTGATGCCGCCGGCGTTCCACGCACCCTACGAATGCCGGCAGAAACGCGCGGCCCACATCTTGCGTGAACGCGAAATCGGCGTTCCAGTCACCGGTGTTCAGATCATCATAAAAGATGCCGCCCACACCGCGGGCCCGCTTGCGATGCGGAACATAGAAATACTCGTCGGCCCACGCCTTGAAGCGGGGATAATAATCGTCTGAATGCCGATCGCAGTGGTCCTTCAGAACGTCATGGAAATACTGCGTATCCTCGGCATATTCGATGGCCGGGTTCAGGTCGGAACCGCCACCGAACCACCACGCCCCCGGGGTCCAGAACATGCGCGTATTCATGTGGACCGCGGGCACCTGCGGATTTTGCATGTGCGCCACAAGGCTGATGCCGCTGGCCCAGAAACGGGGGTCGTTGTCCATGCCGGGAACGCCGCGCGCGGCCATGGCCTTTTGCGCCCGTTCGCCCAGCACGCCGTAAACCGTGGACACGTTCACGCCAACCTTTTCGAACACACGACCGCCGCGCATCACGCTCATCAAGCCGCCGCCGGCGTCGCTACCGTCGTCCGAACCGCGGGTGGTCTCGCTGACGTCGAAGCGCCCCGGCGCGGCGTCGCCACCTTGGGTATCTTCAAGGCCCTCGAACGCGGCCACGATGTCATCACGAAGGCTGCGGAACCACGTCGCAACGCGGGACTTCTGGGTTTCGAACTGATCTGTCATGGTTGACCCTTTTCTTGCGTGATCAAGCTTTAGCAGGCCGCCGCACGGTGGTCACGCGACCGATTGACCGGGGCATTGCTGCAACAGGTAATCCACAGATGTTGGGGAGCGACGGGCAATAATCGCCAAATCTGCCGCACCGGATTCTTGCTGGTCAGAAAACTGCGCGGTTTGCAGCTTTACCATGGATTTCACTGGGAAATTCGCCTACCGTTGTCCAAACGCCGCAAAAGACGGCTCCCCAGAGGCAGTGAGCAGGTCTCGTGATACATCGACGGATTTCCTTGGCCCTTTTCGGGTTCGTTGCGCTGTTGTGCGTGGCGCTGACGGTTGGTGCGCCTGCACGCGCGGCGCCCTACGCAGCTATGGTCATGGATGCCCGCACCGGAGAGGTGCTCCATTCGCGCAACGCCGATACGCGCCTGCATCCCGCATCCCTCACCAAGATGATGACGCTATACATCGCGTTCGAGGCCATCCGGCTGGGCGAGATCGAATTGGACACGGTTGTGACGATCTCGGCCAACGCTGCTGCGGAACCGCCATCCGAACTGGGCCTGGTGGCGGGCTCGAGCATCCGGTTTCGCTATCTGATCCGGGCAGCGGCGATCCGTTCGGCAAATGATGCCGCAACCGCGATCGGCGAGGCCATCGAGGGGTCCGAGGCCGCATTCGCCCGCCGCATGAACCGCACCGCGCTGGCCCTTGGCATGAGCCGCACCACGTTTCGGAACGCGAACGGCCTGACCGAAGAGGGGCATCTGTCGACCGCCCATGACATGACGGTCATGGGACGTCGAATTTTCTACGACTATCCTCAGTATTATAACATCTTTTCGCGGCGGACCGCCGATGCGGGCATCGCCACCGTGCGCAACACCAACCGCGCGTTTCTGGACGCCTATCGTGGTGCGGACGGCATCAAGACGGGCTATACGCGCGCGGCGGGCTTCAATCTGGTCGCATCGGCGGAACGGGGCGAGGAACGGATTATCGCGACCGTTTTCGGCGGGCAATCCACGGCATGGCGAAACCAGCGGATCATGGAATTGCTGGACATGGGGTTTGAGCGCGCGCCGACCCATGCCGCCGTGCGGCGCCCCACCTTGCCGATCTATGACAACCTGCCGTTCGATCCCGACGCGCCACTCGCACCATCGGGCGGCAGCGGCGGCGGGGCCGTCGCGGTCAGCATGCGGCCGATACAACGCCCGTTGCGAACCCCTGCCCCCGCCCTGTTGGCGGCGATCGAAGATGCCGTTGGCGCGGCGCTTGAAGATATGGACGATGCGTCCGCGTCCGAGGAAACGCCCAGCGTGATACCCGTTCCGGCACCCCGCCCCGCCACGCACAACGACGCCGAGGGCGAGCAACCGGCGCCAGAGATCGAAACCGCAGCCGTGCCGCCCGAGCCTGCCGTAACGCCCGCACCGGCGCCACGTCCGGAACCGACCGTTCTGGTCGCAAGCGCGGAACAGATCGAGCCCGAGATCGTGACCCGCGCCTCCTCAACCGGAAGCCGTCTGTTCGGCGTGTCGCTGGGGCGCTATCCGTCACACCACGCGGCCGAGCGTTTGTTGCTGCAAACCGCACTGGCCGAGATCGAAACATTCAACGAGGCGCTGCGCCGGGTCGTCGACAGGTCCGGCGGATACGAGGCGCGCTTTGCCGGAATGACCGAGGATCAGGCCACGCGCGCCTGCGCGCGCCTGTCGGCGCGCAGCATCAGTTGCGAGCCCTTTGGGCCCTGAGGCAGACCCCGCAGCCAACCGGCCGCCAGCCCGCCATTCATTGATTCTGCAAATATGGCCCCGCCGGAGGCATCAGGGGCCTGCCGCGCAGCGCCTTGATCAGCCCTTTGGCGTGTCGTCATAATCGTCCCGCAAGATGCGATGCGCGTCACCATCCGGGTCGTCGAACTGTCCGCGCTTCAGCATCCAGAAGAAGAACCCCAGCCCCAGGAGCCCAAGGAACAGGGAGGCGGGGATCAAGATGCCAAGCACGTCCATACGCAGTTCCTATCTGAGCCTGAGGGCATTGAGCGATACCGTCAACGACGAGGACGACATCGCCAGCGCGGCAATCAACGGGCTGCACAGTCCGGCCATCGCAAAGGGCACGGCCAGCACGTTGTAGACCGTAGCGATGGAGAAATTCTCGCGGATGCGGGCGCGGGCTTTCACCGCCGTGTCCATCGCATCCGCGATGGGGGACAGATCGCGGCCCATCAAGACCATGTCGGATGCGGCACGCGCCGCATCCAGCGCGGACGCCGGCGAGATCGAGACATGCGCTGCCGCAAGCGCGGCCGTGTCATTCAGCCCGTCACCAACCATCAGCACCTTTGCGCCTTGCGCGGCCAGATCGGCGATCAACGCCGCCTTGTCTTGCGGCAGCGCCTCGGCGATCACCTCGTCAATTCCGATCTCGGCCGCGAAACGGCGCACGGCCCCCGCGCTGTCGCCGGAAATCAGCATGACCCGCTTGCCCTGCGCCCGAAGGCCCGCCACGGTCGCGGCGGCCCCGTCGCGCAGTGTATCGGTAAACCCGAAGGCGCGCGGTGCTGCCGCACCGATCTGCACGAAGGTGGCGGTATGATCCGGCGCATCGGCCCCCAGCCAGATGGCGCGCCCAAGACGCACAGTCTGATCGCGCCAGCGCCCCTTCACACCATAGCCCGGCACCTCGGTCAGATCGGACACGGCTGCCGGCTGGATGCCCCGCGCGATCAGGGCGGCGACCAGCGCGCGGGCCAGCGGATGCGCCGTCGCCTGCGCCAAGGCCAATGCGACGGCCAAGTCGTCCGGCGCGTGTTCGTCCAACCCAAACGGCGTGGGCTGGCCGGCGGTCAGGGTGCCGGTCTTGTCAAACACGACCGTATCAACCTCGGCCAGCCGCTCCATCGCGGTCCCGTCCTTGATCAGCATCCCCTTGCGAAACAGCCGCCCGGATGCGGCGGTGGTCACGGCCGGCACGGCCAGCCCAAGCGCGCAGGGACAGGTAATGATCAGGACCGCCGCCGCGATATTCAGCGCAAGACGCAGGTCTTGCGTGTAGATCCACCACCCGATGGCCGCGGCAAGAGACAAGATATGCACCCCCGGCGCATAGAGCTTCGCGGCCTGATCGGCGAGCGACGTGTAATTGTTGCGCCCCGCCTCGGCCACGGCGACCAGATCGGCGATGCGGTGCAACGCCGTATCGCGGCCCGCAGCGGTGACGCGGATGTTCAGCGGGCCGGTCAGATTGACCTCGCCCGCGCTGACGATCGACCCCGGACCGGCATAGGCCGGAAGGCTTTCGCCCGTCATCAGGGCGCGGTCGATCTCGGATTGGCCGTCTGTGACCACGCCATCGACGGGGATACCACCGCCGGGCTTCACGCGCACGATGTCACCGATGGCGATGTCGGCGACCGAGACGGTTTCTTCGCCCGCCGCCGTGACCCTCAGGGCGCGGGGAACCTCCAGCGCCGTCAGTTCCTGCGCGGCGGACCGGGCAGAGGCGCGGGTGCGATGGTCAAGATAGCGACCGGCCAACAGGAAGAAGCACAGTGAAATCGCCGCGTCGAAATAGGCGTGTTCACCGGAATGCATGGTTTCATAAAGCGAGGTGCCGACAGCCAGCAGGATGGCCAGCGATATCGGCACATCCATGTTAAGCCGATGCCCCCGCAACGCCCCCCAAGCCGAGGCATAGAAGGGCCGCCCACAAAAGATGACCGCCGGAATGGCGATCGCCGCCGATATCCAGTGCATCATGTCGCGGGTCGCATCCTCGGCACCGGACCAGACGGCAACCGACAACAACATCACGTTCATCATGGCAAAGAAGGCAACCGCCAGCCGCATCAGCAGGTCGCGCCCGGCCTGATCGGCCGCGGAGGAGGCCAGTTGGCCCGCGTCCAGTTCATGCGCCTCGTATCCGGCGGCCGCCAGCATATCGGTCAGCATTTTGGCCGTGACCTCGGGGCTGGCGTCAATCGCGGCGCGGCGCAGCGTCAGGTTCACCCGTGCATCACTGACCCCCGGAACCGCCAGAAGCGCACGTTCCACGCCCGAAATGCAGCCCGCGCAATGGATCCCCGGCAGAGACAGCATCAGCCGCCCGATAACGGGTTTCGCCGCCATGCTTTCGGCCAGCGGGGCGGCTGCACAGGCCGGGCAAGCGGCGGGGTGGGCGTGTTCGAAGGTCGCGGTCAATTCTGATCCCGAAGGGTAAAGGTGATGTTGTGGCGATATTCGGTTCCATCCCGCGCGGTTCCCGTCAGCCGCAGCCGCCAACGACCGCGCGACACCTCGACCGGCGCGGTAAAGCCGCCGTTTACACGCGTCAGATCCAGCAATTGATCTTCGGTCTGGTTGGTGGGGCGCGTCAACAACGCGGTCAATTCCGCCGGGGCGACCGGCGCACCGTCATCATCGACCAACGTCAGGGTCAGCACGCCGTCCGCCACCGCGACCGACGCGTTCCAGCCCAAAGCCTCTTGCGCATCGCGGCGCGCGTCAAAGCTTTGGCTATCGGCGTAGGAGGAGCTGACCTCCAGCCCGGGAAAGGTGCTTATGGCGTTATAGGCCATGAACAGGTTGACCGCGATCATCGTGCCGAAGAAGGCAACCAGAATGGCAAGGAACTTGCGCCCGGTCAGTTCCCGGACAGGCTTTTGGGTGTCATGTGCCATGGTCATTCCGGTTCCCTTCCGAAGAACGTGGTGTCTTGATACGTGCGCGCGGTGGACCGCAGGTCTTCGACCCAGAAACGGAACTCGGTCCGTTCGGCACTGGCGGGGGCATCTTCGGGCCGCGCCGTGACATAAACCCGCTGCAATTGGATCGTGTCAGCGGGAACATCGACGGTCAGCTGATTGGTGCCTTCCAGTTCGATTCGCAGCACATCGTCCGCAGCAAGTTCAATGCGGAACGTGCTGTCATCATGGCTCATGTTGCGGATGCGGATGTCATAGGTGTTGCGGATCGATCCGTCAGACAACATCACGTATTGCGGGTTGCGAACCGGGGCCACGGTCACGTCAATTTCGGACCGGATGAACAACATGACCACCAGCAGAATGCCAATGCCGGACCAAAGGGTGGTGTAAAGAATCGTGCGGGGCCGAAAGATATGTTTCCACACGCTGATCTTTTCGTTGCCGGCGCGCTCATTCGCCTCGTCCGTCAGGGCCATATAGTCGATCAGACCCCGTGGCTTGCCGATCTTGGTCATGATGTCATCACACGCGTCGATGCAAAGCGCGCAGGTGATGCACTCCAACTGTTGCCCGTCCCGAATGTCGATGCCCGTGGGGCACACGTTCACGCAGGCCATGCAGTCGATGCAATCGCCCATCTCCGCCGCGTCTTCCGCCTTGCGATGTTTGCCACGTGGTTCGCCCCGCCAGTCGCGGTAGGCGACGGTGATGGTCTGTTCATCCATCATCGCGGCCTGAATGCGCGGCCAAGGACACATGTAGATGCAGACCTGTTCGCGCATGAAGCCACCGAACACAAAGGTCGTTGCGGTCAGGACGGCGATTGTGGCGTAGGCAATGAACGCGGCCTGCCCGGTCAGCAGATCACGCAACAAGGTGGGCGCATCGGCGAAATAGAACACCCAAGCGCCGCCAGTGGCCACCGCGATCAGCAGCCAGACGATGTATTTGGTGATCCGCAGGCGGAATTTCTTGAAGTCCCAGTCCGCCTTCCAAAGGCGCAGCCGCGCGTTGCGGTCCCCCTCGATCCAGCGTTCGACCGCGAAAAAAAGATCGGTCCACACGGTCTGCGGACAGGAATAGCCGCACCAGACCCGGCCCAGCGCGGATGTGAACAGGAACAGGCCAAGACCCGCCATGATCAAAAGGCCCGCAACGAAATAGAACTCGTGCGGCCAGATCTCGATCCAGAAAAAGAAGAAGCGGCGATTCGCCATGTCGATCAGAACGGCTTGGTCGGGCAAAGCCGGGCCACGGTCCCACCGAATCCACGGCGTGATGTAATAGATCCCAAGGGTCACGGCCATGATGGCCCATTTCAGGTTGCGAAACCGCCCTTTGACCCGTTTGGGAAAGACGGGCTCACGGGAAGCGTAGAGCTTGGGGGCCCCTTCGGTCACACTCATTTGGAGATTCATCCTTGGGTTGTTCGTGTCCTGCGCCCGTCCCGTGTAGGACCTTGGGCAAAACATCTCTTTGACGTGGATCAAGCACGCCCGGATCACTGGGCCACATCAAGGAACTAGCACACAAAGACAAGAATTTCACCGGTCTGCGACTGGCTGTCGCGAGATGCTCAGGATGTTTTGGCAAACACCAGGAGTGGGGGCGTGGGGTCAACTGCGGTTAGGGTCGAGAATATCTGACTGTAGCCGTAATAGACCCCACCTGCGGCCCCGAAAATCATCAGGGCACCCACCGCCACGATCACCATCCATTCAATGGTGATACGATTCTGGAACTCTTTGAACTCGTGAAACACTACTGCAATAAACATGCGCACTCGTACTCTTTACCAACGGACTAAGCAGTGGCAGGCCAATGTGGCATCATTAGGCAAAATCTGGGTAATTGTCTGCGCTTCAAGACCTGTTTGGTCGGATCTTGGGGCAGAAGAAAGGCACCGATCCTGAAGGAAATGCGCGAACAGGATCAGGATCGGTGCCGGACCGGCGACCGGGAGGGGCCGCCGGAACCTGCTGTTTATTCGCCACCACCAAGGGAGTGGACGTAGACCGCCACGGCGCGCACTTCTGCCTCGGACAGGCGACCCGCATCTGACGCATCTGCCGACCACGGCGGCATCACGCCAAAGCGGGAATAGCGAACGGTATATTCGATCGCCTCTTCCGATCCGCCGTAAAGCCAGATTGCGTCGGTCAGGTTGGGCGCACCAAGGAATTGGTCCCCGGTGCCCTGATCGGTATGACACGCCGCGCAGTTGTTCAGGAAAACCTCTTCCCCTGCGGAAGCCAGCGTGGCCTCGGCCTCTTGCCCCGACATGTTGCGCACGTATTGCACAACCGACGCGATTTCGTCGTTCGTCAGGATTTCGTCAAAGGCCGTCATCTCCGAGTAATGTGCGTTGGGGTCATCTTCGTTGCGGATCCCGTGGCTAATGGTCAGGTGGATATCGTCAATCGTGCCGCCCCACAGCCAATCATCATCCAGCAGGTTCGGATACCCCGAGGCCTGCACACCCGCCGCGCCCGATCCGTGGCATTGCGAACACCAGCTTGCAAAGATCGCCGCGCCGCCCTGCACCGCATAGGCGTAAAGATCGGGGTTGGCATCAGGCGTGATGTCGCCAAGGGCCACCTCCTCCATCCGGGCAAGGATCGGGGCATTCGCGGCATCGACCTCGGCGATGTCGGCGGCAACTTCGGCCCGCGTGGAATACCCCAACAGACCGGCAGTCGCGCCGTTGATCAGGGGCCATGCCGGATAGGCGATGGTATATCCGATGCCCCAGACGATGCAGGCATAGAATGTCCAAAGCCACCAGCGCGGCATCGGGTTGTCGAACTCCTTGATGCCATCCCAGACGTGACCCGTGGTGTTGGGATCACCTTCTTGCAGGACCTGTTCGTTCGAGGTCTCGATTTTCTGGTCGGTCATGGCCGCGCCTCCGAATGCTGGTCGTCACCCGCCGGGCGATCGTCATAGAGGAAAGGGATTTGCGCCGTTTCTTGATGCACTTTGCGGCTGCCGGGCCGAAAGATGAAGGCGATCACCCCGACAAAGGCCGCAAGCATGAACATCATGCCCCAGCTGCCGGCAAAGACCCGCATGATTGTATAGGTATCTTCCATCACATAGGTCCTTTCTTACCGGCTTTCGTCAGGTGTGAAGGTCGAGAAATCGACCAACGTGCCCAACATCTGCAAATAGGCGATCAGCGCGTCCATTTCGGTCACGGCAGGGTTGCCGTCGAAATCACGCTGCTGCGCACCGGGGTAACGATCGATCACGCCGCCATCACCGAAATCCGTGGCTTGCTGGATGAAATCGAGGCTCGCGTTCTCGATCATGTCGGACGTGTAGGGCACGCCGACAATACGGTGTGTCGACATCAGATCGGCGATGTAGGTGGGCCGCAGCACGTTATCCGCAAGGAAAGCGTAGGGCGGCATCACCGATTCCGGAACCACCGATTGCGGATCCGTCAGGTGATCGACATGCCACGCGTCGGAATAGCGGCCACCGACACGCGCCAGATCCGGGCCCGTACGCTTGGACCCCCATTGGAACGGGTGATCATACTGCGATTCCGCCGCAAGGCTGTAGTGACCATAGCGTTCGACCTCGTCCCGCATGGGGCGGATCATCTGGCTGTGGCAGACATAGCAGCCTTCGCGGATGTAGATCTCGCGGCCCGCCAGTTCCAGCGGGGCGTAGGGGCGCATCCCCTCGACATCCTCGATCGTGTTTTCGAGGTAGAAGAGAGGCGCGATTTCCACGATCCCGCCGATGGTCACGACCAGAAAGCTGAGCGTCAGCAGCAAGGTCGCGTTGGTTTCGATCTTCTTATGACCGTCAAGAATTGCCATGGTCCGATCCCTTCTTATTCAGCCGGAGCCATGGCGGGGGCTTCGGCTTTCGCCGGGCCGCGCGTCACGGTCATCCAGAGGTTATAGGCCATGATCAGCGCACCGGAGAGGAACATGACCCCACCCAAACCGCGAACCACATACATCGGGAACTTGGCTTCCACCGTGTCGGCAAAGGAGTTCACCAAGAAGCCCTGCGCATCCACTTCACGCCACATCAGGCCCTCCATGATCCCCGTCACCCACATGGACGACGCATAAAGAACGATGCCGATGGTCGCCAACCAGTAGTGCCAGCTGACCAGACGCAGGGAATAGAGCCGCTGCCGGTTCCACAATTTCGGGAACAGGTAATACAGCATGCCGAAGGTGATCATGCCGTTCCAGCCAAGCGCGCCGGAATGCACGTGCCCGATGGTCCAGTCAGTATAGTGCGACAGGCTGTTGACCGCGCGGATCGACATCATCGGACCCTCGAAGGTCGACATGCCGTAGAACGCGACCGAGGTCACCATCATCCGCAACACCGGATCGGTGCGCAGCTTGTCCCATGCGCCCGACAGCGTCATCAGGCCGTTGATCATGCCGCCCCAGCTGGGCATCCACAGGATGATCGAGAACACCATGCCAAGGGTCGAGGCCCAATCCGGCAACGCAGTATAGTGCAGATGGTGCGGGCCCGCCCAGATATACAGAAAGATCAGCGCCCAGAAGTGGATGATCGACAGCTTGTAGGAATAAACCGGACGCTCGGCCTGCTTGGGAATGAAATAGTACATCATCCCCAGAAAGCCTGCGGTCAGGAAGAAGCCCACCGCGTTATGGCCATACCACCACTGCGTCATCGCGCTTTGCACGCCCGACATCACCTGCACCGAACGCGACCCGAAGATCGACACCGGAACCGACATGTTGTTGACCACATGCAACATGGCAACGGTCACGATGAAGGCCAGCAAGAACCAGTTTGCCACGTAGATGTGCGGCTCTTTCCGGTTCAGGAGCGTCCCCACGAAGACGGCCAGAAACGCGACCCAAACAACTGTCAGCCACAAATCGACGTACCATTCGGGTTCAGCGTATTCGAGGCCCTGCGTTGCGCCCATCACATACCCGGTGGCAGCCAGAACGATGAAGAACTGATACCCCCAGAACACGAACCACGTCAGGTTGCCGCCCCAAAGCCGCGCGGCACTGGTGCGCTGCACGATATAGAAGGACGCCGCCAACAGCGCATTGCCCCCAAACGCGAAGATAACCGCCGAGGTGTGCAACGGCCGCAAGCGTCCGAAGTTCAGATACCCCTGCGACCAGTCGAAGTTGAGCTGCGGGTAAGCCAGTTGGAACGCGATGACGACGCCCACCAGAAAGCCCGTAATGCCCCAAAAGACAGTGGCAATCGCCGCTGCCTTGACCGGGCCATCCATATATTCGTGGGTTGGCACCGGCATCACCGGTTCGCCCGTGCGGCGCAGCTGATACAAAAACAGCCCGCCCGCAGTGATCATAACCAGGACCATGTGCACCATATACGGCACGTCCCGGGCGTAATTGGCAGCAATGGCGGCGCATAGCGTCACCAGGCCAAGGATCAGGAGCTTTACGTAATCAAGCATTGATCGTCCCTTCATCGTGCTCCGGTTCAGGACTGTCAGAGCCATCCGGAGCTGTTCCATCTGCACCCCTCATGGCCCGGAAGACCCGGCAACGGCTTTGATCCATGTCAATCGCGAGGCACGATTGTATTGAGGCACGTCAATGCGTGGCGCGCGCGCAGGGAATAGACTTGGCGCAGAACACAAAAGGCGGAGGGTGCCATGAGCTATAAGACAATCCTGACGATCCTGACTGATACCGACCAAGTCGCGGAAGTGCTGCCGCACGCCATCGCTTTTGCGGAAGACGTCGGCGCGCATCTGGACGTGCTATGCCTTGGCATCGATCGTACGCAGGTGGGGTATTATTACGCCGGGGCAACGGCCGTGATTTATCAGGAAACACTGGCCCAAGCGCAGGAAGCGGCGACCGAGGTCGAAGCGGCGGCGCGTACCTATCTGAGCAGGACCGACATACCATGGGGCATCGAGGCGCTGGTGGCGCAATCGGCCAACATCGGCGTGCTTGTCGCGCGCCATGCACGATTTTCCGATCTGGTGATCTTGCCAAAGCCATACGGAAAGGAACAACCCAGCGATGCCCCGATCCTGATCGAGGCGGCGTTGTTCCATGGGCGTGCGCCCGTTCTGGTATTGGCGGACAAGGCCGCTCTTACGGCATCCCCGCGCCGGGTCGTCGTTGCATGGAACGAGTCAGAGGAGGCGCTGGTTGCCGCGCGCCGCGCGCTGCCCCTGCTGAAGGCCGCGGAACTGGTGGACATCTTGATCGTCGCGCCCGAACGCCACCCCGCGAACATGACCGATCCGGGTGCGGAACTAAGCCGCATGCTCACTCGGCACGGAGTGAAGGTTGAGGTGACGATCGCGCCCCAGACCCTGCCGCGCGTGTCCGAGGTGATCAACCGCCACGTCACCGATACCGGTGCCGACATGGTGGTGATGGGGGCCTATGGCCATTCCCGTTTCCGCGAGGCGATCTTGGGCGGGGCAACCCGTAATCAGTTGGAACATGCCGCCGTTCCAGTGCTGATGGCACACTGATCTGGCATAAATGCTACACCCGCAGCGCCCCGCCGAACCGCGGGGCGTTCTGCATTTCAGCGCGGGTAATTGATCAGCCCAAGGCGCGTCAAAACTTGTGGCACCGCACCTCGGCGGGCCGCGACGACAGCCGGCAACGCAAATACGCCAGTCCCCAAGGTAACCCTAGACCGGCATGCCGCCATCGTTGTCATCCCCGGTTTCATCCAGAAGCAGAACGAAATCGGGGATCACGATCATGCGCTTGCCCTCCAGCCGGATGACACCGTCGCGCTTCAGCGCAGACATCTGACGACTGACCGTTTCCAGTGTCAGACCAAGGTAATCGGACATAGCTTCGCGCGTCAGGGGCAGGTTGAACGCCACTTCCCCGCTTGGGTCACTGGATTGGATGGTCGCATCACGGCGGGCGATGATCGCAAGGAAACTGGCGATCTTTTCGCGCGCTGTCTTGCGGCCCAGAAGCAACATCCACTCCCGCGCGGCGTCCAGTTCATCCAACGTCATTTCCAGCAGGCGCTGGCTGATGTGAGGCGTGTTGATCAACATGTCCTGAAACGGCACACGGCGGAAACAGCACAGCGTCACATCCGTGGTCGCGGTCACGTCATAGGCCACGGTTTCGCGGTTCGGACGCCCCAGAAAATCCGACGGCAGCAGCAGGCCCACCATCTGGCGGCGTCCGTCTTCCATGGTCTGGGACAAGGACGCGACCCCGTTCACCACCGATGCCACGAAATCCATCTTGTCGCCGGCCCACACGATCGTCTGTCCGGCCGCGTAGCTGCGATAATACTTTATCGCCTCCAGCGTCTCCAGCTCATCGGTTTCACAGCGCGCGCAAACGGCACGGTGTCGGATCGGGCATTGGGCGCATTCCAGATTAGGAACGGCAAGTTGGCGATTGGGCATGGTCGTTCCCTGCAAGCCATCAAAAAATTCGGGTGCTTGATCTGTATCAAAGCGGTCGCACGTTTCCATTCTGATACTATTCCAATGAATCAGCTTTCGCAACTTCGCCGCCTTGGACTTTTCGATGCCAAAGTGCCGCGCTACACCAGTTATCCACCGGCCACGAAGTTCTCGAACGACGTGAATGGGGCAAGATATGCTGACTGGATCAGGTCCATACCCGCCGGGTCACGGATATCGGTCTATGTGCATGTGCCGTTTTGCCGCCGCTTGTGCTGGTTCTGCGCCTGCCGGACCCAAGGTATGCGGTCGGACGGGCCGGTGCACGCCTATCTGGGCACCCTGAAACAGGAAATCGCCACCCTGTCGCGGATGTTGCCCCCGGATGTTGAGGTTGCGCGCATCCATTGGGGTGGTGGCACCCCGACGCTCTTGGCCCCCGACATGATGACGGATCTGTCTCAGGCGCTGCATGCTGCCTTTCCCGTTGCCGATCAGGCCGAATTCTCGGTCGAGATCGACCCGAACGAGATCGACGGGGCGCGGCTGGATGCCTTGGCCACGGCGGGGATGAACCGCGCCTCGATCGGGGTGCAGGATTTCGACCCCGAAATCCAACAGATCATCGGGCGCGTGCAAAGCTATGAGGTGACGCGCAACGCGGTCGAGGGGCTGCGCGCGCGCGGGATCACCTCGTTGAATGCCGATATCCTTTTCGGCCTCCCGAAACAGACGCGCACCCGCATTTCCGAAACGGTGCAGATGCTGCTCACGCTCGCCCCTGACCGGGTGGCGCTTTATGGCTATGCGCATGTGCCATGGATGGCCAAACGCCAATCGATGATCCCAACCGAGACCCTGCCGAGCCCCGAAGAACGGCTGGCCCTGTTCGAGACCGCGCGGCGGCTGTTCTTGTGGGATGATTACGCCGAAATCGGGATTGACCATTTCGCGCGCCATGATGATGCGCTGGCCCATGCCGCAGGTACGGGAAACCTGCGCCGGAATTTCCAAGGCTATACCGATGACGGCTGCGATGTGCTGTTGGGTCTGGGGGCTTCGGCGATTTCCCAATTCCCGCAAGGTTATGCGCAAAACGCCAGCGGCACAGCCGATTACCAGCGCGCCGTGCGATCAGGCGTCTTGGCAACGGGTCGGGGTCATGTCTTCAAGGGTCAAGACCGCCTGCGCGCCCGCATCATCGAGGCGTTGATGTGCGATTTCCGCGTTAAGACGACGGCCCTGATGCACGACTTCGACGTCCCCGCCGACACCTTGACTGCGATGTATGCCAAGGCTGCCCAAGCCTTTCCCGGCATGGTCCGGGCGGATGCAGGCGGGCTGGAAATTTTGCCCGAAGGCAAACCACTGACCCGGATGATCGCGCGTGCCTTCGATGCCTACGAGATGCACGCGGAAGGCCATTCCTCGGCCATCTGAGCCGTGGCGCACCCGACGCCCGGTGGCCTCAACCCGTTGGGCCATCGGCGGCGGGCAACTCGCCAAAGGCCGCGCGCATCAACTCGCGGGTATAGTCGTTGCGCGGATGACGGAACAACTGGTCGGCATCGCCGGTTTCCACGACGTCACCCTGCTTCATCACGATGACCTTGTGGCTCAGCGCCCGCACCACCCTCAGATCGTGCGAGATGAACAGATAGGCCAACCCGTGCCGCCGCTGCAGATCGCGCAACAGTTCCACGATCTGCACCTGAACGGTCATGTCCAGCGCACTGGTCGGTTCATCCAGAACCACCAGTTTCGGGCGCAAGATCATGGCCCGTGCAATCGCGATGCGCTGCCGCTGCCCCCCCGAAAATTCGTGCGGATAGCGGTGCATCATCACCGGATCCAACCCGACCTCTGCCAGAATTTCGGCCACCTGTTCGCGGTGCCTCGCACGCGGCACACCCTGCACGCCAAGGCCCTCGGCGACGATCTGTTCCACCGTCATCCGCGGGCTGAGCGACCCGTAGGGATCTTGAAACACAATCTGCATGTCACGCCGCAGTGGCCGCATGTCGCGCGATTTCAGCCCCTGCAGGTCGCGCCCCATGAACGCGACCGGCCCCTGCGAGGAGATCAGCCGCATGATCGCCAAAGCCAGCGTCGTCTTGCCCGATCCGCTTTCGCCGACCACCCCAAGTGTTTCACCGGCCCGCACGCTGATAGTGGCCGCGTTCACCGCCTTCACATAGCCGGCAGTGCGCCGCAGCAGCCCGCGCTGGATGGGAAACCACACACGCAGGTCGCGCGTGTTGACGATTTCGGGCGCGCCTTCGGGTACCGGATCGGGACGGCCTGACGGTTCCGCCGCCAGAAGCGTGCGGGTATACGCGTGCGTGGGGTTGGCGAAAATCTCGGCGGTGCGGCCCTGCTCCACGATCTCGCCGCCCTGCATCACGCAAACCCTGTCGGCAATCCGGCGCACGATACCCAGATCATGCGTGATGAACAGCAGGCTCATGCCTTCGCTGCGTTTCAGTTCGGCCAACAGTTCCAGAATCTGCGCCTGAATGGTGACATCCAGCGCCGTTGTCGGTTCGTCGGCGATCAACAGGTCGGGTCCATTGGCCAGCGCCATGGCGATCATCACGCGCTGGCGTTGCCCGCCCGACAATTGGTGCGGATAACTGTCCAGCCGGGTTTCGGGGTCGCGGATGCCCACCTTGATCAACAACTCGATGATGCGCGCCCGCACCGCCGCACCGCGCAGCCCCTGATGCAGCGTGATGCTTTCGGCCAACTGCTTTTCCAGCGTGTGCAACGGGTTCAGCGATGTCATCGGCTCCTGAAAGATGAAACTGATGTCGTTGCCGCGCACCCTGCGCAGTTCGCTTTCCTGCGCGCCGATCATTTCCTTGCCGGCATAGGTCACTGACCCGGTCACCGTGGGGTCGCCGGGCACAAGGTCGACCGTCGACAGCGCGGTGACCGATTTGCCGGACCCGGATTCGCCCACCAGCGCCACCGTTTCCCCCCGGTCCACATGGAACGTCACACCGCGTACCGCATGAGTGGTCTTGCCGTCCTGGGTGAACGACACGCTCAGGTTGTTGACGTCCAGCAAGGTCATTGAAAGGTCTTTCGGGGGTCGAATGCATCGCGGATGCCTTCGAAAATGAAGACCAGAAGCGACAGCATGATCGCAAAGGTGAAGAACGCGGTGAAGGCCAGCCATGGCGCCTGCAGGTTGTTCTTGGCCTGCAATGTCATTTCGCCCAGCGACGGCGCCGATGACGGCAACCCGAAGCCCAGAAAATCAAGGCTGGCCAACGCGCCGATGGTGCCCGTGACGATGAAGGGCAGAAACGTCAATGTCGCCACCATCGCGTTGGGCAACACGTGGCGATACATGATCGTGCCATTCCCGACGCCCAGCGCGCGGGCCGCCCGCACATATTCGAAATTGCGGGCACGCAGGAACTCGGCCCGCACCACACCCACCAGCCCCGTCCACCCGAACAGCACCATCAAAAAGACCAGCAACCAGAAATTCATGGTGAAGATCGCCGACAGGATGATGATCACGAACAGCGACGGCGTGGCATTCCATATCTCGATGATCCGTTGAAAGATCAGGTCCGTGATCCCGCCGAAATAACCCTGCACGGCCCCCGCCGCCATGCCCAGAACGGTGGTGCAGAACGTAACCACCAGCGCAAAGCTGATGGACAGGCGAAAGCCATAGATGACGCGGGCCAGCACATCGCGCGCGGTGTCGTCGGTGCCCAGCCAATGGTCCGCATCGGGCGCGGACGGGGCCGACCCGCCGATATCGTTCACCGTGTTGTAGCTGTAGGGCACGATCGGCCACAGCAGCCACCCGGTCGTGATAGCCTGCCCGTCCAACTCGCCGTCCTGCGCATCGGCAATCACGTCTTCGGGGTCATCCCAGCAGGCTTCGGCCCCGGCGGCGATGATCAGGCATTGCACCTCGATATCGCGGTAGACGGCTTCGGTGCGGAAATCGCCCCCGAACTGGGTTTCAGGGTAGAAGCTGAAGATCGGCGTATACCATTCGCCTTCATAACTGACGAGCAGCGGGCGATCGTTGGCGATGACTTCCGCGAACAGTGACAGACCGTAAAGGACGGAGAAGATGATCAGGGACCAAACCGCGCGGCGGTTGGCCCGGAAGTTGCGCAAACGGCGTTTGTTCAGCGGCGATGGTGTGAACCAGCCGCGCGCCGGTTCCGGCGGCACTAGTGGTGATGTGCCACCCGGTTGCGGTGCGGGCGAGATGTCGGGGGGCGTGTCAGGCATGGCCATGGCTCATGTCTCCCGACTGTTGAAATCGATGCGCGGGTCGATCCAGACATACATCAGATCCGACAGGATGTTCACGATCAGTCCGATAATCCCGAACACGAACAGGGTGCCGAAAATCACCGGGTAGTCACGGCGCACGGCGGCCTCGAACGCCAATCGGCCCAGCCCATCCAGCGAAAAGATGGTCTCGATGATCAGGCTGCCACCAAAGAACACGCCGACGAACACGGCCGGAAATCCGGCAATCACGATCAGCATCGCGTTGCGGAACACATGACGGTACAGCACCTGCGTCTCTGACAGGCCCTTGGCTTTCGCGGTCATCACATACAGTTTCTTGATCTCGTCCAGAAAACTGTTCTTGGTCAGCAGGGTCAGGGTGGCGAATGCCGAAATTGTCGATGCCAGCACCGGCAGGGTGATGTGCCAGAAGTAATCTCCAATCTGGTGCAGCACCCCGAAACTGTCCCAGTTTTCCGATGTCAGGCCCCGCAACGGGAAGATCTGGAAATACCGCCCGCCCGCAAACAGGACCAACAGCAGAATGGCGAACAGGAAACCGGGGATGGCGTAGGCCACGATGATGATCCCGCTTGTCCATGTATCGAACGGGCTTCCGTCGCGCACCGCCTTGCGAATGCCCAGCGGGATCGACACGAGGTAGGCGATCAGGGTCGACCACAGCCCCAGAGAGATGGAAACCGGCATCTTTTCGATCACCAGTTCCACAACCGAGGCCGACCGGAAATAGCTCTCGCCGAAGTCGAACCGCATGTAGTCCCACATCATGATGAGGAACCGTTCACCGGCGGGAATGGGCTCGGCCACGCAATCATCCGACGCCAGATCGGGTTCGCCTTCATATCCTTCGGCACAGACGATCCGGGAAAAGTTGAACTGCACCTCAAGCTCGGCCAGAAATTGCGGCGGCAGTCCACGGCTTCCTTGGTAGTTGTTATCCGCCTCACTGATCCCGCCGCTTTCATTGCCCGCCCCTGAGATACCCGCGAACACATCGCCATCGCCTTCAAGCTGGGCAAGCACCTGTTCGATCGGACCGCCGGGCACGAACTGCGTCAGAATGAAGTTCACCATCATGACCCCCAGAAGGGTCGGAATGATCAACAACAGCCGTCTGATGATATAGGCGCCCATACCGGGTCAGAACGCCCCTTGCGCGCGTAACGCGGCCTCGGCTTCGGGATCGATCCACCAGAAGTCAAGGAAACCAAGCGCGAAGGGGGGCAGCGTTTCGGGATAACGATACATGTCGTAATAGCTGACCCAGTGGTTGGGGTTATACCATTGCCCGATGCGGATCATCTTGGCCCGCAGGACGCGGTCCAGCGCCGATACCGCAACGTTCAGTTCGGCCTGCGTTTCCGCGCCGATCACGATTTCCAACAACTGATCGACCCCTTCATCCGCCAGACCGGGCACGTTGAACAACGCCTCGTCGGCGCCAAGCGTGCCGAAATACTGACGCAGGCCGGATCCGGGCTCATACCCCATCGGGAAATGGTCGGTGACGATATCGAAATCCTGATCACGCTGGCGCTGGCTCAATTGGGCAGGGTCCACGCGGTTCAGGCTGGCATCGACACCGATGGCGCGCAGGTTTTCGACATAGGGGTTGATGATTCGGTCAAACAGCGGGCTGGCATTCAGGAACTCCACCGTCAGCAATTCACCGGCCGCGTTGCGGCGCATGCCGTCGCTGTCGACTTCCCAGCCGGCTTCGTCCAGCAAGTTGCCGGCCCGGCGCGCCTGACGGCGGTCAAGGGTGCGTTCCGGATCCGATGGCGGCACGCTGAACACCTCCTCGGTGAACACGCGTTCGGGCAGCAGATCGCGCAGCGGTTCCAGAATGGCCAGTTCCGCCTCCGATGGCATACCCGTTGCCGCAAGTTCGGTGTTTTCCCAAAAGCTGATGTTCTGCCGGTAAAGCCCGTAGAACAGGGTCGCATTCGTCCACTCGAAGTTGAACATCAGCGTCAGGGCTTCGCGTACGCGCGGGTCGGAAAACCGGTCTTCGCGCAGATTGATCATGAAGCTCTGCCCGCTGGAGATCGTGCCGTCCGGCAGTTCCTCGCGCAGAACAATGCCCTGATCAAGCTTGGGGAAATCATAGGCCGTGGCCCACGTCGCGCTGCTGCTTTCCTGCCGGAAGGTATAGTTTCCTGCGGTGAACCCTTCGAAGGCCGCGATGGCATCACCGTAATATTCAACGCGAATGCTGTCAAAGTTGTGCCGCCCGCGATTGATCGGCATGTCATTGCCCCAATAGTCGCGGTTGCGGGCGATCACGACGCGCTGGCCGGGCACAACCTCGTCCAACACGTAGGGCGCGGACCCCACCAGCGGCACAAGGCGGCTTTCGTTGAAGGCCAGCCCCGAGGCCTCATGACTGGCCCGGCTGAAGACGGGCAAACCGCCCGCCGCCTCGATCCGGCCGCGCAACGGGGCGTCGGGGTTGAAATCGAACCGGATGCGGCGGTCGTCCAGCGTCTGCGCCCCGGCAACCGTCATGGGAAGCGAGGCGCGGAAACTCGGCAGGCCTTCGTCCCGCTGAATCTCGTAGGAAAACAGCACGTCATCCGCCGTCACCGGCGTGCCGTCCGAAAACATCGCCCCCTCACGGATGGTGAAGATGACGTAGGATCGATCTTCGGGGTAGGCGATCGTTTCCGCCAACAGCCCATAGGATTCGCCGATGGTGTCCGCCGTCGATTCCAGCAGTGATTCAAAAAAGAAACTCGACAACACGGCCGCGTTGCCGATGTTCGTATACGGATGCAGGCTGTCGAACGATCCGCTGGACCACGAAAACGACATCTCGCCACCCTGCGGTGCATCGGGGTTCACGTAATTCAGATGCGGATAATCCGCCGGGTAGGTCAGTTCCCCGAAGGTCGAAACCCCGTGTGTCACGATCAGATCGTCCTGCGCCCGCAGGCCAAGCGCGGTCCCGGCCCAGATCAACGCCGCCAGCATCAGGGGCGCGGCCATTGCCCGTGGCATGACGGTGGCGCGCATGGCGCGCGTTGCAGTGGCGGGGCGGTTATGCATCGCGGATCTCCGGTGTTGGACGGCTCGTTACCCATTGATGTGGGTCTTGGCAGGTTAAGGACCACCCCCCACACCATTCAAGTTGAGAATGCGTGATCAGCCGCGATTTCACGTGATGCCAAAGAAAAAGCCGCCCCGAAGAGCGGCTTTGTTCAGCGGCACGAAACCAAGATCAATTATCAAGGCTGTCGAGATAGGCGATCAGGTTCGCCCGATCCTCGATATCGGCCATGCCGTTATAGGCCATCGCGGTGCCCGGCGCATACTGGCGCGGGTTCTGGATGAAGGAAGAGATGTTTTCCGGTGTCCACTCACCCGTCGTGGCCAAAAGACCGTCGGAATAGCTGAACCCTTCAGCCGCGTGCTTGGGGCGGTTCACGACGCCATAGAGATAAGGACCAACGCCGTTATCGCCTGCTTCCAGCGAATGGCAGGCGGCGCATTGGCGGAACAGGCGTTCGCCCGCGCCGGCATCGGCAACCGCATAGACATCGGCAAATGCAACCTCAACCACTTCCTCGGCCGGGCCTTCATCGTCCGATCCCGTATCGATCGAATATCCGGCCACATGCTCTTCGTCATGGCTGGCGATATCGTAAAGGCCACTGGCTGCCCAGTTACCCAGCAAGAAAATCAACAATGCGGCACACAGGGCGCCGCCGGCTTTGGTGATCGTCATCGTGTCAAACATGGTGGTTCCCGTCACAGTCGCGCGTTTCCCGGTATGTATGGCTTTTCTTTAGGGGGTGGCAAGGGTAGCACTCCGCGACGAAACGCCCATTTGGAAGAAATTCGCCATGACAGCCCGCATTGCATTCCAAGGAGAGCCGGGGGCCTACTCCCATCAGGCTTGCCACGACGCCCGCCCGCAGATGGAGGCGCTTGCCTGCGCCACCTTTGAAGATGCGATAGACGCGGTCCGCGACGGACGCGCCGAAATGGCGATGCTGCCCGTCGAAAATTCGACCTATGGCCGGGTGGCCGACATTCATCACCTGTTGCCCGACAGCGGCCTGCATATCGTGGAAGAGGCGTTCGTGCGGGTCCACATCAACCTTTTGGGCGTCAAGGGCGCGACATTGGCCGATGTGAAATCCGCCATGAGCCATACCGTCTTGCTTGGCCAATGCCGTGGCTTTCTGCGTGAACACGGGCTGCAGGGCGTCATTGGGGCCGATACCGCAGGCTCGGCGCAGATTGTGGCCGAACGCGGCGACAAGGCGCAGGCCGCGCTAGCGTCGGAACTGGCCGGAGAGATCTACGGCCTTGATGTGCTTGCCCGCCATATCGAGGATCACGACCGCAACACCACCCGCTTCCTGCTGATGTCGCCCGAGGCCAACATGACCCGGCGGGCCGATCACATGATGACCAGCTTCGTGTTTCGCGTCCGCAACATCCCCGCCGCGCTCTACAAGGCGATGGGCGGGTTTGCGACCAATGGCGTCAACATGACCAAGCTCGAATCCTACATGGTCGGCGGCAGTTTCACCGCCACGCAGTTCTATGCCGATATCGAGGGCCACCCCGAAGACGCGCCCGTGCAGCGCGCACTGGAGGAACTGGCCTATTTCTGTTCCGAACTGCGCGTATTGGGCACCTACCCGGCAGATCGCGCGCGGGATTGATCCGGAACGCGCCGCGATGATCACGCCGATCCTTCTGCTTTGCCTGTCACTTGTGGGGCTGGTCGCCGCGATACTCGTTCCCGGCATGTCCGATCTGTTGCTGCTGGCGGTGCCCAGTACGGTCGCCAGTCTGATCCTTCTGCTGACTGGCTGGCGCAAGCGCGGCGGGCGCGAGGTCCCGAACTGGGTGGTGCTTGACGGGTCGAACGTGATGCACTGGAAGGACGGGACCGCGCAGATCGAAACCGTGCGCGACGTGATCAACGCCCTGACCCGCGCCGGTTTCACGCCCGGCGTCGTGTTCGACGCCAACGCGGGCCACAAGCTGCAGGGCAGTTATCTGAATGACCGGACGCTATCGCGACAGCTTGGCCTGCCGCGCGACCGTGTCATGGTCGTGCCGCGCGGCGAACCCGCCGATCCCCGCATTCTGGAAGCCGCGCGCGACTATGGCGCGCGGATCGTGACCAACGATCGGTTTCGTGACTGGGCGGCGATCCACCCCGAAGTGCACACGGCCGGGCACCTGATCACGGGCGGCTACCATAACGGCAAGCTGTGGCTGTCGCTGGACGGGGCCGCCGCACCCCAACCGCTTGCGCATTCGTGATCAACGGTTTTAGGTGGCCATGTTCCCCGAACGGATGGCCCGATGAACCCCTTGCGCGGCATTGCCCTCAAAATAAGCTCGGTCTGCGTGTTCATGGCCATGGCGTCATTGATCAAGGCGGTGTCCGACACGATCCCGCCCGGTCAGGCCGTGTTCTTCCGCTCGCTTTTTGCCACGCCGGTCATCGTCATCTGGCTGTTGTGGCGTCACGAGTTGCACATCGGCCTGCGCACCAAGAACCCGATGGGGCATGTCTGGCGCGGACTGGTTGGCACGACGTCGATGTTTCTGGGCTTTGCCGGGTTGGGCTTGCTTCCCCTGCCCGAGGTCACGGCCATCGGCTATGCCTCGCCCTTGTTGGTGGTCATCTTTGCCGCAATGTTTCTTGGTGAAAACGTGCGCGCCTTTCGCCTGTCCATGGTCGCCATGGGCATGGTCGGCGTGCTGATCGTGCTTTCGCCGCGCATCGGCATGGACCCGTCCCAAGCTGACGCGCGCGAAACCCTTGGTGCCGTCATCGTCTTGCTGAGCGCGGTCTGCGCGGCCCTTGCACAGGTTTTCGTGCGTCGACTGGTGAAGACCGAGGGGACTGCGGCAATCGTTTTCTGGTTCTCGATCACCGCAACCCTGATGTCCCTGCTCAGCCTGCCTTGGGGCTGGGCCATGCCCACAAGCGCGCAGGCGATCATGCTGGTCTCTGCCGGGCTTCTGGGTGGCGTCGGGCAGATCTTGCTGACCTCCAGCTACCGCCTTGCCGATGCGTCGTTGATCGCGCCCTTCGAATATACCTCGATGTTGCTGGCGCTGACTGTCGGCTATGTCGTCTTTGACGAGGTCCCCACCGTCACGATGCTCGCCGGGGCCGCCGTGGTGGTCAGCGCGGGCGTAGCCATCATCTTGCGCGAACACCATCTGGGGTTGGAACGGTCACGCCAGCGCAAGGCGATGCCGCCTCCCGGCGGGGTCTAGCCGCGCTGCTGGCGCCGCAACGCCGCCTCGATCGCGTCGCCTTGTCGGGCAAGCACGCCGGTCATGCGTTGCAGCACGCGCCCACGGGCCAATTTCAGGGTCTGCAAGATCAGCCGGGCAGTCAACGTGTCTGGTCGCAACTCAAGGATCATGCCGACGCGGGTCATGGTGCTGCTCAACTCGACAAAAGTCATCTCAAGCTGACAATCCATTCCGCCAACGCGGCTGTCGACAACCACGGTATCTTGTGGCGTCAGGGTCGTGACGCGCGCCGCGATGGCCCGCGTTTTGCCCCGCACCTGCACCGCGCCACGCCATTCGACACCCGCGCTGGCGCGGGTCCAGTTGTCCACCCGGCGCAATTCCGCCCCGCGCCCCTTGGCATCCGCCTCGAAGCTGGTGAAATCTGTCATGTGCGCGAACACCATGTCGATGGGCGCGCCGATATCCTCGGCCACCTTGAATTTCATGACTGATGTGCCCCTGTCATATCTTTTGCCGCAACTTGCCCGTCAATCCAGCCGGTCCGCAAGCCAGTTCTCCAAAAGGAAGTGCGCAATCGCCCCTGAGCGCGCAGGCGCGACGCGCGGATGCGTCCCCGCAAAGACCTCCAACACAGCGCTCCGGTCCAACCACAGGGCATCCTCGATCTCGGTCGGGTCCACAGTAATGTCGGTGCTGATCGCCTCTCCCCGGCAGCCCAGCATCAATGACGCCGGATAGGGCCACGGCTGCGATGCCAGATAGGTGACCGCGCCAACCCGCACGGCGGTTTCCTCGAACACCTCGCGGCGCACGGCGGCCTCGACGGTTTCGCCCGGTTCCACGAAACCCGCCAGCAATGAAAACATCCGGTCTGGCCACCCCGGCGACCGGCCCAGCAGTACCTTGTCGCCGTGCGTGATCAACATGATCACGACCGGATCGGTGCGGGGGAAATGATGCGCAGCACAGACCGGGCAACTGCGTTGCCACCCGGCATCGACCATCACGCTTTGCGCCCCGCAACGCGAACAAAACCCATGTGTCTTGTGCCAGTTCATCACCGCGCGGGCCGTCGCGGCCAATTCCGCATCGCGCGGTGTCAGGCCGGTCATGATGCTCCGCAACTCCCGAAAGGCAAATCTGGGTGCGGCGGGGTGCACCTGCACTGTTGCATCCAGAAACGCGCCGACCTGCGCTTCGTCCACGTCGTCGGGCACCCATCCCGAGATGTCGGCGGCAAAGCGCGGCGTGCCATTATCAATGCCCAGAAAAACCAGATCAGGCCCGGAACTTGCCAACACCGGATGACCCTTGGGCAACCACGCCAATGCCACGCCGCCATCGGCCGGGTCGCCCGCGATCAACGGCTTGCCGCGCCACAGCGCCAGAATGGGGGTTCCATCAGCCAGCGCCTTGGCCCGCGCGATCGGGTCGCGCCGCATGGGCGCGTTCCGGTCAAGACCTGATCCGCCAAAGGTCACCATCTCTGCCCGCTGCATGCTCACCCCGATCCGAATTTCATCAGTCCTGCACATGTCTATGACAAAACTGCACCACCTGCCCAAGGGTCCCGTCTTCTCCGGCACTTTGCGCAGGCAACGCTTTCCAACATGCCTGCCGTGCTGCTTGATTGTCCACAGGGTACCTCTGGGAAAACGCATCATGTCATTGGCAACAGCCACCGCTGCGCCCCAAATTGCGGCCGATGTTCGCTTGACGCTTCTGGCGACAAGCGACCTTCACGCGCATCTGATGCCATTCAATTACTATCTCGACAGCGAAGACGACGGCGTTGGGCTTGCGCGCATTGCCAGCCTGATCGCCGACTGGCGGGCGCGATCCGAGAACTGCCTTCTGATGGATAACGGCGATACGCTGCAGGGGTCGCCATTTGGCGACATGGCGGCGGAACGTCTGATCCCCGAGGGGCGGGCCCACCCGATGATTGCGGCAATGAACGCGCTTGGTTACGACGCGGCCACGCTTGGCAACCACGACTTCGACTTCGGTTTGCCGATGCTGGAAAACGCTTTGTCGCGCGCGCGCTATCCGATTGTTCTGGCCAATGCCGAACGCGCAGACGGCAGCCCATTCCTGCCGCCTTGGACCGTGCTTGACCGGCGCGTGACCGATGTGCGCGGCCGATCCCACAGGATCGGGGTCGGGGTTCTTGGGGTGGTGCCGCCACAGGTTACCCAGTGGAACCGGGCCTTGCTGCAAAACCGCCTGCGCGTCACCGACATGGTCGATGCGGTGCGCGCCGCGGTGCCTGCCATGCGCGCCGCGGGGGCGGATGTGATCGTGGTTCTGGCGCATTCCGGCATCGGGCAGGCCGCGCTCTATCCGGGCATGGAAAACGCCGCCGGATGCATCGCCGCGCTGGACGGAGTGGATGCGGTTGTCGCTGGTCACACCCACAGCCTGTTTCCCGCACCCGAAGCTGCGACCGTCGACTGGCTGGACCGTGTCAGCGGCACGGCCCATGGCAAACCCTTGGTCCAGCCGGGGTATTGGGGCAGTCATCTGGGGGTGATCAACCTGACCATCCGGCGTGGTGAAAATGGTCCGTGGCGGGTCGCCGATCATACCGTTTCGGTCGCGCCGATCATTTCCCAGACGGCGATGGGCCAACGCGTGGCCCCCACCTCCAAGGCGCTTGCCGATCTGGCCGCGCGCGACCACGCCGATGCGCTGCACTTCATCCGCAGGCCAATCGGCCAGACCGCCGTGCCGTTGCATACGTTCTTTTCCTTTGTCGCCCCCTGCGCCGTGACGCAGGTCGTGGCCGATGCACAGCGCGCCCATGTGCAATGCGCGCTCTCGGACCGTCCTGATCTGGCGGGGCTGCCGCTGATCTCTGCGGCGGCGCCCTTCAAATGCGGCGGGCGGGGCGGTGCCCAGAACTATACCGATATTCCGGTCGGGCCGCTGGCCGTCAAACACGCTGCGAATCTTTACATGTATCCCAATTCGCTGGCCGTCATCCGGCTGACCGGAGCGCAGGTTGCGCAATGGCTGGAACGGGTCGCGTCGGCCTTCCACCAGATCACGCCGGGCAGTGATGATCAGCAACTGATCGACCCCGCCTTTGCCGGCTACAACTTCGACGTTCTCAGCGGCCTTCGCTATTGCATCGACGTCAGTCAACCGCGCCGCTTCTCCGCCGACGGAGAGGACATATTCGACACCCCCGGTCGTATCGTATCACTCAGCCATGCCAACGGTCGCCCGGTCGACCCGGACGAACACATGCTCCTCGTGACCAACAGTTACAGGGCGGGCGGCGGCGGCCACTTCAGCGTCGCCGCCGAGGCCGAAACCGTCTTGCAGGATTCGACCGCACTGCGCGAAATCCTGACCCGCTACATCGCGGGTCGCGACAGACTGGCGATGAAACCGGAAGGCGTCTGGCGCTTTCACCATATCGGTGCGACCGTGCTGGTCGATACCGGGCCCGGCGCCTTGGCCAAGACCGATGAGATCCGCGCCCTTGGCCTGCGCGACCACGGGGACCGCCCGGCCGGATTTGCCCGCTTTTCCATGTCGATCTAGCGGTATTGACATCACAGTTCACCTGCCGCTCAATAATTGGGCAATGTGATGAATATTTCGACTTTATCTCACTCAGGGTTTTTCAGCGGATTGCCATTCATTGACCGGCATGGGCCGGAAGGCCGATCCATGGCTGTCGTGTGGCATGTCTGCCCCGAATAGCTGCCTCGAAAAGGAGACGCCCTTGTTCCCCAAAGCCATCCCAACAATTGCCGCAGCGTTAATCGCCGCGACCCCGGCGCTTGCCCAAGATATCTCGATTCCCTTCGCGCTTGACTGGCGCTTCGAAGGCCCGTCCGCGCCATACTTCCTTGCCATCGACAATGGCTACTTCGCCGAAGAAGGGCTGAACGTCGAAGTCACCGCCGGTCAGGGATCGCTTGATGCGCTGCCCAAGGTGGCCTCCGGGTCCTTCCCGCTGGGCTTTGCCGATATCAACTCGGTCATCCGCTTCATCGACCAGAACCCCGGCGCGCCCGTCACCGCCGTGATGATGACCTATGACAGCCCGCCCTTCGCCATCGTGGGCCGCGTCAGTCAGGGGATTTCCGGCATCGAAGATCTGGAAGGCTCGATCCTCGGTGCGCCGCCGCCCGATGGCGCATGGGCACAGTTCCCGATTCTGGCCGCCGTCAACGACATCGACGTGTCCACCATCACGATCGAACCGGTGGGCTTTCCCACCCGCGAGCCCATGCTGGCCGAAGGCAACGTGGACGCCGTGACCGGGTTCAACTTCTCCAGCTACCTGTCGCTGGCCCGTCTTGGCATCCCCGAAGATGACATCACGACCATCTTGTTCTCGGACCACGGCGTTGAGCTTTACGGCAACGCCGTCATCGTCAACACCGACTTCGCCGCCGAAAATCCTGCGGCTGTCACCGGGTTCCTGCGCGCCATCGCACGGGGTTGGGCCGCAGCCGCCGCCGACCCCGCCGCAGGGGCCGCCGCAGTCATCGAACGCAACCCGGCTGGTGATCTGGAACTGGAACAACGCCGTCTCGAACTGGCGCTGGATGCCAACGTGCTGACCGACAATGTGATCGCCAACGGCATGGGCCGCATCGACCCCGACCGCTTCGCCACGGCGCTGGAGCAGACCCAACTGGTCTACGAATTCCAGAACCCGATCGATCCCGCCCTGTATTTCACCGACGCCTATCTCCCCGAGGCAGAGGTGCTGATGATCGCGCCCTGATACACCAGAGCGTCCATTTGCGCGGGCCCGCATGTGCGGGCCCGCGCCACGTTTGCGAAAAGGCGTCTCATGTCCTCTGATTTCCAGATTGAACTGCGTGAGGTAACGCACGCCTATCGCACCGATTCCGGGCCGCTGCCCGTGCTTGACAACCTGTCGCTCAAGCTGCCGAAAGATACATTTACCGCCGTTGTCGGCCCGTCGGGTTGTGGGAAATCCACCCTGACCCGGCTGGTATCGGGCCTGATGAAACCCGATGAAGGGCAGGTCTGGTTGGCCAGCAAACTGGTCACCTCGCCCCGTCCCACGGTCGGCATGGCGTTTCAGAACCCCGTGCTGCTGGAATGGCGCACCATCCTGCAAAACGTGATGCTGCCGCTGGAGATCGTGAAATCCGGCATGTCCAAGGCCGAAGGGCTGGAACGCGCCCATGCCTTGCTTGATCTGGTGGGCCTCACCGGGTTCGAGGACAAACGCCCCTCCGAACTGTCGGGCGGCATGCGCCAGCGCGCCAGCCTGTGCCGATCGCTGATCCACAAGCCCGAAGTGCTGATCCTTGATGAGCCGTTTGGCGCGCTTGATGCCTTCACCCGCGAAGACCTGTGGTGCACCATGCATGACTTGCGCGCGATCGAGCCGTTCACCTGCCTGCTGATCACCCATGATCTGCGCGAAAGCGTATTTCTGGCCGATCAGGTCGTTGTCCTGTCAGGCCGCCCCGCGCACGCGCAATACGTGCTCAACGTCGATATTCCCGGCAAGCGCACGCTTGATGACCTCTATACCCCAAAAGCCGTGGCAATGCTGGCGGACCTGCGCCACCAAATTCAGGTGGCACAGGGACGTACCGATGGCGCGGCAACACCTGCCGCCCACGCGCAACGCGGCGCCAAGGCCCCCACGCCGGAGGCCCAGTCATGACCAACATATTCCGCAAGGTCGGCGTGCCCCTGATCTTCATCGGGGCGGTTCTTGTGCTTTGGGAATGGGCTGTCTGGTTCAACGGCTTGCCCGATTACCGCATGGCGTCCCCGTCGGACCTGCTGCCGAAATTCTGGCAATTCCGCTGGCTGTTCCTCGAACGCTCCTGGGAGACGCTTTGGCGCACGGTTGCGGGCTTGGGTCTGGCGATCGTGGTGGGGACGCTTCTGGGCATGATCATGGGCTTTTCGCGCACCGCCCGCGATGGGCTTTACCCGCTTTTGGTCGGCTTCAACGCCATCCCCAAGGCCACCGTGGTGCCAATCGTCGCCCTGATCTTCGTCGGTCAGCACGATTTCAACACCATCCTTCTGGCCTTCATGATCTCGTTCTTTCCCATTGCGGTCTCGGTTTCGATCGGGCTCAGCACGCTGGAACCGGAATACCGGGATATCCTGCGCTCTCTCGGGGCGTCCAAGTTCACGATCTTCTGGAAAATCGCCCTGCCCAAAACCCTGCCCGAGTTCTTTGGCGCGCTGAAGGTCGCGGTGACGCTGGCCTTCATCGGCACCAACCTGATGGAGATCGTCAGCCCCCATGGCCGGGGTCTGGGCGATCTGTTCGACAGCGGGCGGATCAGCGCGGATTATCCGCTGATGTTCGCCGTGCTCTTTGCGCTTGCCGCGTTGGGTATCGTGCTGTTCTACATCGTCGTTGCGCTGGAACGCGTGTTCGCCGGGTGGGCCGAACGCGGCCAAGGCTGACACCACCGCAGATCACTTGCCCTTCGGGCTTGGCGGGGTGCGCTCAGGCACGTTTGCCACGCCGCCAAAGACCTCAATGCCACTTTGGCGCAATGGGTTGCACGACTCGGTCACATTGCCTATGTGACCCTTCGAGAGGTTGGCGCGGGCAGGCACCTCGCCAACCTGGTCAGATCCGGAAGGAAGCAGCCACAACGAGACCCGCTTGGGTCGCTGTCCAGCCTCTCACCCCAGCGTGCCGCATTGCGGTGCGCGACGCCGGAACGAAAGCGAAGAATGTCATCAATCGCTCATCCCCGCGCACAGGCCTGCCGGCTTTGACCGAGGTGTCGTTGGACGATCTTGGCTGGTCCGACCATTTCGCCGCACAAATTACACCCGAACACGCACACCTGACACCCGCGCGCCTGACGACGGTCGCGCGCAGCCGTCTGCGCGCCCTGTCCACCGATGGCCTCATCAGCCTGCAACCGCCGCCAGATACGCGCAGCGGCACGTATGCAACCGGTGACTGGGTGCTGTTCGACCCGGCCACCGGCGTTGTCGTCCACACGCTTGAGCGGACCACGCTGTTGACCCGCCCATCGGCGGCGACGGCGACGGAAACCCAACTGATTGCGGCGAACATCGATACGCTGGGCATCGTCACGTCCTGCAACGCCGATTTCAATCCGGCGAGGTTGGAGCGGTATCTGGCCCTTGCCGCCGCTGCGGGCACCCGCCCCCTGATCATCCTGACCAAGGCCGATCAGGCGGAGGATACCGACCCCTACGTCCAAGCCGCCAGCGCACTTTCGCCCGACGTCACGGTGATTGCCCTGAACGCCAAGGATCCGGCCGCGCCAGACCTGCTGGCGCCATGGTGCAGCGATGGCCAGACGCTGGCGCTGGTCGGCTCGTCGGGGGTGGGAAAATCCACCTTGTCGAACGCGCTGACCGGGGGCGCGGCCAAGACCCAAGACATTCGTGATGACGACGCCAAAGGCCGTCACACCACCAGCGCGCGGGGCTTGGCGGCCACGCTGTCGGGCGGCTGGCTGATCGACACGCCGGGCATGCGCGCCCTGCCGCTGGGCGATGTGGGCGACGGCATTGCCGCCGTCTTTGCGGATCTGGCCGAACTTTCCACGCAATGCAAATTCTCCGATTGTGCCCATACGGTCGAACCCGGCTGCGCCGTGCAGGCTGCGGTGGCCAAGGGTGATGTCCTTGCGGACCGCGTCGCGCGTTGGCTGAAACTCACGCAGGAGGACGCGCGCAACACCGCCACCCGCGCCGACAATCGCCAACAGGCAAAATCGCGCGAACGCACCTACAAGAAGGCCCAAAAGGCCAAGAAGAAGCGGAAGTAGAGCCGAAAGGGACCTGCCATGGATATCCGAAAGACTTTGCTGCTGACTGAAACGACCGTCACCGACACAAGTGGCAAGCCATGTTCCCCCATTACCCGCGTCGTGGCGCTGGCTGTGGTGCGCAATCCCTTCGCCGGGCAGCATGGCGAAGACCTCTCGCCGCTTTTCGATCTGGGTGGTGCGCTGGCGCAGCGTTTGATGGGTGATGCCGTGGCCGCCTTGGGCGGCGCACCTGTCAGCTATGGCAAGGCCGCGATCGTCGGCGTTGCGGGCGACATCGAACATGGTGGCGCCATGATCCACCCGAAACTTGGCAAACCGATGCGGGCGGCCGTCGGCGGCGGCAAGGCGCTTATCCCCTCCAACGCCAAGGTCGCCAGCCTTGGCGCTGCCATCGACATCCCCCTTGGCCACAAGGACGAGGCGTGGTCATTCCCCCATTTCGACACCATCACCGTGGCCGTGGGCGATGCGCCCCGCCCCGATGAAATCGTGCTGTGCATGGCGGTAACGGATGGCGCGCGCACGCACCCGCGCGTCGGCAGCGGCCCGATCATCGATTAGACGATGACGGCGGGCGCTGGCGGCTTGGCAACCCTCAGCGCAAAGCCGACGGGCCGGGTGCGGCAAATCTGATGACAGCCTGTTATCGCGCGCTTGGGGTGAACCCGTTGACCAACGACGCATAAAGGAAATTACCTGCCACCCCCATGATGCAGGCAATGGCGAAATAGACCGTCGCCCCCTTCAGAATCACGCGCCACGGCTGGCCCATCGCGTCGGCATGGGCACGCCACAAGATCACGCCCGCCGCCAGCGCCGGCATGTGGCCGACCACAAACAACGATACCGCTGACGGCCCCATCGCGGCAAACACCGGGGCGGTCCCCACGACCACGCCAGCGCCCCAGACGGCAATCGCCATCGCGGTCATTCCGGCCAGAAATGCAACCATGGCCCAATCCACCCAACGCAGCGTCATCCCGAACCTCTTCCATGTGTCCAAACCGGTTGCCGCCAACCGCGCCCCGGCTTACCTTGCCAGCAGCAACAATACCAAGGTCCACCATGTCCGACACCCCCGATACCGGCTACCAGGTTCTGGCGCGGAAATACCGCCCGGCCAGCTTTGCCGATCTGATCGGGCAAGAGGCGATGGTGCGCACCCTCAAGAACGCCTTTGCCGCCGACCGGATCGCACAGGCCTTCATGCTCACCGGCATCCGTGGAACCGGCAAGACCACGACCGCCCGGATCATCGCCAAGGGCCTGAACTGTATCGGGCCCGACGGCAACGGCACCCCCACCACCGAACCTTGCGGGGTTTGCGAACATTGCGTGGCCATCACCCAAGGCCGCCATGTCGACGTGATGGAGATGGACGCCGCCTCGAATACCGGTGTGCAGAACATCCGCGACGCGATCATCGAAACCGTCAGCTACCGGGCCGCCACCGCGCGCTACAAGATCTTCATCATCGACGAAGTTCACATGCTGTCCACCAGCGCCTTCAACGCGCTGCTGAAAACGCTGGAAGAACCGCCCGCGCACGTCAAGTTCCTGTTCGCCACGACCGAGATCCGCAAGGTTCCGGTGACGGTGCTGTCGCGGTGTCAGCGGTTCGACCTGCGCCGGATCGAACCCGAGGTGATGATCGCCCACCTGAAATCCATTGCCGCCAAAGAGGGCGCGGCCATCGCCGATGATGCGCTGGCGCTGATCACCCGCGCCGCCGAAGGGTCCGTGCGCGACGCCATGAGCCTGATGGATCAGGCGATTTCGCATGGCGCTGGCGAAACCACCGCCGATCAGGTCCGCGCGATGCTGGGCCTTGCAGATCGGGGTCGCGTGCTGGACCTGTTCGAGGCGATCATGGGAGGCCATGCGGCCGAGGCCCTGACAGAACTGGGCGCGCAATATGCCGATGGTGCCGACCCTCTGGCCGTTTTGCGCGATCTGGCCGAAATCACCCACTGGCTCTCCGTCATCAAGATCACCCCCGAAGCCGCGGATGACCCCACCATCGGCCCCGACGAACGCAGCCGTGGCCGGGTCTTGGCCGACCGTCTGGCAATGCGTGTGCTGGGCCGGATGTGGCAGATGTTGCTAAAGGCGCTTGAGGAAGTGTCGCTTGCGCCCAATTCCATGATGGCCGCCGAAATGGCCGTGATCCGCCTGACCCATGTGGCCGACCTGCCCACCCCCGGCGATCTGGTGCGCAAACTGGATGGCATGTCGCCGCCGCCCGCCGCCACCGCCGCGCCGACCTCGCGTTCCCCGCAATCCGCCCCGTCGCCAACGCAAGCCCTGCACCGCGCGCCCGCTGCCCCCTCAGGCCCCATCGGCCAAGGGGCACAGGCCGCGCTGGCGCAGATGCCCGATGCGCTTGCCGCCCGCTACCCGACATTCGACAGCGTCGTCGCCCTGCTGGAAGAAGCCCGCGACATGAAGCTGCTGATCGAGGTCAAGGCGATGTTCCGCCTTGTCTCCTACAGCCCCGGACGGATCGAATTTCAACCCACCGAGCGTGCGCCGTCGGATCTGGCCAACCGCCTCAAGCAAACCCTGCGCGCCGCGACCGGACAGCAATGGGCCATTTCCATCGCCAACACCGGCGGCGCGGCCACCATCGCCGAGAATGAGGACGCACAGCGAAAGGCGCTGGAGGCGCAGGCCCTGACCCATCCCATGATGCAAGCCGTCCTGTCCGCCTTTCCCACCGCCAAGATCACCGACATCCGCACCCACGCCGCACTGGCCAGCCAGGCAGCGGTCGAGGCCCTGCCCGAAGTCGACGATGAATGGGATCCGTTCGAGGATGACTGACCAAAGGGTCGGCGCGCACCCGCGAGGCCCCGGACCGGGGGCCCGGTCCGCGACGCCCTCCCTTGTCTGGCCACCGCTGGCGGCGTATCTCGATGAACAATAACGCAGGAACGAAGGAGATCACCGGATGCTGAAAGGTTTGGGCGGGCTTGGCGACATGGCCAAGCTGATGAAACAGGCGCAGGAAATGCAGGGCAAGATGGCCGAAATGCAGGACAGCCTGAACGCGATTACCGTCACCGGCGAAAGCGGGGCGGGTCTGGTCAAGGCAAGCGCGACGGCCAAGGGCGAGTTGACAGGGCTTGATATCGACCCCTCGATCTTTTCCAGCGATGACAAGGAAGTGGTCGAGGACCTGATCCTTGCCGCGATCAAGGATGCCCAGTCCAAGGCACAAGAGCGGAGCCAGGCCGAGATGGAGAAACTGACCGAGGGCATGGGCCTGCCACCGGGCATGAAACTTCCGTTCTGAGGCGTATCTTTCGTGTCGGACGACACCCGTGAAATCGAAGCGCTGATCGACATGATGGCGCGGCTACCGGGGCTTGGCCCCCGGTCGGCGCGGCGTGCCGTGCTGCACCTGATCAAGAAGCGCGGGCAACTGATGCGCCCGTTGGCGCAAACGATGGCGAACGTGGCCGAAACCGCGCGTGAATGCCTGAACTGCGGCAACATCGGCAACGGCGATGTCTGCGGTATCTGCACCTCGGAAAAACGCGGGAACGGGCAGCTTTGCGTCGTGGAGGATGTGGCCGATCTCTGGGCGATGGAACGCGGGCAGGCCTTTGCAGGCCGCTACCACGTGCTGGGCGGCACATTGTCGGCGCTGGACGCGATCGGCCCAGATGAATTGCGCATTCCCAAACTGCGCGATCGCGTCGCCGCCGAAGGCATCACCGAGGTGATCCTCGCGCTGAACGCGACCGTCGATGGCCAGACGACGGCGCATTACATCGCGTCCGAACTGGAACACGCGGGCGTCACCGTCACGTCGCTTGCGCAAGGCGTACCCATCGGTGGCGAACTGGATTACCTTGATGACGGCACCATTTCCGCCGCCCTGCGCGCCCGCAAATCGCTGTGAGCGTGATCCAACGGTGCGGGCAAGCCCGCATTCCGTTTTGCACTGCGTGCGGTTGACGCCCGGCATCGACGGTCTGACGCAACACCGACACAGCACCCGGCATGGCCGTTGCGCTGCCTCCGGCGGGAGTTTTCAGCCAAGATGAAGCCGGAGTCAGCCCCGCCTCCGTTAACGAAGCATCAAGATCGGTCTGCCAAGCTCCCACAGCGCCAATAGCTGGAGAGCGACTTGGCGTCCAAGGTGAAGCCCCGTGCCCGGACACACCGGTGGCCAATCCGAAAAAGCCGGGACGGGGTGGACCGCGCGCGTCCTCCTTCATCTTGGCAAGAAAACTCAAATCTCCACGCCAAAACCGTACCGACCCGGTTTGAGCGGAAGCCGACCCGCGCCGTCAGCTAGCGCATCGGGCTGAAAATCGCCTCGGTCAGCGTGCAGTCGCGCACCGCATCCGCACCGCAGACACGCGGCTCAAGGTCTCGCGACAGGCAGATCCGCACTTCCTGCACGCGGCCATCACGACAGGTAACGGTCAGCATGTCGGGTTCGAGATCCGGGTTCACCTCGAGAAATGCCTCTTCGATCACGGCGGCGGGCAGGCGCACCTCGCGCGCCAGGTCGTCAAGCAGCGGTGGGCGCGTGACGCGGCCATACGCCTCTCGCGACAGGGTAAAATAGTCCTCTGCCGGCAGGCCGCTACAGACCCCGTGCTTGCGCCACTGGTGCCACGCCAACCCGCCCGAGCCCATGATATCCACCATGTCGGCGGTCATGCCGCGCGACGGCGGGCGTTCGGATGTGGGGCAAAAGCTGGGCCAGCCGCGCGCGTATTGCGGCCAGAGCCCGTGCAGCGTGAATCCGTAGTTCTGGCCCGGATCACATTGGTCGCTGCCGCGTGCATCGCCTTCGATTGCGCACCATGTCGGTGTCCAACTCAGGCTGAGCACATAGTAATCGAAGACGCCTGCGGGCTCTCCATCCGCCCGCGCAATTCCCGTCATCAGCAGCAGCGCCAGCAGCGTTCGCATCATTTGCCCTTCCCCTTGACCCGTTCAGCCCCTATATAGCCGCCAACTTCCCCGAAATCGAGGAACCGCGGAGACCCTCCGCAGCCGCTTCCACGGCACAGTCGAATTGCATGTTCAAGGAGCCACCGATGACCAAACCGATCATGGCCAAAGCCACCGCAGTCTGGCTGGTCGACAACACGACACTCAGCTTCAAGCAGATTGGCGATTTCTGCGGATTGCACGAGCTTGAAGTGCAGGGCATCGCCGATGGCGACGTGGCCGTGGGCGTCAAGGGCTTTGATCCGGTCGTGAACAACCAACTGACCCAGCAAGAGATCGACAAGGCCGAGGCGGACCCGTCATACAAGCTCAAGCTGAAATTCAACGCCGCCGCCGTCGGCGAGGAAAAGCGCCGTGGCCCCCGCTATACGCCCCTGTCCAAGCGGCAGGACCGTCCTGCCTCGATCCTGTGGCTGGTCAAGTTCCATCCTGAACTGACCGACAGCCAGATTTCCAAGCTGGTCGGCACCACCAAGCCAACAATTTTGGCGATCCGCGAACGCACCCATTGGAATATCAACAACATCCAGCCCATCGACCCTGTGGCGCTGGGCCTGTGCAAGCAGACCGAACTTGATGCCGCCGTGCAAAAGGCAAACGCCAAGAAGATCGCCGAAGGCGGCGCCATGTCCGATGACGAGCGGCGCAAGCTGGTCTCGACCGAACAGTCGCTGGGCATGGATCCGGACAACAAGATGCCATCGTCGATCTCGGGCCTCGAGACCTTCACGCTTGGCGGCAACGATGCTGATGAAGAGAACGAGTATTCGCGCAAGCCGTTGCTTGATGCCGACAGCCTGTTCAACCTTCCCGATGCCTCAGACGACGACGAGGACGATGAGGATGAAGACGACGGCCGCGCGCGGCGCAGGTAAGGCGCCACCACCCTTGATCAATCCAGACGCCCGGTCAGCTTGATCGGGCGTTTTTTCATGCGGGATGCATTGACGCATCATCCCCGTGATGCGGTGCCCCTCGCGCTGCGACAGCCCGGATTCAATGCGCGGAGGATGGCACGCTATCGACCAAGGTCCGGCCGCCATCCACGATCAAGACCTGACCGGTCACAAAACCGGCCCCATCGGACGCAAGGAACTGGACCGCGCCCGTCACTTCGCGGGCGCTGGCGATCCGGCCCATCGGCGTGCAATCCTTGATCTCGGCCCGCAACCCGTCCGTCTCCGACAGGCTGGTCTTGAGGCTGGCCGACATCACGGACCCGAACGCCACGCCGTTTACCCGGATGCGGTGCGGGGCAAGCGCGACCGCAAGGCTCCGCGTTGCCTGATCCAAGGCTGCCGCGCTGATCGAATAGGCCATCAGATCGGCATGGGTGCGGGTGGCAGCGATGGATGACAGGTTCACGATCGACCCGATCGGCCCTTCGGTCTGTCCGCCGTCCTCGGCCTGCGCGATCATGCGCTTGGCGACTGCCTGACTAAGCCGCAGGGCGGTGAACATGTTTTGCTCCAACAACGCCGCGACCGATGTGTCGCTGGGGTCCAGCGGATCGGTGGTCATGATCTGGCGGCTGGCATTTACAAGGATATCGACCCGGTCAAACGCGTCGATGGTCGCCGACACCAGATTGGCGATGGTCAGTTTCTCTCGCAGGTCGCCGGCGAAATACCGGCGCTGCCCGCTGGAATCGCTTTCGGCGCCGCATTCATCAACCAGCCGTTCCTCGTCCCGGTCGGCGAACATCACGTTCGCGCCGCGTTCCAGAAAATGCCGGGCGATCGCAAGGCCAACCCCGTTGGCTGCCCCCGTCACGATGGCCGTCTTACCGGTAATTGCCAGTGTCATGGATGGTATCCCCTCATCCGCGCCGGGGTTTTCCGGCTTGATAGAGCTTGTATCCCTCAAGCTCGGCCAACATGGTGCCTGTTGCGAAGGCGGCCTTCAGCGCGCCCTCATAGGGCAGATGGCGGTTGGCCACCATATAGAACTGCCCCTGCGGCTTCAGCAGGCGCGCCGCTGCGGCAATGAACGCGCGGCCAAGCCCCGGATCCGCCTTGCGGCCAATGTGAAACGGCGGGTTGCAGACGATGGCGTCATAGGGTGCGGCGGCCTTGAACTGCGTCACGTCCGCCCAATGGAACTGCGCACGCGCATCGTCGACGTTGGTGCGCGCGACCTGCAGCATGGCGTGATCCGCCTCGATCAGGTCCATCGCGGTGATGCCCGGATGCTCGGCCAGCATTTCGCCCGCAATATAGCCCCACCCGGCACCCAGATCGGCCACCCGGCCTTTGAGCTGCGGCACCAGCGCCACCAACAATTCCGATCCGCGATCAGGACCGGCCGCCGAAAATCCGCCGGGCATCGTGACATGACCGTCAGGCCCTTGGCTGGGCACCGCGATCCAGTCCTGCACCTGTTGCGGGATCGTGTCGGGCCGCGTCAGCCAGATCAACTTGCCATGCGCCTTGGAGATCACGCCATCAACCGTGAACACCTGTCGCAACTGTTTCAGGATCGACTCGATCCCTTCTTCCTTCTGCCCGTCCACCAGCAGCAATCCACCCGGCGGCAGGCATCCCAGCGCTTCGGCAATCATCGACAGGGTGCCGGCCCGCGCCTTCACGATCTGCACCAGCGCGCTGGCAAACGCGCCCTCAGGCGTCACCGTCACGCGCAACCCGCGCGTGGCCAGCCGTTCATGGTCGGGCGCAAACCCCTGCACGCAGCTCACGTCGCCAAGGCCTGCAAAATCCGCATCCCCGCGCGCGCCCATCACAAGGCACGGGCCGTCAGGCAGCGCAACAGCACCGTCATCCAGCGCAAGGGTCCATCGGTTCGGTGTCATCAGGGGCGAGGGATGGCGCGAAGGCGCACTATTCCTCTTTCTCCATCGTGCATTGCAGGGGGTGTTGGTTGCGCCGGGCGAAATCCATCACTTGCGCCACCTTGGTTTCGGCAATCTCATACGAAAACACGCCCACGACCGCCACACCCTTTTTGTGCACGGTCAACATGATCTCGACCGCCTGCGCATGGGTGATGCCGAAAAACCGTTCCAGCACGTGCACGACGAATTCCATCGGCGTATAATCGTCATTCAGCAGCAGCACCTTGTACAACGGCGGCTTCTGCGTCTTGCTTTTCGTCTTGGTGATGACGTTGCTTTCGCCCTCCTTGTCGGGCGTATCCGCCATCATATGCAAAGGTGCGGGTTTCATCAGGGCTCCAAACGGTTCGCGCATGCTGGTAGGCCGCAATATATAAGACCGCAACCGCAACAGAAAAGAGGGGCCGCGCGATCCATTGGCGCGGGATTGGCTTGAATGGCGCAAAACCTGCAAACAATCGGCTTTGATGCCGATGATACGCTTTGGCAGAACGAACATTTTTTTCGCCTGACGCAGGAAAGGTTCGCCGATCTGCTGTCGCCCTACACTGATTCTGTCCATCTGCATGCCCGCCTGCTGGAGGCCGAACGGCGAAACCTTGGTCACTACGGGTTCGGCATCAAGGGGTTTGTCCTGTGCATGATCGAAACCGCGATCGAGGTCACCGACGGCGGGGTCAGCGCCACCGTCATTGCCGAACTGATGGCTGCGGGCCGCGATATGCTGCGCCATCCCATCCACCTGCTGCCCCATGCGCACGACACCGTCCGCGCCCTCGCGGAAAGATATACGCTGGTGCTGATCACAAAGGGCGACCTGCTGGATCAGGAGCGGAAACTAGCCCAATCCGGCCTTGGCGATCTCTTTGACGCGGTGGAAATCGTCTCGGACAAGACGCCCGCAACCTATGCCAACGCCTTTCGCCGCCATGGCCCCGGACCCGACCGCGCGATGATGATCGGGAATTCCATGAAATCGGACGTGCTGCCGGCCATCGAAGCCGGGTCTTGGGGCATCTTCATACCCCACGGCCTGACATGGGAACTGGAACACGCCGCCGCCCCCGAGGGCCACGCGCGATATCGCGAACTGGCCGATCTGGGGCAGGTCGTGCAACTGGTGGCGGATCTGGAAGACTAGGACCGCGCCGCGCCCTGCCCCGTGCGCAGTTGCGCGAACGAGATCAGCCTCCGGCTGCTTTCGTCCCACAGGTTCATCCGCGTGTTGGCAAGGCTCTGCCTGATGGTCATCCGGTTGCCCTGCGCCAGTTCCACGTGATCGCGCAACACCTGCGGCAGCCGGTAGAACGGGATGCGGCTGTAAAGGTGATGCACGTGATGAATGCCAAGGTTCGCCGTCACCCATTGCAGGACCGGCGGCAGCACGTAGTGCGAACTGCCATGCAGTGCGGCATCATGCAGTTGCCAATCCTCGTCCTTGTCCCACTGGGTCGTTTCGAACTGATGCTGCACATAGAACAGCCAGACCCCCGCCGTGGCGGCCAAGATCGTGGTCGGCAAGAAGATCAGCAAGACGGGCATCAACCCGCCGAAGTAGACGATGATGCTCAGGGCCATCAATATCCCGGCATTCGTCCCCATCGCGCTGACCCAGTACCGGGCGTGCCCCATCAGCCCAAGGGGCAGACGGTTCTGCAGCAAGAAAAGATATCCCGGCCCAAGCCCGAACAAGACAACCGGATGGCGGTAAAGCCGATAGAGCAACCGGTTCAGCGGCGTCAGCGCGCGGTATTCCTCAACCGTCAGGGTATGGACATCGCCCATGCCACGCCGCCCAAGATTGCCCGCAGAACTGTGGTGAATGGAATGCGACCGCCGCCAGACGTCATAAGGCGTCAGGGTCAGCACACCGATCACGCGGCCCAACCAGTCGCTGACGGTGCGGTTCTTGAAGAACGCGCCATGCCCGCAATCATGCTGGATCGCGAACAGCCGCAACAAGAAGGCCGCGTTGCCCATCGAGATTGCAAGGGTCAGCCAGTAACTGACCGAAAGCGACCACCACGCCAGCGCCCAGAGAACCAGAAACGGCCCCATGGTCACGGCCAACTCGAACCAGCTGCGCCGCGCGTCCGGTTCCCGATAGTTGGACAGGATCTTGACCCATTCTTGCGCGGGCCGCGCATCGGTTGACTGAGAAGAGAGGGTAGATTGATCGAACATGGGCCTGCTTCTTTTTCTGCGTTTGCTGATAGATATACATTCGGTCCGTTCTCGCAACGGCGAACACGCATCCGTCAGGGGCAGTCACGGCACCCAATCTGCGCGGAACCGACGCCAAGAACCGCCTTTCATGAATGATTGCAGGGTTTTGCGGGCGTGGTCCGCTGACATTGGCCAATAATGGTCCCTGCAAGAAAGATTGGCGAAGCCAATGAACCGGCGCGCCCTGTCGCCCGCTTTCACGGCACATTGCCCACCCTTGCGTTGACGCAGGCCGCGATCCGCGCCACCTGTGGCGCATGATTGATGCCGCCATCCTGCCCTTGCAGCGCCGCCTGATGCAACCGCCTGCGCGGTGGTGTGTGGCCCGTGGGCTGACCGCCGATCAGATGACCATCTCTGGATTCGGCATTGGCCTGCTGGCCTGTGGGGCCGCTGCCATGGGGTGCGTCTGGCTGGCGCTGGCGGGTCTGATCCTGAACCGCCTCGCCGATGGTCTGGACGGCGCCATGGCGCGGCTGACCACGCCCACCGACCGGGGTGCGTTTCTGGATATCGCGCTGGATTTCCTGTTCTATGCTCTTTTCCCGCTCGGCTTTGCGCTGGCGGATCCTGCGCAGAACGCCTTGCCTGCGGCCATCTTGATCGCCAGTTTCATCGGCACCGGATCATCCTTTCTGGCCTTCGCGCTGATCGCTGAACGCCGTGGCGTCACCACCGCCGATTACCCGACCAAGGGCATCTACTACCTTGGCGGCTTGACCGAGGGTGCTGAAACGATTGCCCTGTTCGTGGCGTTCTGTTTGTTTCCCGCGTCTTTTCCCGTGCTTGCCGGCGTCTTTGCCGCCGCCTGCGTCATCACCACCGCCACGCGAATCGCTGTTGGCTGGCGGATGTTTCGGCCGCGATAGGCACGAAGGGGCGCGCGGCCTGCACCGCGCGCCCCGCTTTCTCATGCCGCCGCCGTTCAGCCGACCAGCGCGTTATCGTCCCGCTTGACCGCAACCACGGATGACCGCGGCAGGCTGCCGTCGCCATCGGGGAACGGCGCGCCGGGATGCTGGATGCCCACGAACATCGTGCGCCGGTCGCTGGACCATGTCAGGCCCGTCACCTCGGACCCGTTCGGCCCGGTCAGGAAACGCACGATCTCACCGGTGACCGGATCGCCCGCCAGCATCTGGTTGTTGCCCATGCCGGCAAACTCGCCTTCGTTGCTGTCATCGCCATCGGTCTGGATCCAGATGATCCCGGAATTGTCGATCTGCATCCCGTCGGGCGAATTGAACAGGTTGCCCGCGTTGATGTTCGCGGTGCCCGCATAGGGCGTATCGGCGGCCACGGTGGGGTTGCCCGCCATGACATACAGATCCCATTCAAACGCATCGGACGCGTGGTTATCGTCCATCGGGCGCCAGCGCACGATCTGGCCATAGTTGTTGGCCTCACGCGGGTTCACGCCATTGACGGTCATCGGATCGCCGCCCGCATTGGTCCGCACGGCGCCCGCATCGGTCATCACACCCCGACGCGAATTGTTGGTCAGGCAGCAATACGCCTCGACCGCCGTGGGGTTCACGGCGATCCACTCGGGCCGGTCCATCGTGGTCGCGCCCACCTGGCTTGCGGCCATGCGCGTGAAGATGGCGATCGTCGCGGCGTCCATGCCGGTCGCCTCAGGCGTCAGCGCGACCCAGCGTCCCGTCATGTCATCGTTGAACACCGCCACCGACAGTGTGCCGTCGCTCAAAAGGGTCGTGGTGTCGCCGCCGGGAACATAGGCCGCGTTTGACAACCACCGATACATGAATTCGCCCCGCTCATCATCACCCATATAAACGATGACACGCCCATCGGGCGCCAATGCATAGGCGGCGTTCTCGTGCTTGAACCGGCCCAACGCGGTGTGCTTGACCGGGACAGACTCCGGGTTGGCCGGGTCGATTTCCACGATATAGCCCGCGCGGTGCGGCTCGTGCGGGGTGGTGCTGACATCGAATCGCGCATCGAAGCTGTGATAGTTGTAGTCGAACCCGCTTTCGTTGATGCCATAGCGCGCATAACCCGCCGCCACGACCCCGTCGGTCGGCAACGCGCCGGTGGCCCCGAAGTAGCCGTTGAAGTTCTCTTCGCAGGTCAGGTAGGTGCCCCAAGGCGTGCGGCCCGAGCCACAGTTGTTGAACGTGCCCAGCGATGCGGTGCCGGTGGGGTCCGCCTCGGTCTGCAGCAGCGCATGCCCGGCAGCCGGTCCCGCGATCTGCATCGGCGTGTTGTGGTCAATACGGCGGTTGAACGGGCTGTCCACCACGATTTCCCACCCGTTCGCGCCCTCGACAATCTCCATTACCGTGACGCCCTGCAGCAACTGCAACGTCAGGACATCCTCGGCACTGCCCGGCAGGCCGTCACCGATATGGGGCAGGTTCACGTCGTTATTGGTGTATTCGTGGTTCACCACCAGAATTTCACGGCCACCCACATTGAACAGCTCCATCCCATCGGTGTTCTCGCCGAACACGCGAGAGGCCGATTCGACCGTCACGCCGGTCACGGGGTCAAACGGGGTCGCGTCGGAGAACAGCGGGTCGCCCCAGCGGGCCAGCACGTTCCATGAGTACCCATCGGGCACATGGATGGTGCCATCGGTCTGTGCGGCGATCGGCATGAACGCAAATCGCGAAGCCGCATGGCCGTCGGCCAGCGCGGTCGTGCCCTTCAGCAACCCCGTGCCCATCACTGCCGCGCCCGACCCAACCGCCAGCACACCGCCCATGAAACCCCGGCGCGACAGCGCGCGTTCGACAACGCGGTCGAAATCCTGCACGTCGGGACGGGGGAAATTCAGCTCGTCCCACGCATCGGCGGACAGCTTCTGATTATCGACATCTTTCATGTCAAACTCCCTGGATCAATGAATGAGAGGCAGCCCGCGCAGCACAATCGCCACCGCGAACGCTCTGCCATCCGACTAACAATGATCCATGACAGAGATGCGACAGGCCCGGCGCAAAAACGGCCCCCGCGCATGGCCTGCGTGCGCTTCAGCCCGCGCTTTGCAGACCCATGACCGGCGCGCTTGCGGCCAAGGCCGCGCGCCGGGTCAGAACCGCGCGGCGCGCCTCCTCGGCAAGGCCAAGTTTCAGCAGCACATTCAGCCACGTGAACTCCAGCAGATCGCGCTGTGCCCGGCTGCCACCTACCCGCGCATGGTCCGCCATCGCTGGTGTCAGGCTGTCCAGCGCCGCCGCCCAATCCTGCCGGGCAATAGCACCCCACGCCGCCGCCACAGGACGCACCAGATCGGCGGCAAACCCGTTGGAGCACGTGATATATGCTGCAAGCCGGTCACCGTTTCCGGCCATCGCATGGGCCAGTGCCGCATGCATATCGGCAAAGCTCTGGCCCGTCGCGGGGAACGTCCGGGCCGCATAATCGCTCAACGCCTGCCACCGTTCGGGGGCGACATGCACACCGGCGATCTCGGCCCGGTAAAGCAGCGCCGCAGTATCTGTCAGCACATTGATCGGCAGGCTGTGCGACGCACCGGGTGCAATCGCGCCATCCAGCAAGGACCACATGCTTTCGCTGTCCCCAAGGCTCAGGGCCCAAAGCGCCTCGTGCCATTTCAGATGGCCATGCAGCAGGGCGCGGCTGTCATAGCCGGAAATCCAATCGGCCAAATAGGCCAATCCTTCCGTGGCATGACCATGCTCGTACAGGGCATGCGCCTTGAAATGCGCCGCATTGGCGTTCGCGTTGTTCAGGGTCAGCGACCGTTCCATCATCGCCAGCGCCGGGTCAATCTGGCCCGTCTCGCACAGCGCCTGACCATGGACAGACAACAACCACCAGTCATCACCGTAATGCGGCAATAGCTGCGCGGTATAGGCCAGTTGCTCGGCCTCGCGGCCGGGATGCCCGGAAAACCCGATCAGGCCAAAGATATTTGTGCAAACATGCGCCACCAGAACATCGCGCGGGTGGTCTGCCAGATGCGCACGGACCATGGCGCGCGTCTCGACCGGACGCCCTGACAAAAGCATGGCGAATACCGCTATGTGTGCCGCCTCGCGCGGGGTAACGCCCCGCTCCAATTCCGCCGCCTTGCCGATCGCCGCCTTCGCGCCGACCATGTCGCCGGCATACATCGCGGCCCGCGCGGCCCCGACATGGCCCAGCGCAAAATCCGGGTCGGCGGCAACGGCGGCGACAAATGCATCTCCGGCCCCGTGGGTCGCGGCAAGGATGTGATCAACCCCCGCAACATAGCGATCCCGGGCCGCAGGACTGGACGTGCTCAGAACGTTCCCATAGCGGTCAACAAGGGGCATGGCGGGGTCTCCGTTTTGTGGAACTTACCGCAGCAGGCGGCGTTTTCCCACGCCGGTCAAATCCTAATTGCCAACAGCCGATCCGCGTATGCATCGATTGTGCATGGGATGTACATCAGATGTGTATCCCCCGAAACGCTGCGCAATCCGGGTCGTTAACGCACCTTCAGCACGATCTTTCCGATGTGGTCACTGCTTTCCAGCCGGGTATGTGCGGCCCCCGCATCTGCCAGTTCAAAGACACTGTCCATCACCGGGGCAACACGACCCGAATCCAGCAAAGGCCACACGTTTTCAAGCAGTTGCGCCGCAATCTCGGCCTTGGCTTGGTCGCTTTGCGGGCGCAGCGTCGATCCCGTGATCGTCAACCGCCGCACCATCATCTCGGCAAAGTTCAACTCGACCTTCGGGCCTTGCAGGAAGGCGATCTGCACCAACCGCCCATCATTCGCCAATGCCTTGATGTTGCGTGGCAAATAGCTTCCGCCAACCATATCGAGGATCAGGTCCGCGCCGCCCTCCGCGCGCAAGACCTCCACGAAATCCGCATCCCGATAGTTGATCGCACGCTCGGCCCCCAGCCGTTCGCAGGCCGCGCATTTCTCGTCATTGCCCGCAGTGGTGAAAACCCTTGCACCCCAATGGTTTGCCAATTGAACGGCGGTCGTTCCGATGCCACTCGATCCGCCATGAACCAAGAACCGTTCACCCGCCTTTAACTTTCCGCGCATAAAGACATTGGTCCAGACGGTGAAGAACGTCTCACACAACGCGGCGGCCTGATCGAATGTCATGCCGCCCGGTATCCGCAGCGCATGATCTTGATGGGTCAGCGCGTATTCGGCGTATCCACCGCCGGGAAGCAGGGCGCACACCGCGTCGCCCACCTGCCAGCGTCTGACATCGGGGCCCACTGCGGCAACGGTGCCCGCCGCCTCCAGACCCGGCAAATCGCTTGCGCCGGGCGGTGGTGCGTAATTGCCCGCGCGTTGCAAGGCATCCGGCCGATTGACGCCGGCATGATCGACGGCGATCAGAATCTGCCCCGCGCCGGGCACGGGAATCGGCCGCTCGGTCAGACGCAAGACCTCGGGGCCTCCGGGTTCGCTGATCTCGATGGCGCGCATCACGGAGGGGAGGTGCATGGTCAGGCTTCCTTAGCTGTCCGGCGCGTTCCAACGCCCCGGCATGTCGGTTCGCGTCATTCTGACAGGTGCCTTGATCCGGCTCAACAGCCAGTTTGGCCCGGCTAGAAACGGCTGCAACGCCTTGTTTTCATTGACCGCTTTCTTGACCTTTTCAAAGGCCATCACATTGTCGATCCGACGATCCAGAAAGGCCCATGTTGCCGCATGATCAACCGATTGATCGCCCAGCCAATACAACACCGTGGACCCGTAAACCCCCGACAAGGTGGCCCGTTTCGTGTACCAGTTCACATCTTCCGAAGGGTCGCCAAGTGCATCCCAGATCGCATCACAGGTGCCCCAGATCGCCTTGGCCCCATCCGCCGCATACATCGGCAGCGCAAACAGGGTGGTGCCCCGGCGCACGGCCTCCTTGTGGTCATCCACCAGTTCCAGCCTCAGGCGAACGGCCCGCGCAATCCGGTCGCGGAACCGCAATGCGCCAAGGTCCTCGGCCTTCAACCGCGCGACCATTTCGGCATCGCCCCGCCGATGAAACGCCAGCGCCAGATCCACCGCACCGCGCGGGAACGTCGCTTGCGCCAAGGCCTCGTCAACCTCTGCATCCGCGATCGCCGCCTTGAAACTGGCCTCGGACCAGCCGTCAAACGGCACGTGCATCAGGGCCGCATCGATAAGTTTCTCGGTCATCTCGGGCATCGGAACCTCCGGTCATTTCGTGCGCTAGACAAGGTAGCGGGCCTTTGCTATACGGCCACCTCCTGCATTATCATGCAACTCTAACTTAGGAAGGTGGTGACACCACATGCAGGTCAGTGTTCGCGACAACAATGTCGATCAGGCGCTTCGTGCCCTGAAGAAAAAGCTGCAGCGCGAAGGCGTTTTTCGTGAAATGAAGCTTAAGCAACATTACGAAAAGCCGTCCGTGAAAAAAGCACGCGAGAAAGCCGAAGCAATTCGCCGGGCTCGCAAGCTGGCGCGGAAGAAAGCGCAGCGCGAAGGGGGCATGTAGCCCTTTCGACACCGCGATCCGAAGAATAAGAGCAACCCCCGTGCCTTGGCCCGGGGGTTTTTCTTTGTGTGCTGCTAGTCGGCGGCCAACTCTGCGCTGATCTGCTGCGAATACGCGGCGCGGGCCTGCGCTTGCAGCAGTTCCAGATTGTCGTCGCTGTCATCGTCATAGACCCGCGTGGTTCGGACGCCGGGAATATTTTCGAACTGCGCCATCATGCGCGCGGGGAACCACCCTTGGGATACGGCCTCGAAACCCGGTGTCTGCGCCAGAATGGTCGAAATCGAGCGCGAGCATTGTGCCCGCGGGACAGGGCCGGCCTGCTGAACCGCCGTTGCAAGCTGCGCGGCAACGTCGGGTGTCACGTCCACCTCCTGCACCACGACGTGGTAGGACTCGCGCGCATGGTAATCCATGTAGTAACCGAACAATTGCGGCTGCATCCCGTACAGAACGTCATTGCGTTCCGGCACGCTGGGGTGATGCCAACTTCCCGCCGGATCAAAGACAAGGCGCTGTGCCCCGTCGATCACCAATGCCGAATGTCCGCCCGATCCGTTGCTATTGCTGATCATGGTCAACAAGGTGACGGTCGCCGCGCCGGGTTGCACCGGCGGCAGATAGGCCGCCCGCTGCACCACGTCGTCAGGCGCATAGACCGAGTCGGCCACACAAGCCGTCAGGCCGACACACAGCGTCAGCGCCGTCGCCAAACGGACAAGCAGGCTCATCTGGCGAAAAGAGCTAGAAAGATCACGACGCCGATGCTGAACAAGGCAATGCGCACCGACCAGCGGATAAAGCCGTTGAAGGTGTCTTCCTGGGTGGTGATGTCCATATCACCATGCTTGTGGTCGTGCTCGGCCATCTGTTCGCTCCGATAAAGAAATGTCTGCTGATGGCCAATTACCGGATTCTGCCGCCGCTGTCAGCCCCATCTGCCACGCGCGTTAGCGCCGCAGCCCCTTCACCCCGCCAACATGATCGCCAGCCAAGGCGCACAGGCTGCCGTCCGGTTCGCGCAGCCCCGGAATTGTCACGTTCCATTGTGCGTAACCCTTGGCTGGCGGGATCAGAATATACGCCCCACCACGCCCCCCCAAACGGGTTCTTGTGTGGCGTGTCACCGTCAGGTCAGGCGCCACAGATAGGCCCCATCGGCATCGACGTCGCGCGCGACCTCCCCCAGTGCGAGAAGGTGGTTGAGGTGGCCAACCGCCTCCACAAGGGCCAGCCCATAGGTACCCTCGTCGATCTGGCGCTTGTAGAGCGGCGCGAAGCAATCCGAGGCGATGCGCGGTGCCACGGCCAGATGCGCCCGCAATCGCGCCAATGCGCCATGGTGATTGTTGATCTTCTGACGCAGCCTGTGGGGCAGACCGGTAAATGGCAGCTTGTGGCCGGGCAGCACCAGTTGGTCATCCGTTGCATGCGGCAAGAACGCCTCGCAACTCTCCAGCCAATCGGCGACAGGATCGGCATCGGGTTCGGTCGCGTAGACGCCAAGGTTGGGCGATATCCCGGGCAGCAACTGATCCGCGCCGATAATCAGGGCATCGTCCCGGCACCACAGCGTTGCCTGTTCGGGCGCATGGCCATGGCCGATCCGGACATCCCATGTGCGTCCCCCGATATGAAGAACGTCGCCTCCCTTGATCCGCGCATAGCCAAGCGGCAGCGGCGCGACGGTGTCGGCAAAGTTGAACGGGCGTTCATTGGCGCGCTTGGCCAGCAACACGGGGTCCATCCCGCCGCGCCGCCAGAATTGCAGGGTCTCGGGGGTTGGCCGGTCTTGCTTGTCCAGCACCAGCATCCGCGCCATCAGCCAAGCGGTGCGCGTCATGATCAACTGTGCACCTAGTTCGATGAACATGCCCGCGAGGCCGACATGGTCAGGGTGATGATGCGTGACCAGCACCCGTTTGACGGGTGCACCCTCCAAAGGCCCCACCTGCAGATCGGCCCAAAGCCCCCGGATGCGGCGGGTACTCCACCCCGTATCCACGACCGTCCAGCCATCATCGTCCCGCAGGGCGTAGACATTCACATGGTCCAACGCCATTGGCAGCGGAAGGCGCATCCAGAGGACGCCGGGGGCCACCTCGGTCGCTTCTCCCGGTGCGGGCGGCGTTTCGAACGGAAAGCGGATCACGTGGCAAGATCGTCGGGGCTGAGGTCATAGAGGCCCGCCGCACCACAGACGGCCTGCGCCATGTGGCCCTGCGCTTCTGGCAGAAGGCGGGTGATGTAGAACCGCGCCAGAGGCGCACGAGCGGCGTCCGCCACAGCGGCCTTGGCATGATATCCTGCACCCAACACCCGCGCCAACGCCATCAGATAGGGCACCGCCCCGCCAAAGCGGTCATTCATATCCAGCGCCAGCATCGCCCCGGTGGTCTTGCGCATCGCCCCGACCATCGCGGCCAAGGGCGCACCCATCTCTCCGGCGGCATCGGCGCTCGCGGCAACCTCATCCAACAGCGCAGTGATCGCGGCGCCCCCGTCCATCATCTTGCGGCCGACAAGATCCATGGCCTGAATGCCGTTGGTGCCCTCGTAGATCGCGGTCACGCGGACGTCGCGCAGATACTGGGCCGCGCCCGTTTCCTCGACAAACCCCATGCCGCCATGAACCTGCACGCCCTGCTGCGCCACCGCCATGCCAACCTCGGTGCCGTAGGCCTTGCAGATCGGCGTCAGCGCGGCGGCACGGGCAATCTGGGTCGCATCGCCATGCGCGCGTGCCAGATCAAGCGATACGGCAAGATCCAGCGCCATGGCGCGGGCCGCGAAGGTTTCGGCCTTCATCTGCATCAGCATCCGACGCACATCGGCGTGGTCCAGAATGGTTCCAGTGCCCCCCGCGACCATGCTGCGCCCCTGCACCCGGTCACGGGCATACCCAAGCGCGTGCTGATATGCGGCCTCAGCCACGCCAATGCCCTGCACACCCACACCAAGCCTTGCATTGTTCATCATCGTGAACATTGCGGCCATGCCCTTGTGCGGTTCACCAATCAGCCAACCGGTCGCACCGTCGTATTGCATCACGGCGGTTGGCGAACCGTGCAGCCCCAGCTTGTGTTCAAGGCTGACGACTTTCAGCGTGTTGGCGACGCCGGGATTTCCGTTTTCATCCGGCAGGCGTTTGGGTACCAGAAACAGGCTGATCCCCTTGGTGCCCGGCGCACCATCAGGCAAACGGGCCAGCACCAGATGGCACACGTTTTCGGTGAAATCATTATCACCCCAAGAAATATAGATCTTTTGCCCCGTGATCGCATAGGTGCCATCGCCGTTGGCCTCTGCCCGTGACCGCAGCGCGCCCACGTCGCTTCCTGCTTGGGGCTCGGTCAGGTTCATCGTGCCGCACCACGCACCCGATGTCAGCTTGGGCAGATAGATCGCCTTGATCTCATCGCTTGCGTGATGCTCCAACGCCTCGATCTGGCCCTGTGTCATAAGCGGGTTCAATTGTAACGCCAGACAGGCCCCTGAAATCATGTCATTCACTGCCGTTGTCACCGTCAACGGCAGGCCAAGACCACCGAATTCAGGGTCCGCCGACATTGCGATATAACCGCCGTCGGCAATTGCCCTGTATCCATCCGCATAACCGGGCGACGTGCGGACCACGCCGTTTTCCAACCGGGCCGGGGTCATGTCGCCGGCACGGTTCAAGGGCGCCAGAACCGTGTCGCACATCTTGCCCGCCTCGGTCAGAATTGCATGAACCGTGTCAGGCGTCGCCTCGGAGAACAGAGTTGCGGCGCTCACGCGGTCATAGCCGACCACGTGGGTCATCAGGAATTCATACTCGGTCACTGGGCTGGTGTAGGGCATCCGGTCCTGTCCTTTGGTGTAAAGTGGGACGGGCTATTTGCACGCCACCCCGCTTTCGCGCTAACTGCAAGCGTCCGTTCCCATTCAGGTAGAGTTTCCCGGGCCTGCCGATCAACCCAAACGCTACGTCACATCATGCCCGTACACACACCAGAAATTCTTATGCAGAATCAAGTCGGCATTACGCGGGCCGCGCGCATCTTGGCGAACGGCGGTCTGGTGGCATTGCCAACTGAAACCGTCTACGGCCTTGCCGCCGATGCCCGCAGCGACACCGCCTGTGCCCGGATATTCGCAGCCAAGGGGCGGCCACGTTTCAACCCGCTCATCGTGCATCTAAGTTCAGTCGATCAGGTCGCGGACATTGCCGAACTTCCAGACCCGGCGCGCGCCCTTGCCGCAGCTTTCTGGCCCGGCCCGCTAACGATGGTGCTGCCCCTCAAACCGGGTCACGGCCTGTCCGCGATGGTCAGCGCGGGATTGGATACTGTCGCAATCCGGGTGCCGGCTCATCCCGCCATGCGCGCCGTCCTGCAGGCATTCGGCGGCCCGGTTGCCGCACCATCGGCCAACCCATCCGGCAAGATAAGCGCGACCACCGTTAATCATGTCGTCACGGGGCTAGGTGACAGGATTGACGCGGTTCTTGATGGCGGACCCTGCACGGTCGGTGTCGAATCCACCATTCTTGCACCCGGGCCGCACGGCACCCGGCTGCTGCGCGAAGGTGGCATCGCACGCGAAGACCTTGAGGTGATCACCGGGCCGTTGTTGACCGACACCACCCCCGGCAAGATCAGCGCGCCCGGTCAGCTTTCCAGCCATTATGCGCCGCAGGCACCGGTGTTCCTGAACATGGATCTGACCGACAGTGCCGCCATAACCGTGGGGTTTGGCCCCGGCCCCGGACGGTTCAACCTGTCGGCAACCGCCGATCTGACCGAGGCGGCCGCGAACCTTTTCGGCATCTTGCACGCGGCGGACGCCATCGCGGCGGGACAGCCTATTCACATCGCGCCGATCCCCGAAACCGGGCTTGGCCGTGCGATCAACGACAGGCTGCGCCGCGCCGCCGCACCGCGCGATCAGGCATGACCGGCCTGTTCCGATAACATCAGCGGATTGATTCCAAGGCTCGCCATTGCCGCCTCCCATTTCGCGGACATGTCAGGCGAAAAGACCAGTTCGGGCGAGGCGTCGCAGGTCAGCCAACCGTTCTGGCCAATCTCGTCCTCCAACTGCTCCGGCCCCCAACCGGCATATCCGATCGCCATCAGCGCCTGGGCGGGGCCAAGGCCGCGGCCCATATCCTCCAGAACCTCCACAGTCGCCGTCATGGAAAAGCGGTCATCCACCCGCAGCGTGTCCTGGGCTTTCCCGCGATATGACGCGGAATGAATCACAAACCCGCGCTCCGGCTGCACCGGACCGCCATAACAGACCGCCACTTCGGGTGGCATCGGCGCGGCAACGCCGACCTGTTCCAACATTTCGGCAAAGGTCACGTGATCCAGCGGCTTGTTCACAATGACACCCATCGCCCCCTCGGCGGAATGCGCGCACAAGAACACAACGCTGCGGGCGAACCGCGGATCCCCCATGCCGGGCATCGCAATCAGAAGTTTGCCAGTCAGGTCGGCGGGAACGGTTTCCATTTGCATGCATATAGCATGTGGCCGTAAGGGCCGGGTCACAAGTGGGCAATCTCGCCACATCGGCAAGGCTTCGCTTAATCGTGATTTTCTATTTCAGATCCGTGTGATTACTTCCGGCCCATGATGAAAAACCGTGCAACCCCCGCCATCGTCGCTGCGCTGCTTACCGTTGCCGCAGCCACTTCGCCCGCCCTTGCCCAGTTCGAGGGGCGATCGGCCAACGATGTCGTTCAGGTTTCGCTGGTGGAGGGCTGGCGCATGGAGAACGGTCACCATATGGCCGCTATCCGCATCAGTCTTGCACCCGGCTGGAAAACCTATTGGCGCGCACCGGGCGAAGGCGGCATCCCGCCCCGCCTGCGGCTGACGGACACCGATGACATTTCGGGCATGTACATCCATTGGCCCCAGCCCGAAGTGTTCTTTGCCAATGGCATGCGCAGCATCGGGTATCGCGACGAAGTGATCTTGCCGATTGAATTCGCGGTCGATGACGCGGGACCGGTGGAGCTTCACGGTCGGTTGGACATTGGCGTCTGCCACGACGTGTGCATGCCCGTCGCACTTGACCTTGACGGTCTGTTGCCCATGACCACCACCAGCGACCCCGCCGTGGTCGCCGCCCTCGCCGACCGCCCGCGCACCGCGGCCGAGGTCGGCGCGGGACACGCAACCTGTGCAGTGGAACCGATCAGTGATGGCTTGCGCGTCACTGTGACGGCGGTCGTGCCCTCCGTGGGACGCGACGAGACGCTGGTTCTGGAACACGCGGGCCCCGGCATGTGGGTGTCCGAGGCTGCAACCACCCGCAGTGGCAACACCGTAACGGGCATTGCCGACATCGTGCCGCCCGACTCAGGACCCTTTGCCCTGAACCGAAGCGATCTGCGCATCACGGTGATCGGGACGCAGATGGCCGTGGAACTGGACGGCTGCACCGGCTAAGCCGCGCCACGCCCCCCGCGGTTCAAGCCATGCATCAGGGCCGCCATTATCCACACCAGCGCGCAAAGCCCCGCAGCCCCTGCCACAAAGACGCCAAATGCAATGCTGGCGGAACTTCCGATATTCGCCAAGGGGCCGGCCATCTGACCCGTCATGATGAAAGCGCCCAAGGTGGCGGCGAACAGGCCGGACAGGCCGACCGCCACAGCAGCAACAAGGCCCGCCATGATCGGGGCGCGCCCAAACCCGCGCAAGGCGCGGCGCAAGGCCGTCACCTGTTTGGCCAGATCCTGCTGCATGGCCATCACGGCTGGCACGACCAGCAGCACAAGAACCATGCCGAACCCAAGCCCATAAGCCAAAGTAATCACGGTAGGTTTTAGAAACTGCGCCTGTTGCGAGGTCTCATACAGCAACGGCGTCAGGCCCAGAACCGTCGTCAGCGTCGTCAACATCACCGGCCGCAGACGATCGCAAGTGCCGTCGATGATGGCTGGAATCAACCCACGCTCCTCGGCGTATTCGTCGATGGTCGTGACCAGAACGATACTGTCATTGATGATGATCCCCGTCATCCCAATCAACCCCACGACCGAGAATATGCTCAGCGGCACGTCCCAGATCGCGTGCCCATAAATTGCGCCGACCAGCCCGAATGGAATGATGACCATGACCACCATGGGTCTGGTCCAACTGGCAAATATCCATGCAAGCACAAGGTAGATGCCCACAAGACAAAGGATGAAACCGGTGCTGGCATCGCCCAGAAACTCCCGCTCCTGCTCGGCCAGACCCGATAGCCGGGTCTCTACGCCGAAATCCGCCTGCACCTGTGGCAAGATGATTTCGGCCAAGTTTGACATGATCTCTTCCGCGCGAACCGGATCATCCTCGGACAGGTCGCCAGTGACCGAGATCAGCGGTATCCCGTTTTCCCTGTCGATGGTGGCAAACCCGGTCCGGTTGCTGACGGTCACGATATCGGACAGGGGCACGTATTCGCCGCTGGACGAACGTAACAACGTGCGGTCAAGGAAGTCGGCGGTCAGTTCTTCGGGCGGCAATTCAACACGGATGGCGGCCGTGCGCGCACCGGCGGGAAATGTCGCGGCCTCGATCCCCCCCAGACGGTTACGCAGCACACGACCCAGTTCGCCGATCTCGAACCCGAGCGCCTCACCCTGTGGGGTCAGCGCAAGGCTCAGTTCCTCACGATCGTAGGCCATGCTGTCTTCCAACCCCGACACCTCGGGGTTTGGCAGCAGCGCAGCCTGCACAGCACCAGCAGCCGCCTTCAGCACGGACGTATCCGCGCCATAGATCTGCACATCGATGGCATCGCCACCCGGCCCGCCGCGCCAGCCGCGAAAGCTCACGGCTTCGGTCTGGGGCAATTGGCGCACCTCGTCCTGCAGGTCGGCCACGAACTGGAAACTGGAATAGGGGCGCAAATCGGCGTCGATCAATTCAATCGCGATCGAACCTAGAAGATCCGCGTCCTTGTTCTCGGCCGCGACCAGCCCGCCACCAGAGTTTCCGCCAATCTCGGCCAAGGCATAGGCCACTGGGTTTCGACCATATTCCGCCGTGTAGCGGGCTGACACGGCATCGGTCGCGCGCTGCAGTTCCCGCATCATGGCAAGGCTGTCGTCCCGCCCGGCACCGTCCAGCATGGCGAAATTGCCGGTGACACTGCCCAGTTCAGGTGAGTTGAAGAAACGCCACGTCACATCGCCACGAACGAAACTGCCCACCTGCGTGGCCAACACCAGCAAGACCGCCCCCATCACAGGATAGCGCGCAACCACCACAAGGCGCATCAGGGGGCGGAACGCGCCATCGCGCACCTTGTTGAACCCCAAGTTCACAATTTGTGACACGGCATCGATCCCATGTCGCGACATGGCCAGCATCGCGCGGTCCCGGCGGGCGGCATCCAGCGACGCGAACCCGCCCCAAAGGCCCGCAAAACCCACCGCCGCCACGGCCCCAAGGATCGGCGCGGTCATCAAGCCATCGGTCCCAGCCACCACGCCCAATCTGGCCAGCACGACAACACCAACCAGATAAAGCCCGATGCTCAGCAAGATCGCAGCGCTTGTCAGGCTCAAACCGGCGACACCGACCCGTGTCCGGCTGAAGGATGCGCTCGCCCGATCCTTCAGAGCATGCGACATGTGATTCGGCAGTATCAGGAAGCATTCCACAAGGCTGGCGATCAGAACCACGATCACCGTAAAAGGAATATCAGCGATCAGCGATCCGAACCGCCCGCCAATCACCGTCAGGGCAGCAAAGGCCAAAACGGTCGTGACGGTTGCCGAAAATACCGGGGCGGCCATGCGCCGCGCTGCATTCTCAGCGGCAACCTGAGGCGCTTCGCCCAAGGTTCGCGCGCGATAATCGGCATGCTCCCCCACGACAATCGCGTCATCGACAACGATCCCAAGCGTAATGATCAGTGCGAAAAGCGAGATCATGTTGATGGTAATGCCCGCGACATACATCAGCGCAATCGCCGCCAACATGGCAACAGGGATCCCCGCCGCCACCCAGAACGCCGTCCGCGCATTCAGGAAAAGAAACAGTAGCAAGACAACCAGACCCAGCCCGATCAGCCCATTGTCGATCAACAGGTCAAGCCGGGCCGAAATCGATTCCGCCCGCGTGCGGATCAGATCGATCCGGGTGCCTTCCGGCAGGGTCGCCTGCAGATCATCGGCCACTTCTTGCACCAGTGCCTGAATGGCAATGGCATCACCATCCTCGGATCGGTCCACCCGGATCGACATGGCAGGCTGGCCGCCGACGAAATAGGCCCGCTCCCGGTCGACACCGCCAACCTCGATGCGCGCGACATCACCGATGGCAAGCGCCGAGCCATCTTCGTTCGTGCGCAGGGTGATGCCTGCGATATCGGCGGCGCTGCGGCGCGCTTCACCGGTGCGAATACGCGCATTCGCGGCATCAACGTCGCCTGCGGGTGCCGTGTCGGCCTCGGCTGCGATGGCGGCCGCGATTTCGGCCATCGTGATGTCATATCGGATCAGGGCGGCCTGCGGCACCACGACCACGGTTTCCGGGGCGGCAACGCCGCGAATGGTGCTGCGGGTGACACCCACATCAAACAGGCGGGTCACAAATTCGTCGGCAAAACGGCCAAGTTGTTCGGGCGACACCGGGCCCGTGATCACCACATCGGTGACCCGGTCCCACCAAGCGCCGCGTCGTACCTCCGGATCCTCCGCGCCATCGGGAAGGTCGGTCACGGCGTCCATGGCGGCCTGCACCTCGTCGGCGGCACGTGACATGTCCCAGCCCGGCTCGAACGACAGCTCGATGCTGGCCCGCCCCTCCCGCGAGGTTGCGGCACTATCGGTGACACCCGGCACGGCAAGCAGGGCCGGCTCCAGGACCGCGACAATCGCCGCGTCCACATCCGCCGCACCGGCTCCGTCCCAACGGACCTCCAGACTGACCTCGTCGACAACGACATCGGGAAAGAACTGCGTCCGCATGTTGGGAATTGCGGCAAAGCCCGCAACCAGCAACAAGACCAGCAAAAGGTTGGCCGCCGTCCGGTGCCGCGTAAAGTAAGACAGGATGCCGCCAGCGGCGGGGGGCAGTGCGCGCATGGTATCAGCTTCCCATTCGTTCCTCGATCCGGGCCACCATCTGGGCCGGCACCGTATCTTCGTTCAACTGCTGCAACATGCGGTTGCGCACATCGTCGGGAATGCGGGTGTTGCTTTCCACGAACGCGATAAGTCGGGCGCGACGTTCAGGATCCAACGCGATGGTCTCCGGGATATCAGACACATCTGCGGCGGCGTCCGCCGCACCCAATGGCGTAATGCGAATACCAGCCCCCAAGACGGGCGTCCGTGCCAACACCACGTTGCGCCCGTAAATTTCAGGCGCACGGACAATCACCATGTCGCCCTGCCGCCGCAGCAGGGTGACCGCGACCTCCTCAAGCCGGTCAGCATCATCAAGAACCAGAACCTGCCCATTCGCGCCAACCGCCGTCGCCGGAAGGACCGCCACATCATCCAGTGGTGGTTCCTCGACTTCGACCCGCACGAAATCACCCGCACGAAAACCGCGCGTCTCATCCAGCCGCGCAAACAACAACCGTCCCGATTGCCCTTCGCCCACCGCACCACTTTCGCGGGTCAAGGTCGCGGCAGCCGTCAGGTCCAGCCCGAAGACATCCAGCACGACGCGGACAGGCACCTGCGGCAAGCGGCCATCCGCATCCAGCAGCTGCGCATATTGCGTGGTCGAAATGCGGAAAGACACCTCAAGCGCGTCGGGATCGATCAGGCGCGCGACCTGTTCATTGCGGTTCACAAGCCGGCCCGCGACCACGTCAACTTCGGACAGCACGCCGGAAAAGCCCGCCACCAGTTCTGTTTGGGCCAGTTGCCGATCAGCTTCGGCCAGCGCGATCCGGCGGCGTTCAAGCGCTGTGCCTGCCTGATCAACCCGCGCTTCAGCCTGCGCAAGTGCCTGCCTGCGCGACAACACCGCCTGATCTGCGGTTGCCGCTGCCAACTCCGTCGTTTCGACGGCAGCCGCCGATCCGACGCCGCGCTCCAGAATATCCTGCTGCCGTAGAAAGGCGCGCTGACGCAGTTCGGCCTGTGTCTGCGCGGCGGTCACATCCTCTCCTGCCAGAATCAGGGCGCGTTGCGCATCGGCCAATTCGGCCTCGGCCTCGCGCAGGTCGGCACCGGCTGTATCGCGGGCCGATTGTGCCTCGGCCGGATCGATCCGCAACAATATCTGACCCGCCTGCACCGCACCGCCATCCTCGAACCCGGTCGCAAGTTCGATGACCGTTCCTTCGGCCGGTGCCCGCAATTCAAGTGTGCGGCGGCTGCGGACCTCGCCGAAAGCCGTCAGAACCGGCGTCGCCGTCACCGGTTCGACCACCATGACCTCGGCGGTGAAGACACGTTCGCGGGGCGGCGGCGCGCCGGCTGCGTCAGCCAAGCGGGCCTGAAACGCGGACCAGACGGTATTGCCAGCCATGGCAAGCAGGCCAATGGTCAACGCCACCAAGAACAAACCCACCAGGGCCCGACCGAAAAATCTCATGTATCAAGCCTTTTGCGCTGCCAATTAGCTGTAAAGTAGTCGGAGAGGCCGCAACGTCCAAAAAAACGCTTCAAGTTTCTGCGAGTCATTTCCGCCGCAGATGTTCATCCAGTCTTGGCATGATTTCAACGAAGTTGCAGGGGCGGTGGCGAATATCCAGTTGCCAACGCAGTATCTCATCCCACGCATCACGGCACGCCCCTGATGATCCCGGCAACGCAAACAGGTATGTGCCACTGGCAACGCCGCCCGTAGCGCGCGATTGCACGGCGCTTGTGCCGATCTTCTGCATCGAGATCATTGTGAACACCGTGCCAAAGGCGTCGATCTCTTTTTCGTAGACTTCCCGATGGGCCTCGACCGTCACGTCACGCCCCGTCAGGCCGGTTCCGCCGGTGGTGATGATCACATCAACACCGGGGTCGGCACACCAGGCGCGCAACTGATCGGCAATCGCGCTGCGGTCATCGCGCAAGATGTGCCGCGCCGCCAGCTTGTGGCCCGCATCGGTCAGGCGTTGAACCAACAGATCCCCCGATTTGTCCTGCGCCAGCCCGCGCGTATCAGACACGGCCAGAACAGCTATGCGAACAGGGACAAAAGCGATGGTATCATCGATGCGGTTCATGTGGGTATGGCCCCCGCGCCAAGCACCGTTGCCGCCCGATGAGGCGGCCCGAATGTCAAAAGCAGGATCGGTCCAATCATGGCTGCCCTTTCAGGCGCGCCTGCAACGCCAGCAGATCGGCCCATGCCTCGCGCTTCATGATTGGCTGGCGCAACAAGAACGCCGGGTGGAACATGGGCAGGGCGGGGCGGCCCAGAACCTCTTCCCACTGTCCACGCATCCGCATGATGCCACGCCGCCCCAAAAGACCCTGACAGGCAGCGTTGCCCATCAAAACCAGCACGTCGGGACCGGCCAGCACGATGTGCCGCTCGACAAAGGGGCGCATCATATCCAGTTGCGTCTGTGTCGGGTCGGCATTTTGCGGTGGCCGCCAAGGCAACATGTTGGTGATGTAGACGTTCTTGGTCCGGTCCAGATTGATTGCGGCCAGCATCTTGTCCAGCAACTGTCCGGCGGGGCCGACAAAGGGCTTGCCCTGCAAATCCTCTTCCCGGCCCGGTGCTTCGCCGACAATCATGACGCGTGCGCCGGGGACGCCGTCGGCAAAAACCAACTGCTTCGCGCTCATCTTGAGATCGCAGTGGGGATACGCCTCCATCGCGGCTCGCAAGGCTTCAATGCTATCTGCAGCGGCGGCCATTTGGCGCGCGGCATCGACCGGGTCCACTTCCGGCACAAGCGCAGCCTCTGACGGCACAGCCGCGGTTACCGGCGGTGCGGACTTGGGCGCAGAATCGGTGACCTCGAACCGGTTGACGGGCGCATCCAGCAATGCCTCATCCGCGCCCAGTTCAATCTGCCAGTCCAGCAACGCCTTTGCAGTGTGAAAATCAAGGTCATCCAACATGGTGCCAAGCTACTCCGACGCCTTGGCTTCGTAAATGGCCTGATGGCTTGCCGCGCCGCCGCCCTGCACCTTATAAGACGTCTGTGCCAGCCAGAGGAAAACACGATGTCGTTTCGCCAAAAGCATCTGTTGGGGATCGAACAACTGGCTCCGGATGAGATCCACACCCTGCTGGATCTGGCCGATCAATACGCCGAGATGGAGCGCGGTGCATCCAAGCACGGCACCGCTCTGCAGGGTCTGACCCAGATCAACATGTTTTTCGAGGCCTCGACACGGACACAGGCCAGTTTCGAAATTGCGGGCAAACGCCTTGGCGCGGACGTGATGAACATGGCGATGCAGGCCAGTTCGCTCAAGAAGGGCGAAACCCTGATCGACACGGCGCTGACGCTGAACGCGATGCACCCTGACCTGTTGGTGGTGCGCCATCCCCATTCAGGCGCGGTCGAACTTCTGGCGCAAAAGGTGAATTGCGCGGTTCTGAACGCAGGCGACGGGCGGCATGAACACCCGACGCAGGCCCTGCTGGACGCGCTGACCATTCGGCGCGCCAAGGGGCGGCTGCACCGTCTTAACATCGCCATTTGCGGCGATATCGCCCACAGCCGCGTGGCGCGGTCCAATATCTTGTTGCTTGGCAAGCTGGAGAACCGCATTCGCCTGATCGGGCCACCCACCTTGATGCCCTCGGGTGTCTCCGACTGGGGGGTCGAGGTTTACGACGACATGGCACAGGGGCTGGCCGACTGCGACGTGGTGATGATGCTACGGCTGCAAAAAGAACGGATGGACGGCGCCTTCATCCCATCCGAACGCGAATACTATCATCGTTTCGGGCTGGACGCCGAGAAGCTGAGCAACGCGAAACCCGACGCCATCGTGATGCATCCCGGCCCCATGAACCGCGGGGTGGAGATTGACGGCACACTTGCCGATGACATCAATCGGAGCGTTATTCAGGAACAGGTTGAGATGGGCGTTGCCGTCCGCATGGCCGCAATGGACCTCCTGGCGCGGAACCTGCGCGCCGCAAGAACGCCAAAAGGGGTCATGGTATGAGCGGTTCCAACCGACCCCAGCCCCTTGGAAACCGCAAGAATGATCTTGGGCGGCACCCGCTGCCCGTTCGCAAGGATGTTGCCACGCCGCGGCAATCTTGGAAGCAACCATCCAAGGGTCCCAAACCGTGATCCCGCCACGCCTGCATATCTTCGCCCTTAACCGTGACGTCACCGCGCGGCACACGAACCTGACGCGGGCACAGGGTGACACGGCTGACCTGCCCCCCTTGGCCGACTGGATCGGCGCCGATAGCCTTGCGACCGACAGGATCGAGTTGTTCCCGGTCGAGGATCTGGGGGATCTGGACCTGTCGGCCTATGTCGGCGCCGCCTTCGATCTGGAGGACGGTCCACTGGCCACCGCCGCCAGCCGATTGAACGCGATTGGCGGCGCGGTCTTGTTGGCCCCCGACAGCGCCGTCGACGGCGCGCTGGTGCCCGGCCCCGAGGCGACGCTGATTGCATCGCTGCCGATGGCGGTGGCGGACCATGACGCCGACCTGCCCAAGGCGGTCGTGACGCCAAGCCCTGCGTCCACCCCAGAACCACAGATCGCACCCGAGCCGCTCAGACCCGCCATCGTTCTTTGGGTCTTGCTGACGATACTGGTCGTGGCAGGTGTATCTTGGTGGCTGACGTGACTGACCAACCCGCTGCCTTCGCCCTTCCGTGCGCCACTGCCGCAAGCATCGGGCTGGGCTTTTCAGGGGCGGTGACAGCCCCCGGCAAAGGTGGGTTCGCCCACCTGCCCGCACCGCCAATGCCAAAGGAACAAGACCGCCGCCACGATACCTGGCACCCCAAGCAATTCCGCATCGGGTTTCGCCAAACGTGGGATCCGCGCCATATCCACGCTCGGATCCATTGCGCTGTTGATGCCACCCGCCAAAGGGCCACTTGCCAATGACCAACGCACTTTACCGTAACGCGCGCCTGATCGATCCGGCAGCAGGGACCGAAACGCTTGGCTGGCTCCGCATCGAAGGCGGCCTGATCGCCGAAATGGGCGAGGGTCCGCGCGCAGGCGGCATCGATTGCGGCGGGCTTTGTCTTGCCCCCGGTATCGTCGATATCGGCGTCAAAGTTGGCGAACCGGGCGAACGGCACAAGGAATCGTTTCGGACCGCAGGGGCCGCCGCCGCGGCGGGCGGTGTCACCACCATCGTCACCCGCCCCGACACAACCACCCCCATCGATACCCCCGAGGTGTTGGAATTCGTCAAGAAGCGCGGACAGGAAAGCGCTCCGGTGCACTTCCGCCCGATGGCCGCCCTGACCAAGGACCGCGCCGGGCGCGAAATGACGGAAATCGGGTTTCTGCGCGATGCCGGGGCCGTGGCCTTCACCGACGGCGATCATGTGGTCACCGATACCAAGGTGCTGTCACGCTGCATGACCTATGCCCGCAGTCTCGGCGCGCTGATTGTGGGGCATCCGCAGGATCCGGGGCTCAGCCACGGGGCGGCCGTCACCTCGGGCAAATTCGCATCACTGCGCGGGTTGCCGTCTGTTACACCGATGGCGGAACGCATCGGGCTGGAGCGTGACCTTGCGTTGGTCGAAATGACGGGCGTCGCCTATCATGCGGACCAGATCACCACGGCCGCTGCCCTGCCCGCCCTTGCCCGCGCAAAGGCGCTGGGTCTGAACGTCACGGCGGGCATCTCGATCCACCATCTGACGCTGAATGAATTGGATGTTGCCGACTATCGCACCTTCTTCAAGGTCAAGCCGCCGCTGCGGTCCGAAGACGACCGCATGGCCATGGTCGAGGCCGTGCGTGACGGTCTGATCGACATCATCTGTTCGATGCACACGCCGCAGGACGAGGAAAGCAAGCGCCTGCCGTTTGAGGCCGCCGCATCTGGTGCCGTCGGTCTTGAAACGCTGCTGCCGGCCGCGTTGCGGCTTTATCATGCGGGTCACCTGACGCTGCCTGAACTCTTTCGCGCGATATCCCTCAATCCGGCGCGCCGTTTCGGCGTCCCGGGGGGGGATTTGCGTGTCGGCGCGCCCGCCGATGTGGTCCTGTTCAACCCCGATACCCCCATCGTTCTGGATCGTTTCACGCTGCGATCGAAATCCAAGAACACCCCGTTCGATGGTCAGCGGATGCAGGGACGGGTGGAAAAGACGTTGGTCGGCGGCGTCATTGCCTATGAACGGAGCAAATCCTGATGCCAATATTCGACACCGCCCCCGGCTTGCTCGCGATCACGGCTGCGCTGGCTTATCTGCTTGGTTCCGTTCCGTTCGGCATCGTGATGGCGCGGCTGTTCGGGTTGGGTGACATTCGCCACATCGGGTCGGGCAACATAGGGGCCACCAACGTCTTGCGCACGGGCAACAAGATGGCGGCCCTGCTGACCTTGGTTCTTGATGCGGGCAAAGGGGCGATTGCAGTGTTGGTCGCACGTGCATTTCTGGCCGAGGACGCCGTTCAGCTCGCTGCCTTCGCGGCCTTCCTCGGGCATTGCTTTCCCATCTTTCTGCGGTTCAAGGGCGGCAAGGGTGTGGCCACCTACCTTGGCACGCTGATGGCCCTGTTCTGGCCCGCGGGCATTGCCGCTTGTGCCCTCTGGGCGCTGACCGCCGCGGTCACGCGCTATTCATCGTTATCCGCACTTGTCGCCGCAGCACTCACACCTGCGGCCATCTATATGCTGGGCATGCCGACGGCCGGTCTTCTGACCCTGTTGCTTGCCGCGTTGATTTTTAACCGACATGAGGCCAACATCATGCGACTGCTCAAGGGAGCAGAGCCAAAAATCGGCAAGTCTTGACCGGTAACGCAATCTGAAAGGGACAGAACCATGGATTTCAGCACCGCCGCCCGCACCGTCCTCACGCAAAAATACGCAACTTTTTCGGGTCGCGCCGCGCGATCGGAATTCTGGTGGTTCGCCCTGTTCAGCTTTGGCATGTCGATCATCCTCAACATCGTCGATGCTGCGCTGTTCAGCTCTCTGACCGGCGGCGTGGGCCTTCTGGGCCTGATCTGGATGCTGGCCGTGATCGTACCGTCAATCGCCGTGGGCGTGCGCAGATTGCATGATGTGGACAAATCCGGCTGGTGGTACCTGCTGATCTTTGTTCCGCTGATCGGCGTGCTGATCCTGATCTATTTCTTCATCCAGAAAGGCACGGACGGGCCAAACCAGTTCGGGAACGATCCGATCGCCGCTGGTCAGATCGCTGCCTAGTATCGATAAGCCTCGTAGATCCGGGTCAGATCGCCGCCCCAATCGCCATAATAATGCGCCAACATTTCATCGGCGGGGGTTTGGCCCGTTTCCACGCTATCCTTGAGCGCGTTCAGGAAATGCGTCTCATCCGCGATCAATCCACCGGCACCGGGCCGCGCCCGCGCCTTCAGGCCCGCTTCGGAAATGGCCAGAACCTCGCGTGCCAGATCAAGCATACCGATCTTGCCGACCACCGCCTGCAGCCCATCGACCGATGACGCCACGCGCAGTGCGTCGCGTGTTTCGGCATCCCACCCCTTGACCAGATCCCATGCCGCATCCAGCGCGCTTTGGTCATACATCAGCCCCACCCAGAACGCGGGCAAGGCGCACAACCGCCGCCACGGGCCGCCGTCGGCACCTCGCATCTCGATGAATTTCTTGAGCCGCGCTTCGGGGAAGATCGTGGTCAGGTGGTCCGCGAAATCCGAAAGGGTGGGCTTTTCTCCGGGTAGCGCGGGTAATTCGCCCTTCAGGAAATCCCGGAACGACTGGCCCAGCGCATTGATGTATTTGCCATCGCGGTAGACGAAATACATCGGCACATCCAACGCGTAATCCACATACCGTTCAAACCCGAAACCGTCTTCGAACGCAAAAGGCAGCATGCCGGTGCGATCCGGGTCAAGGTTGCGCCAAACCAGCGCGCGCCAGCTTTTGTGGCCGTTCACCTTGCCCTCGAAAAAGGGCGAGTTGGCAAACAGCGCTGTCGCCACCGGCTGCAACGCCAAGGCCACGCGGAACTTCTGCACCATGTCCGCCTCGGACCCGAAATCAAGGTTGACCTGTACCGTGCAGGTCCGGCGCATCATGGTGGTGCCCATGGTGCCGACTTTCTGCATGTAGGCATCCATCAACTTGTAACGGCCCTTGGGCATCAGCGGCATCTGGTCATGCATCCAGATCGGCGCGGCCCCCAGTCCGATGAATTCCACGCCGATCTGGTCGGCCACTGTCTTGACCTCCCGCAGGTGGTCGTTCACCTCGTCGCAGGTCTGGTGAATCGTCTCCAGCGGAGCGCCGGACAGCTCCAGCGCGCCACCGGGTTCCAGACTGACATTCGCGCCGTCCTTTTCCAGCCCGATGATGTGGCCGCCTTCCAACACGGGGTTCCAGGCAAAGCGGTCGCGCAACCCCTCCAGCACCGCCTTGATCGACCGTTCGCCCTCGTAGGGCAGTGGCAAGAGAGTATCGCGGCAATAACCGAATTTCTCGTGCTCGGTGCCAATCCGCCAAGCATCCTTGGGTTTGCTGCCCTCAGCCAGATACTCGACCATCTGCTCGTGCCGTTCGATCGGGCCGCCGCCGGATTGAGGGATTGACATGAAAGAGGCTCCGATCTGGCTGCACGTGTTCAATACCGAGACCTGAACCGCACCGTTCACCGTGTCAAGGCCGGGTGGCTACGGTCTCTGCGCCACAACACGGTGGTGCCCGGCACGTCCTGCGCAAGCGCCGACAACAATTGCTGGCTGCGCAGGCCATCCAAGGCTGTGAAGGCATCAAACAACGCTTCGGCGCCACGCGCATCGGCCGGAATGACCAACACCTCGTTCGCCTGCGCCAGCACCCAATAGGCCTTCTTGTCCCCCGCCCGCCGCAACGACACCCCGTCCAGCAGGTCCATGGCGATCGCGCCGCCATAGTAAGGACCAAGATAATCAATCTGCCCTTCCGTCACGGTCACCACACCCGGCCCCTGACCAGAGGTGGCAAACCGCGCACGGCGGATCGCGGGCACAAGCGACAAGGCTCCCGCCACGACCAGAACCCAGCCAAAGGCCGGCAAGATCACACCGTGCCGTTGTGCAACCCACAAACCGAATGCCGCAACCGCAACCGCCGCAATCACCTCGCGCCAGCGGATCAGCACGGCACGCGCCTCCGGGCGCAGGAAGCCGCTCACCAGTCGCCCCGGTTTGCCTGAAACAGCGTCAAGGCCGCGACTGCCGCCGTATCGGCCCGCAAGATACGCGGACCCAGCGACAGCGGCGTCACGAACGGCAAACCGCGCAACCGCGCCCGTTCCGCATCGGAAAACCCGCCCTCGGGTCCGATCAGAATTGCCCATTTCTCGGCGGCGGGGGCGGCCTGCAACGCGGTCTGCGCGCCGACCATGCTCTCATCCGCAAAGATCAGGTGCCGATCTTCCGGCCAGTCGCGCAAGACAGTATCCAGCTTTGACAACTCCGCCACCTCGGGTACGAATGTGCCGCCACATTGCTCAGCGGCCTCAATGGCATGAGCCTGCAACCGGTCTTGGCGGATGCGTTCAGAGTTGGTGAATGCCGTCTGCACCGGGCAAATCCGCACGGCCCCCATCTCGGTCGCCTTTTCGACGATGAAATCGGTCCGCGCCTTCTTGATCGGGGCAAACAGCAGCCACAGGTCAGGCGGCATCTGCAAAGGGCGTGTCTGCACGTCACAGACAAGGATACCGCCACGCTTGCCCGCCTTGACCACCTCGGCGCGCCACTCTCCGTCCTTGCTGTTGAACAATGCAATCGCTGCGCCAACATCCTGTCGCATGACGCCAAACAGGTAATGCGCCTGTTCCCGCGACAAGGGAACGGTTTGCCCCGCCCCCAAGGCGTGATCTACAAACAGGCGTATCTTGGGCATCGCGGACATGAGGCAAGACATATGAGCGTGACGGACGGAACGCCAGAGGCAGAGGTCGATCTTGCGGATCGCGTCGGCGGTGAAGTCGCGGATGCCGTCCGCGGCAACTGGGTTGACCATGCCGCGCCTGGGTGGTCGCGGCCCTATCTCCGCCTGTCTCGGGCCGACCGGCCAATCGGGACGTGGTTGTTGCTGCTGCCTTGCTGGTGGGGGGTATTGCTAGCCGCCGCCGCTGATCCCGCTGGCTTGCGTCTGTTCGACGGCTGGATCGTCATCGGGTGCGCTATCGGGGCCTTCTTGATGCGGGGCGCGGGCTGCACTTGGAACGATATCACCGATCGCAATTTTGACGCCGCCGTGGCGCGTACCAAAAGCCGCCCCATCCCATCCGGGCAGGTCACCGTCAGACAGGCGTTCTTGTGGTTGATGGTCCAATGCCTGATTGCGCTGGTGATCTTGCTGAGCTTCAACCTCAACGCCATTATTCTGGGTATCGTGGCGCTGGTACCAGTCGCGATCTATCCATTTGCAAAGCGGTTCACTTGGTGGCCACAGGTCTTTCTGGGGCTGGCGTTCAACTGGGGCGCTCTGTTGGCATGGACGGCACATGACGGGTCACTGGGTTGGCCCGCCGTCCTGCTTTACCTCTCAGGCATTGCATGGACGTTATTTTACGACACGATCTATGCACACCAAGATACCGAGGACGATGCCCTGATCGGCGTGAAGTCCACGGCCCGGTTGTTTGGCGCCGCAACAGTCCCATGGTTGCGCGGGTTCATGGTGGCAAGCGTGGTGCTGATGACCGCCGCCGCCATCGTGGCACTGGCCCCCGGCGGCAATATGCTTGCAATGGTGCTGGCGGTGGGCGGCGCTTGGGCAATGGGCTGGCACATGGCGTGGCAACTGGGGCAACTCAAGATCGACGACGCCGATGTCTGCCTGCGACTGTTCCGGTCCAATCGCAATACCGGACTGCTGGTCGCGCTGTTTTTCGCCGCTGCGGCGCTGCTGTGATTGAACACCGCCGCACAAGGCGATAACCCGGGTAACAACCGTGCAGCAGGTAATCGTTCTCGGATGAAGAAACATCAACTCATCTTGGGTATCGCGGCCTTTGCGGTTGCCGCCACGTTAAGCGTGGCCGCCGCGATCATTACCGCGCAACAGATCGAAGATCGCTCGACCGAGGCTGTTGCGTTCGCCATGCGCGAGGCCGGGATGGATTGGGTGGCCGTCCACGCAGATGGCCTGCAACTTTATCTGACGGGCACTGCGCCAGACGAAGCGTCGCGCCTGCGGTCCTATTCACGCGCGGCCGCCGTCGTCGATGCCGACCGGATCGTGAACCAGCAAGACGTGATCGACCCCGCCACTATCACCCCACCACGGTTTTCGCTGGACATGCTGCGCAATGGCGACGGAATCCAATTGATCGGGCTGATCCCCACCGCTGTCGGAAGCGAAGCCGTCGCCGCTGCAATTGCCGCTATTTCCGAAGGGGTCGAGGTCGTCGACATGGTGGAAACCGCCGATTACGCGACGCCGGCAACCTGGGTCGCGGCGATGGAATTTGGGCTGCGCGCTTTGCTGGAACTGCCCCGCTCCAAGGTCACCGTCTACGAAGACAGGGTCGAAGTGCAGGCCGTCAGCGAAAGTGTCGCACAGCGCGCCGCATTCGAAGCCGCGCTGGAACGTGGGCAACCCGATGGCGTTACCGTCATCCTCGATATCTCCGCCCCGCGTCCGGTGATCACACCATTTACCCTGCGCTACATCATCGACGATGATGAACCCCGCTTCGAGGCATGTTCCGCCGACACCATCCAATCGCGGGACCGGATCATCCTGGCCGCACGAACGGCGGGCACGCAAGGCGTGATCGACTGCCCCATCGGGCTTGGCGTCCCATCGCCGCAATGGGGAACGGCCGTATCCACGGCCATCGCGTCCCTTGCCGACATCGGCGGCGGCAGTGTGACATTCTCGGATGCGGACGTGACGCTGATTGGTCCGCAAGGCATGGCCCAAGACAGCTTCGACCGCGCGATCGGTGAACTTGATGAAGCACTTCCAGCCGTGTTTTCCTTGCACGGCGTTCTGCCCGAGGCCCCTGCCGCCACCGAGGCGGGGCCACCGCGTTTCGTGGCCCGGCTGGGCGATGACGGCGGCGTGGAACTGCGCGGGCGCTTGCCCGATGACGAAGTGGAAGCCGCCGTCCGGTCCTATACCCATGCCCTGTTTGGTGGCGACAACGTCGACTTTGCCACGCGTCAGGTTGCCGATCTGCCACCGGGCTGGACGCTTCGCGTTCTCGCGGGGCTGGCCGCCTTGTCGCAGTTGAACGACGGATCTGTGACTGTCGAACCCGATACCGTGATCCTTGCCGGCAACACCGGGGACCCCGATGCGGTATCGGACCTGACCCGCACCCTGTCGGGCAATCTGGGGGACGGTCAGAATTTCGAGATCAACGTGACATACGTCGAGGCGCTTGACCCCATCGCATCCCTGCCATCGCCCGAGGAATGCGTCGCGCGGATCAACACCGTTCTGGACGAAACCAAGATCACCTTTGATCCCGGTTCGGTAGAGATCAACCGGCAGGCGGGCGTGGTGCTGGATGCACTGGCAGAGATCTTGCCTGATTGTCGGGAAACACGGATGGAAATCGGCGGCCACACCGACAGTCAGGGCCGCGAGGAAATGAACCTGAACCTCAGCCAATCGCGCGCCGATGCGGTCCTGAACGGGCTTTTGGCGCGCGGTGTGCTGGTCTCCAACCTGACCGCGCAAGGCTACGGCGAAAGCCAGCCGATCGCGGACAACCAAGAAGAAGACGGCCGCGAGACGAACCGCCGGATCGAGTTCCGGCTTCTGGCCGGCGCGACCGAGGTTGCGGAAGAGGACACCGGTGATGAGCCGCCGAACGCCGACCCCGATGCCCCCGCGAGGCCCGTTACCGCACCGCCAGCTGACTTCCGCCCTCAGATGCGGCCAGACCGCGACGAGGACAATTAAGGACCGCGCATGAACCGTTTCGAATTCATTATTGCCATTGCCCTGATCTTGTTCGTTGCCTTTGTGCTCGGCTGGTTCGCCCATTGGCTGATCACGCGGTTTTCACGGGTCAGCGGCGCGGACATTAGCGAGATGGAAGAAATGGCAAAAGCCCTGCACGACGCCGAGGAAACCCGCGATCAGGCGATCACCTATCTGCAGCAGCGCGAAGCGGAACTGACCAATCAACTGAGCCAGACCGAAGCCGAATTGCGTGCCGCGATGGAAGGGCTGCGCGAGGCGCGGCAAGAGGCGGAAGAAATGCGGATCTACATCGAACGCCAGAATCAGGGCTGATCGGGCCGGGGCGGACTTTTCCATCCAAACTTTGGCGGGGTCACAAGGCCCGGAAACTCCGGCGGCCATGTTTCAGGAACAAGGCGGGATGACCGATTACCAGCGCGCAAGCGCGTTTTCGTCATCTTCCCTTGCCGCAACCCATTGTGCACCCGACCGGGTGATTTCCTTCTTCCAGAAGGGCGCGCGAGATTTCAGGTAATCCATCAGGAACTCGGCCGCCGCGAATGCATCACCCCTGTGCCGGGCGGCGGTGGCGACCATCATGATCGGCGCAGCGGGTGACAGGCGCCCGTGGCGGTGGATTACCAGCGCATCGGCCAGATCCCACCGCGCCACGGCATCACCGACGATCTGTGTCAGCGCACGTTCCGTCATGCCGGGGTAGTGCTCGATTTCCATGGCCTCCAGATCTCCGCTGGCGACACCGCGCACAATGCCGGTAAAGCTGACCACGGCGCCCGCTCCGTCAACCCCGGCGGCAAATCGGTTCAACTCGGCCCCCATGTCGAAAGGGGCATCTTGCACCCGGACATCCATCAGCCACCTGTCATCGGAGGAAAGAACGCGACCTCTTTTGCATCGCGCAGGGGGGCGTCCATATCGACAAGCTCCTGATCGACGGCCGCGCGAATTGCCGCAAGATCGGAAAAAGCAAAGGCATGCGCCTCAGAACGGGTTTTCAACTCCGCGATCAGATCAAGCACGGTCGCCGCCTCGGTCTGGATCGTCTCGTGCCCGGTGCCGATGCGTTCGCGCAGCCATGCAAAATAGCGCAGGTCCATCTTAGTCGTCCCGCAGCAGGGGCAACGCCTTGCGGAAATAGTCTGCCCCCGTGACCAACGTCAGCAAAGCCGCCAGCCACAACAATATCAATCCCGCGTAAGAGGATACCAGCAAGCCCTGATACTTCCATATGATGCCAAGTTCGTCCGGAATCGCACCGCGCAGGACACCCGTGACGATTTCGCCGTCCATGCCATAGGTCTGCATTCCGAAGTAATGTTCGAACAATCCCCAGGCGAACAGCAGGCTGATCGCGATCATCTGCACGGTTGTCTTCCATTTCGCCAGCGATGTCACCTTGAGCGTCCCCGCCGCATCGCCAAGAAACTCCCGCAGGCCGGAAACGAAAACCTCGCGGAACAAGATCACGGTCACCGGCACCAACAGCCATGCAGTCACCCCCAACAGCCCCATCAAGACCGCCAGCGCGATGACCACCATCGCCTTGTCTGCAATCGGGTCCAGCATCGTGCCGAATTTGCTGATCTGTCCCCATTTGCGCGCCAGCCACCCGTCAAGGTAATCGGTCAACGATGCCCCGAGGAACAAGATCACGGCCACCCAGTCGGCCGCCGGGCGCGGCAGCAGAAGGAAAACGAATGCGACCATCGGCGCGGCGGCCAAGCGAAAGACGGTCAGGGTGTTGGGTAGGCTCCAGCGCATGAGAATAGACTTACCTGTTCAATCCCGGTCATGGAAGAAGTCATAGATGGTTTCGGCAATTGTATCCGAAATCCCCTCGACTGCACTGAGATCGGACAAATCGGCGCGCGCCACCGCCTTGGCACTACCAAAATGCAGTAACAGCGCGCGCTTCCGCGTCGCTCCGACGCCGGGCACATCGTCAAGGGGTGTGGCCGATACCGCCTTGGACCGTTTCGCGCGGTGTGCACCGATGGCAAAACGGTGCGCCTCATCCCGCAGGCGCTGAATGAAATAAAGAACCGGGTCATTGTGTCTCAAGGCCGTCGGGCGGGCGCCGGGGCGGTGAAATTCCTCTTTTCCGGCATCGCGATCAATCCCCTTGGCAACACCGATGAACGGCACATCCGTTACCCCCAGTTCACCCATGATTTGCGCCACGGCGGAAACCTGTCCGGCACCGCCGTCAATCAACAGCAGGTCCGGCCAAGCATCTGACTTGCGGTCGGGATCTTCCTTGAGCAGGCGTTGGAACCGCCGCGTCAGAACCTCTTTCATCATGCCGAAGTCATCGCCGGGAGTAATGCGATCATCCTTGATGTTGAACTTGCGGTATTGCGACTTCAGGAAACCATCAGGCCCGGCCACGATCATGCCACCCACGGCATTCGTGCCCTGAATATGAGAGTTATCGTAAACCTCGACCCGTTTTGGCGGCGCATCCAGACCGAACGCCTCGGCCAACCCCGCCAGCAGCTTGGTCTGGGTCGCGCTTTCCGACATCTTGCGCGCAAGGCTTTCACGGGCATTTCGCAACGCCCCGTCGACCAACTCGGCCTTTTCACCGCGTTGCGGCACAAGGATCTCGACCTTGCGACCCAGTTTCTGGGCCAATGCATCTTCCATCAGGTCCAGATTGTCGATCGGATGGGACAGCAACAATTGCCGTGGCGGGTCCTTGGTATCATAGAACTGCCCTAGGAAGGCCTCCAGCACCTCGGGCGCATCGATGTCGACCCCGACCCGCGGATAGAAATCGCGGTTGCCCCAGTTTTGATGCGCGCGGATAAAGAAGACCTGCACACAGGCCTGCCCCCCTTCCATATGGAGTGCAATCACATCTGCTTCGGCGACGCCGCGCGGGTTGATACCTTGCGACGACTGCACATTGGTCAAGGCACGAATACGGTCGCGCAGCGCGGCGGCACGTTCGAACTCCATCGCCTCGGATGCCGTGGTCATGTCCGCGGCAAGACGCGCTTGAATATCGGTGCTGTCACCACGCAGGAACCGCGTGGCATCACGCACGGTCAGGGCATAATCCTCGGCGCTGATATGGCCGACGCAAGGCGCGGAACACCGTTTTATCTGGTAAAGCAGGCAAGGCCGCGTGCGGCTTTGGAACATCGCATCGGAACAGTTCCGCAGCAGGAATACCTTTTGCAGCTGGTTCAGCGTACGGTTGACGGCACCGGCACTTGCGAATGGTCCGAAATAGCTGCCTTTTTCCTTTTTCGCACCGCGATGCTTCTTGATCTGCGGAAAGTCGTGTTCGCCGGACACCAGAATATTGGGAAACGACTTGTCGTCGCGCAGCAGCACGTTGTAGCGCGGCTTCAACTGCTTGATCAGGTTCTGTTCCAGCAGCAGCGCCTCGGTTTCGGTCCGGGTCGTCAGGAACATCATGCTGGTGGTTTCGCGGATCATCCGGGCAATGCGTCCGGAATGGCCCGTCGGCTTGGCATAATTCGCCACCCGCTTCTTCAGGCTGCGCGCCTTACCTACGTAAAGCACCCGGCTTTGCGCATCCAGCATCCGGTAAACACCGGGCGAGTTATCCAGCGTCTTGAGGTAAGACTGGATCAGGCGGTGCCCGGTTTGGGGCGATGGGGCGGCTGTTTCTGGCATGCTCAGGCGATATCTGCGATTCCATTTTCGGCTGCAACGGCGGATGGCCGGTTTCAAGCATTAAGGCATCCACCATTCCTGTGGATAAGCTTAGGGGTAAATCTGGGGCATCCAGAATTTCTCCTTGTTTTCTGCAGGGTTCTGGACTTTGCCTAAAAATTAAGCCCCGCTGCAAGTATTTGTTTTAGTTATATATTTTTTTCTTCAGCCTGGCCAGTCATTGCCCCGACATGTCCCTGTCACACGTCTGTTACAACGTAAACGGAAGTGGACAACTCAAATCGACGTGGCTGAAAACCTATTCCACACCCAGAACATCGGGGGTCTGCCACGCAAGGTGTTGACCGCCGTCCACGCATATCAACTGCCCTGTAACTGCCCGCGCTGTCAGGAAATAACGCAATGCATCGGTGATGGCCTCCGGCTCTGCGCCACGTTCCAGAATCGTCGCCCGCCGCTGCGCATCGAAATGCGCGGCAGACTGGCGCGTGCCCTGCATGGTGGGGCCCGGACCAATGGCGTTGACCCGCACCCGCGGGGCCAACCCCTGAGCCGCCGTCTGGGTCATCGCCCACAACGCCATCTTGGCAATCGTATAACTCGTGAACTCGGGCGTCAGCTTGCGCACCCGCTGATCAATCATGTTCACGATCAGGCCCTTGGCCACCGGCTCGCCGCGCTCATCGGTGTCCGGGTCGGGAACCTGCGCGGCCAACGCCTGCGTCAACACGAAAGGCGCGCGCAGGTTGCTTTCCAGATGTCGATCCCAACCGGCACGCGTGGCGGTCTGGAAATTGTCATATTCAAAGATCGAAGCATTGTTGATCAGAACCGTGATCGGCCCCAGTGCGTTCGCGGCGCGCGGCAACAGCGCCTGCATCGCGTCCTCGTCCAGCAGATCTGCCTGCAAGGTCACGGCACTGCGGCCCAGCTTGCGCACCTCGTCGGCCACGTCTTCGGCCGCGTCGGCGCTGGTGGCATAATGCACGGCCACATCATGGCCCTGCCGCGCCAGTTCCAATGCCATCGCGCGGCCCAATCGCTTCCCCGCGCCAGTCACCAATGCCGTCATCATACCCTCCTTAGAACAGGCTGACGATATAGATGGTGTAAAGTGCGACAAAACCAAATCCGACAGCCCTGCCCATATGGATCGACCAAAAGACGAACGGCAGCAAAAGCAGCGATGCGCCAATCATCACCCAAAGGTCATAACGCAAGATTTCGACGTCCACCGGGATCGGGCCGACCAGTGCGGCAACCCCCATGATACCCAAAAGGTTGAAAAGGTTCGACCCGATGACGTTGCCCAAAGCGACCTCCGCATGCTTGCGGATTGCGGCCATGACCGTCGTCGCCAGTTCAGGTAGCGATGTGCCCACCGCCACAAGGGTCAGGCCGATCACCGTGTCACTGACCCCATAGGCTGACGCGATCGCGGTGGCGCTATCGACCAGCAGGCTGGCACCCAGTGGCAGGCCGATCAGGCCAAGCAACAGGTAGATGCCGATCTTCCACCACGGCATGTCGGGGTCGGCCTCTTCCAATTCCTCCTCGGGTGCGACGCCATTGGCCTCGCGCCGATGTGCCTGCACCGCGCGCGCCTGATCCAATAGCACCAGCGCAAGCACGACAAGCAAGATCAGCCCATGCCACCACACGAACGGCCCCGCAAAAGCCAACCCGATAAACAGGAATGAACCGCCGATCATCATCAGATAGCTGCGTTTGGTATCGCATTTGCGCGTATCCAGCCCCGACACGATTGCGGGCACACCCAGCACAAGCAATATGTTGGCGGTGTTAGATCCCACGACATTGCCCAGCGCCAGCCCCGGCACACCGTCAAGGATCGATTGGATGGAGATCAGAAGTTCAGGCGCCGACGTGCCAAAGGCCACCACCGTCAGGCTCACGATCAACGCGGGAATGCCCAGACGCAGGCTCAGGTTCACGGCGCCCTTGACCAAAACATCGCCTGCCAAAAGCAGGATGATCAGGCCAAGGCCAGCATAAAGGAACTCTGTCGTCATACTGTCAGACCTGCCCTTCGTCGTCGCAATGACGGCAAGGGCCACCGCGCAAATTGTAGCGCCCGCATTGCGGGCAGATCCGTGGTTTCTTCAGGCCCCGCATGCGCTTGGCCCCGCCTGCACGTCCGGGCCAGCGCAGCCGCCCCAACATGGCCAAGACCGCGATGAAGATCAGGAAAAGGCTGATGATCTTGAACATCACGACAGGCCGAACCTTGCCCAGTGGGCGCGGTCATCGACTTGACCGATCGCGGCATCGACGACCTGCGCGCCGAACCGCTGGAACAGGCCGCGCTTGGGGCCGTAGGCCAAGAAGCGAGTCTTGTCGCCGTAAAGCTCTTTCATCTTCGGCACCAGATGCCCGACCCCGTCGGCAAGGCCCAGCTCGATGCCCTTGGCCCCAACCCAGAATTCACCTGAAAACAGATTGTCATCTTCCACCAATCGGTCACCCCGGCGCGCGGTAACATGCGCGATGAAACTGGCATGGATCTGCGCCTGCAGCGCCTTCAACCGCTCCACGTCTTCGGGCCGCTCGGATCGGAACGGATCCAGCATGGATTTATCCTTGCCCGCCGTATGAACGCGCCGTTCAATCCCGTAGCGTCCGATGAATTCGTGAAACCCAAAGCCTGCGGAAATGACGCCGATGGATCCCACAACCGAGCTTGGGTCGACCCATATCTGATCCGCCGCACACGCCAGCCAATATCCACCCGAGGCGGCCACATCTTCAACGAAGGCATGGACGGGCAGTTCCTTTTCATCGGCCAAACGCCGGATCCGCGCGGCAATCAGCGATGATTGGACGGGGCTTCCGCCGGGCGAATTGATCACCAGCGCAACCGCCTTGGGTTTGCCCTTGCTGAACGCCTTCTCAATGACGGGTGCCATCCCTTCATCGTTCAGGGTTGCACCACGGCCTTGGCTGGCAATGACACCTTGCAGGCGGATAACGGCCACCAGCGGTTCGGATTTCATGAAAGGAATGAAGCGCTTCATATCAAGCGATGTAGAGTGCGCGGCGCACCGCAACAAGCCACCGCTGGCGGGAAAGACGCGATTGTGCCTGCCCTGCATCGCACCCCGCGTCGCGGCGCGATGCCTCAGGCCATGACCCAACTCGCCCTTACACGCGGAGCCATGCCAACTGCGCGACATCCGCAAAAGGCAGCCAACGCGCCAACAGGGCAACGCCAATCCACAAGAGTTTGCTTGATGACAGGTCAAATCCGGCCCGTCATCGGGGCCGCGCCGCCAGATGATGAACCGCAGGGTCGCGCCGCGCAATGCTATCCAGTGGCTGTTCCGTTCGGCCGCCGCTGCCATGTCCCGCGCTGGCCATCACGCTTGCGCCTCTTGGCGCGGAATGGAGTTGCCTGACCCGTCAGAGGCCACTAGCATGCTAGTATGATCAACGCTGGAAACCCGGCGTCAGCAATCGGAGGCCCCCGAAATGTCCGCGCGCATCACCCACGTCACCACCCATGATGTCCGTTTCCCAACAAGTCGCACACTTGATGGGTCGGACGCAATGAATCAGGCCCCTGATTACTCTGCCGCCTACGTGGTGCTGCACGTGGACAATGGCCCCGACGGGCATGGCATGACCTTCACCATCGGACGCGGGAACGAGATTTGCTGCGCGGCGATCGACGCCGTTGGCGCCTTGCTGGTGGGGCGCGAGGTCGAGGATCTTTTTGCCGATATGGGCGCCGTGTGGAAACTGGTCACCGGCGATAGCCAGTTGCGTTGGACCGGACCGGAAAAGGGCGTGATACACCTTGCCTCTGCCGCCGTGATGAATGCCGTCTGGGATATGTATGGCAAACACGCGGGCAAACCCGTCTGGCGTCTGCTGGCCGAGATGTCGCCCGCGGATATGGTGGCCCTGATCGATTGGCGCTATCTGGCCGACGCGCTGCCGCCAGCGGAAGCCCTTGAAAGATTGCAGGAAAAAGCCCCCGGCAGGGCTGCCAGAATGGCACAGATGGAGGCCACGGGCTACCCGGCCTACACGACATCCGCCGGTTGGCTGGGTTATTCCGATGCGAAAATCAAGGCGCTCATGCAGGCTGCGCTGGCCGAGGGCTGGACGCATTTCAAGATGAAGGTCGGCGCGAACATCGACGATGATATCCGCCGTGCCGGCATCATCCGGGGCGAAATCGGCCCAGATCGGTTCTTGATGATGGATGCCAATCAAGTCTGGGGGGTGGAGGAAACCATCGCCAACATGAAGCGGCTGGCGCAGTTCAACCCGTGGTGGATCGAGGAGCCTACCAGCCCCGATGACATCCTTGGCCATGCCCGGATCGCGCGCGAACTGGCCCCGATCAAGGTCGCAACGGGCGAGCATTGCCACAACGCCGTGATGTTCAAACAATTGTTGCAAGCCGACGCGATCAGCTTTTGCCAAGTCGACAGCTGCCGCCTTGCCGGGCCGAACGAGATTTTGGCCGTGATGCTGATGGCCGACAAGTTCGGCGTGCCCGTCTGCCCCCATGCCGGCGGCGTCGGTCTGTGTGAACTGATCCAACACATGAGCTTTGTGGACTATATCGCCGTATCAGGCAGCCTTGAAAACCGCGTGCTGGAATTCGTGGACCACCTGCATGAACATTTCATCGACCCCGTCCGCACCATGAACGGTCGTTACCTGCCGCCGGAATTGCCGGGATTTTCGGTCGAGATGAAACCCGACAGCATCACGCGGCATACATTTCCCGACGGCGCGGTATGGCGGACGGCGTAGGGGGCCAGCCCCCGCCAGCAAGCTGGCCCCCCGGAGTTTTCAATCCAAGATGAACCGGGGGCGGGGGCAGAAATAGGTTACAAAGATTCGCGAAAAGCCGATTTTTTGTAACCTATTTATCGGTCATGCGTTCCAGGCAACCGTCGTCTGGTGCTGCGCGCCCAAGCCGTCGATGCCCAGTTTCATTACCTGCCCCTCGCGCAGATAGACCTGCGGTTTTTGCCCCATGCCCACACCGGGAGGTGTCCCGGTGGAGATGATATCTCCTGGCTGCAAGCTCATGAACTGGCTGATGTAGTGCACCAGATGGGCAACCCCGTAGACCATCGTCTTGGTCGATCCGTCCTGATAGCGGTGGCCGTCCACCTCAAGCCACATGGACAGGTCCTGTGGGTCCGGCACTTCGTCCTTGGTGACCATCCAAGGGCCCGTGGGGCCGAAGGTGTCGGCGGACTTTCCCTTTACCCATTGGCCCGCGCGCTCCATCTGGAAGGCGCGTTCGGACATGTCATTGACGATGCAGTAGCCGGCAACATGATCCATCGCATCTGCGGCATCGACATAGCGCGCCTCGCGGCCGATCACGACGCCAAGTTCGACTTCCCAATCGGTTTTCAGGGCACCGCGTGGAATGCGGACGTTATCGTTCGGGCCGCAGATTGCGGATGTGGCCTTGAAGAACAGCACCGGTTCGGGCGGGACTGCCATGCCCGATTCTGCCGCATGGTCCGCATAATTCAGGCCAATGCAGATCATCTTGCCGACCTTGCCGACGCAGGCGCCCAGACGCGGCGCACCTTGGACGATGGGCAAGGTCGCGGGATCAAGTGCCGCGAGACGCGCCAAACCGTCCGGTGTCAGCACATCACCCGCGATATCGGGGACCACGCCCGACAGATCCCGCAGTTGGCCATCCGCATCCAGCATTCCGGGTTTTTCTGCCCCCAAGGGGCCATAGCGCAGCAGTTTCATTCTTGCTCTCTCCTCAAATATTCGACCAGCCGCCATCGACCGTCATGGCCTGCCCCGTGACAAAGGCGCTTTCGTCGCTGGCCAGATAGAGGGCCAGCTTCGCAACCTCTTCAGCACCGGCGATCCGGCCCATGGGCTGTCGCGCGACAAAGGCGGCGCGGGCGGTTTCGTAATCACCCTGCGCACGCATCCGGGCCTGCAGGCTTGGGCTGTCCACGGTGCCCGGGCAAATGGCGTTGCAGCGGATGCCGTGGGTCACGAAATCGGCTGCGATCCCCTTGGTCATACCGATGACGGCGGCCTTGGTCGCGCCGTAAACAAAGCGATTGGGTGCGGCGATGATCGACGACACGACCGAGGCCATGTTGACGATGCTGGCGCCGCCATTATCAATCATCGACGGCAAGAAGGCGCGGGTGACGCGAAACATCGAACGAACGTTAAGGTTGAAGCTGAAATCGAAGGCGTCATCGTCACAGTCCAGAATCGTACCGTGGTGCACGAATCCCGCGCAATTGAACAAGATGTCGGGCGCGCCAACCGAGGCGGCAAAACGGGTCACGGCCGCGCCATCGGTCACATCGAGTTGATGGACCGTGCAGCCCGCATCGGCCGCAGGGCCAAGCGCGTCGGCGTTGATATCGGTGGCGATGACCTCAGCCCCCTCTGCCGCGAAGATCAGCGCCGTGGCCTGACCAATGCCCGCACCCGCCGCAGTCACGACGGCCCGTTTTCCCCGAAGTCTCATGAACACCCCCCATTGGCGCGTTGTGCATTGCACTGCGCAGCACCAAACGCTAACATTCTAGCATGTTATCGACCAGCCCGCACAAGGATCAAGCTGAAACCACCGCACCCGTGCGGCTGAGGCCGCTGGACGGCTATGATGGCACGTTGGCGGGACGCGTCTATCACAGCCTGAAGGATGCGATCCTGTCACTGGCGTATCAACCGGGCGATATCCTGCGCAAGGGCGATATCTGCGACCAGCTTGGCATTTCCCGCAGTCCCGTCTCTGAGGCGGTGACGCGGTTGGCCACCGAAGGGCTGGTCGACGTGGTGCCACAGGCGGGCACCTTCGTCGCGCGGTTTTCCATGGCAGAGATCCGCGAAGGTGCGTTCTTGCGCGAGGCGCTGGAATTGGCGGCGGTGGAACGGGTGGCGACATTGATCACCGACGACCAGTTGATCATGCTCAACCGCAATTTCCGCGTGCAGGAAGCATTGGTCGACGACGGCGATTTTCAGGGTTTCTACAAGATGGATGCCGATATGCACGAGATGATCCTTGGGTTCACCGGCTATCGGCGGTTGGCCCAGATGGCCGAAACCAGTTGGCTTCAGGTGAACCGCGCGCGGCAGTTGATCTTGCCCAATCCCGGCCGTGTGGCCGACACGCTTGACGAACACCGGGGGATCATTGCCGCACTTGAGGCGCGTGACCCCGTGGCCGCACATGTTGCGACGCAAACCCACCTGCGCCAATTGCTGCGGTATCTGGAACCGCTGGAACGCGATCACCCCGAAATGTTTGCGGCCAGATGAGCCGCCCAAACCGCCCCCGCTATGCCGCAAGGTTGAACGCCTTCAAGCAGCTTTCGGTGGGGTCCGGTGTGGAAGACTGGATCGCCGCCGCCGGGCAGGTTGGTGGCTTGGGTGCAGCAGACCTGAACTTTCCCGATCATTTTGCCCGGCATGACGTCGATCAGATGGGGAGGTTTCTGGGTGATGCGGGCCTCGTTCTGAACGGTGTCGCAATGCGATACTATACCAATCCAGAATTCAAGCTGGGCGCCTTTACCCACCCGGACGCTGCGGTGCGACAGGCCGCACTGGATCTGACCAAACAGGGCATCGACACCTGTGCCCGGATGGGTGGCAAGACGGTGACGCTTTGGATGGGGCAGGACGGGTTCGATTACGCATTCCAGATGGATTATGCGCAGGCTTGGGATCATACGATTGCCGCCATAAGCGAGGTCTGCGCACATGACACCCGCATCGATATCGCCATCGAATACAAGCCGAACGAGCCCCGCGCCTATGCATTGATGCCCGATATCGGCACCACCTTGCTGGCCTGTCGGGAGGTTGGCGCCGCCAACTTGGGTGTGACGCTGGATTTTGCCCATGTGCTTTACGCCGATGAAATGCCGGCGCATTCCGCCGCGTTGATCGGGCGGCATTCACGTATGATCGGCCTGCACCTGAACGATGGCTACGGCAAACGGGACGACGGGTTGATGGTCGGGTCGGTCCACGCCATCCAGACAGTCGAATTGCTGGTGGCGATGCTGCGCATGGGGCAGACCGATGTCATCTACTTCGACACGTTTCCCGATATGGGTGGCCTCAATCCGATCGAGGAGGCGCGGACCAATGTGGCGGTGACCGACCGCCTGATGACCGTGGCCGAGGGGTTGGTGGATAACACCGATCTTGCGGCAGCGATTTCGCGTCAGGATGCCGCGATGTCGCAACGGATCGTCGCCCGCGCGTTGTACGGCGCATGAGCCTACTGGTCGTCGGCGCGTTACATTGGGATGTCGTGCTGCGTGCGCCCCGTTTGCCGCGGGAAGATGAGACGCTGCGCGGGTCGGGCGTGACCTATCAGTTCGGGGGCAAGGGCGGCAATCAGGCGGTCGCGGCGGCGCGCGCTGGCGCAAAGGTCAGCTTTGCGGGCCGCGTCGGAACAGATGATGCCGGCATGGCGATGCGCTCAATTCTGGACGGCGCAGGCGTTGATGTGACCCAATTGCAGACCGGGCCCGGCGCGTCCGGGATGAGCGCGGCAATCGTCATGGATGACGGCGGTTATGGGGCGGTCATCGTGTCAGGCGAAAATCAGGAATTTGATCACGATGCGGCCCGTCTGCCCGCGACTTGCCGGATGGTCTTGCTGCAAAACGAGATGGCACCGGGGGTAATCACGGCCATGGCCCGAAAAGCCGCCGAGATCGGCGCGGACGTGCTGTTGAACGCCGCACCCGCCCAAGGCATCGGCAAGGCGGAACTGGCGCTGATCGGCACCTTGATCGTGAACCGCGTCGAAGGTGCGGATCTGTTGGGCGTGACCAACGGTGCGCTGGACCCGGCGGCGACCTTGCAAGGTCTGCAAGCGCTGGCGCCACAGGCGCGCATCATCTTGACGCTTGGGGGTGACGGCGTGGTGTTTGCCGAACCGGGCGGCGCGGTGCGGCAACAACCCGCCCGCAAGGTCACGGTGCAATCGACCCATGGGGCGGGCGATATGTTCGTGGGCAATTATGCAGCCGCGATTCTGGGCGGGCGCACCCTGCCCCAAGCCATCCTGACCGGGCAAAGCGCCGCCGCATCCCACATTTCTCAGATCCGATAGAACCGCGCGGCAGTGCCCCCAAACACCATGTCCCTGTCATCTGACGACAGGTGAGCGGTCAATTCGCGGGCCGCTTCGCGCCAATCGTCATAGCTGGCTTCCAACTGGCATACCGGCCAGTCAGACCCCCACATGACCCGGTCCGGCCCGAAGACCGACAGGACATGATCCGCATAGGGCCGCAGGGCGTCCAACGTCCAACCATCGGCTTCCGTCACGATGCCCGACAGCTTGCAGGTGGCGCGCGTCTGCTTGGCCAGCGCGCTCATGCCGTCGGCCCAATACGCGAAATCTTCGGGCGAATGCGTGCGGATTTGCGGCTTCATGCAATGGTCGATCACAACGCGCATATCCGGATAGCGCGCAAGGAGCGTGTGGAAATTCGCCAGATGACGGGGAAACCCAAGGGCGTCAAAGGTCAGATCGTTGTCGATGACGGCTTGATACCCCCACTGGACCTCGTCGCGAAGCATCCAGTTGTCGTCGGGGATATCTTGAATCATCGGGCGGACGCCAAGGAACTTGGGGTGTCTTGCCAACCGCTGCAGATGGTGAAGATCGGCGGGCTGATCAAAATCGATCCAGCCAACCACGCCAGCCACGGATGGCGTCGCATCGGCGATGCCCAACATATACTCCGTCTCTTGCACCGTCGCGGCGGCCTGAACCAGAACCGTGCGCGCAATCCCGTGCGCCTTGAGGTGCGGCGCAAGATCGGCGGGGCCATAGGGGCGCGCAAGCACCGCGTTATCCATCGGCATCCAGTCATAGTCACCCCGCAGCGGGTGCCAATAATGCTGGTGGGCGTCGATATCCTTGGTCATGGAGCGTCATCCCGCATCAGGCCGCGCGCCTTCAGGTCGGCCCAAAGCTCAACCGGAACGCGTGCGCGTTCGGCGGCGATATTGCCTTCCATCTCGGTCATGCCCTGCCCGCCGGGAATGACCGAAACAACGGAAGGGTGGCGCAGCGGGAACCGGAACGCCGCATCGACCATGCGCACGCCGTGGTGATTGCAGACCTGTTCGATCTGCCGCACGCGTTCAAGGATTTCGGGCCGTGCCAGATCATAGTTGTAAAACGCGCCGGGCTTGGGACCAGTCGCGAGAATGCCAGAGTTGTAGGGGCCGCCAATGACAACCCCAATGCCGCGATCCACGCACAGCGGCAGGAAGCTGTCCAGCGCCTCTTGTTCCAGCAAGGTATACCGACCGGCCAACAAGAAGATGTCGAAATCGCCGCGTTCTGCCAGCCACTGACAAGGTTGCCATTCGTTCACCCCGGCCCCGAACGCCTTGATCACGCCCTGATCGCGCAGAGACAAAAGCGCCTTGTAGCCACCGGCCATCAGCTCGGCCAGTTTTGCGTCAAGCACATCCTGACTGCCGTGATTTGCAAGATCGATGTCATGTGCAAACAGCATATCGATCCGATGGGTGCCAAGCCGTTCCAAGCTCAACTCCATCGACCGCATGACACCGTCATAGGTGTAGTCATAAACCTCGGTCCGGGCGGGCACGTCGAACCATTTCCCAAGCCCATCGCGTTTGTCGGGCGTCGTGGCCCGCAAAAGCCGCCCGATCTTGGTGGACAAGACATAGCTGTCCCTGTCCTTGCCGCGCAAAAACCGGTTTATCCGTGTCTCGGACAGGCCAAAGCCATACAGCGGCGCAGTGTCGTAGTAACGAATGCCTGCATCCCACGCACGGGTCAGGATGGCATGCGCATCCTCATCACTGATTGCGCGATAAAGATTTCCCAAAGGCGCGCTGCCAAAGCCCAATTCCGTAAAGGTCAGGCCCCCATTGTCCAGCCTGTCCCAATGCCGCGTGCGCAATGCCATGATATCCTCCGCCATTTGACTGACATGCTAGTATGAAACCTGCTGGACTGCACCCCTGTTTCTGGGCAGCATGGACAAGAGGGAGACAAAACCATGCAGAAATTTCAAGCGGTGTTCGGCACGGCCAAGCCGGTGATTGCCATGGTGCATCTTGGGGCATTGCCGGGCACCCCATTGCATGACGCGGACGCGGGGTTGGATGGCCTCGTGACCGGCGCGGCCGCAGATCTGGCGGCGCTACAGGCCGCAGGTGTCGATGCGGTGATGTTCGGCAATGAGAATGACCGCCCCTATGAATTCAACGTCGATACCGCCAGCACGGCGACCATGGCCTATGTCATCGGACGCCTGCGCGATCAGATCACCGTGCCATTCGGGGTAAACGTGTTGTGGGACCCCGACAGCACGGTCGCCTTGGCGGCGGCAACCGGTGCCGCGTTCTGTCGCGAGATCTTTACCGGGACCTACGCCAGCGACATGGGCATATGGACCCCCGATGCCGGTCGCGCCCTGCGGTATCGCAAACGCCTGCAACGCGACGACTTGTTGATGCTATACAACGTCAGCGCGGAATTCGCCGACAGCATGGACAGGCGCCCCTTGGCCGACCGTGCCAGATCGGCGGTATTTTCATCGGTGCCCGACGCCGTTCTCGTCTCGGGGCAGATCACCGGAGAGGCCGCGCGAATGGAAGATCTGGAGGCGGTGAAGGCCGTGTTGCCCGACACCCCGGTGTTGGCAAATACCGGCGTCAAGCATGACACGGTGGCTGACGTGATGCGGATTGCCGATGGCTGCGTTGTCGGTTCATCGCTGAAGGTTGATGGCCATACGTGGAACGCGGTCGACCCTCACCGCGCAAGGGACTTCATGGATCGCGTGAGGGCAACCCGATGATCGCGCGCGACCTGGAGGCTTTGATGCTGATCCCGGGCCTGTCCGGGCACGAGGGGCGCGTGGCTGCTGCGATTGCGTCACGCATGCCGGTTCCGTGCCGAACCGACCGCATGGGCAACCTGATCGCGACCTTCGCGGGGGATGGGCCATCGGTAATGGTGTTCACCCACATGGATCAGTTGGGCCTGATCGTCCGCAAGATCGAGGACGATGGATTGATCCGGGTCCATCGCATGGGCGGCATCCCCGAACGCGCGCTACCGTCGCAAGCCGTCGTTCTGAGCACACGTGACGGGCGCGACATTGCCGGTGTGCTGACCAACAAGAGCCATCATGCTACCGCACCCGAAGAAAAATATACCGTCCTGAAAGCCGCCGAGCTGTTCATCGACACCGGCCATGGATCGAAGGCGGCGGTCGAGGCCGCGGGGATCAGCATCGGCACCCCGGTCGTCTATGCGCCAAACGTGATCGCTTTGGCGGGTGGACGCATTGCCGGAACGTCGGTCGATGATCGCGCGGGATGTGCCGTATTGCTGGATGTGGCGCGCGGATTGGCGACACGCACGGGCGGGCCGACAGTACATGTCGTCTTTTCCACTCAGGAGGAGTTCAATCTGCGCGGTGCGGTTGTGGCCGCGCAAGCGTTGCAGCCAGACATCGCCATCCAGATCGACCTGATGCTGGCCTGCGACACACCGGACATGGCGGATGTGGGCGAAATGACCCTTGGCGGTGGGCCGGGAATGAGCCTTTACAGCTTTCATGGCCGGGGCACGTTGAACGGCGTCTTACCCCACCCTGCATTGGTGGACTTGTTCGAAGGCACCGCGAAGGCTGAAGGCTTGCCCCTGCAACGATCAGCGCAGGTCGGGGTCCTGACGGATCTGAGTTATGTGCAACTGGTGGGCGAAGGAGTTGCGGGCATCGATATGGGCTTTCCCATGCGCTATTCGCATTCCGCACTTGAGGTCTGTCAGATCAGCGATCTGGAGGCATTGTCAGCGTTGCTGGGTTCCGCGATTGCACGCATTGGCCCAGACTTCGCGCTGGAGCGTTGGCGATGAGCTATACACTTGGCGTCGATATTGGCACCTATGAAACCAAGGGGGTGTTGGTCGACGCGGATGGCGCGGTTGTCGCCATGGCAAGCACGACGCATGACATGCTGGTGCCACAACCGGGCTGGGCCGAGCATCGGCCGGAACAGGATTGGTGGGGCGATTTCGTTATCGTCACGCAAAAACTTATAGAACAAAGCGGCATCCCTGCGGATCAGATCAAGGCGGTCGCGTGTTCCGCCATCGGGCCCTGCATGTTGCCGGTGGATACCGACGGCGCCCCCCTGATGAATGGGGTGCTATACGGGGTCGATACGCGCGCGATGGCGGAGGTGCGGACGCTGACGCAACAGATCGGCGCAGAGGTTGTGCTGGAGCGATGCGGCAACGCGCTGACCTCGCAATCGGTTGGGCCCAAGATCTTGTGGCTGAAAAATGCGCGGCCCGACATTTACGCCAAGACCGCCAAGGTGCTCAGTTCCACCAGCTTTCTGGTGCATCGACTGACGGGCGAATACGTGATCGATCACTACACGGCTGCCAGCTTCTCTCCGTTGTATGATGTGACGACGCAAGATTGGTGCCTTGCGCTTGCCCCCGAAATTGTCACGCCCGACATGCTGCCGCGCCTGATGTGGTCCGCCGAGGTTGCCGGGCATGTCACCACACAAGCCGCAGAGGTGACGGGCTTGGCCCCCGGCACGCCCGTAACCGTCGGCACGATCGATGCCGCCGCAGAAGCGTTGAGCGTGGGCGTACGCGATGCGGGCGACATGATGATGATGTATGGCTCGACCATTTTCATGATCATGCTGACATCCGAACGGGTGCGCGACGGGCGGCTGTGGTATGCGCCGTGGCTATTTCCGGGACAACACGCATCGATGGCGGGGCTGGCGACATCGGGCACCCTGACCCATTGGTTCCGCGATCAGTTCGCGCGGGAACTGCCACGCGATACCGCATTCCCAACGCTGGCCGCAGAGGCCGCAACCATTGCGCCCGGCGCCAACGGGCTGCTGTTCCTGCCCTACTTTTCAGGTGAGCGGACGCCCTTGCACGACCCGCACGCCAAGGGCGCTTTCTTTGGCCTGAACCTGACCCATACCCGCGCCCACATGTTCCGCGCGCTGATCGAAGGGATCGCCCACGGCACGGCCCATGTGATCGAAACCTACCGTGAGGTCGGGGCCGAACCCGCAAGGTTGCTGGCGGTCGGTGGCGGCACCAATAACGCCTTATGGGTGCAAGCAACGTCGGATACGTCCGGCCTCGATCAGATCGTCTGCGACAAGACGGTGGGGGCAAGTTACGGCAACGCCCTTTTGGCCCGCATTGCCATTGGCGACGCAAAGGTGGATGACATCACGCGATGGAACCCGGTTGCACGGACCATCGCAGCGCAAGCTGTCCCCGCCTATGCCAAGGCCTATCCTTTGTTCCGCCGTCTGTATGAACAGACCAAAGACATCGCCAAGGAACTATCCGAATGAGTCCCAATGCCGTCGCCCAAACCATCCTAGATGAAATCAGTAAGGTGATGGCGCAGATTGATGCGGACGCCGTGCGCGCCGCCTGCGACGTCATCACATCCGCGCACAACATCATGCTTTATGGGTGTGGCCGCGAGGGGTTGCAGATGCAGGGGTTGGCGATGCGTTTTCATCATCTGGGCCTGCGGGTTTGCATGCAGGGCGACATGGCCGCGCCACCGATTGGGCGTGGTGACCTGTTCATCGTCAGCGCCGGGCCGGGCGAATTGGGGACGGTCAACGCCTTGATGGGGGCCGCGCGGCGCGACGGGGCCGAGGTGTTGTTCCTGACCGCCGTGCCCCAGACCCGCGCCGCAGGTCTGGCAACGCGGATCATCGAAATACCGGCCCGCACCATGGCCGTAGACGAGGGCGGCACGATGCCCATGGGCTCGGCCTATGAGGGCGCGTTATTCGTGTTGGGTGAAGTCTTGGTGGCCGAATTGACGGGCCTGTTGAACCAATCGCCCGAAGACATGCGGGCGCGTCACACAAACATGGAGTAAGGCAGGGCGCGCCCGCCTTACTTCACCGCACCCGCCGCCATGCCTTTGATGATGTAGCGTTCCAGCACGATGCCGATCACCACAAGCGGCAAGATCGCCGCCGTCGATAGCGCCGCCATTGACCACCAGTTGATCCCCTGACTTCCCGTCTGGCTGGCGACCATTACCGGCAGGGTCGTCGCGTCGGTCGAGGTCAGCAATGCGGCGAAGAAATATTCATTCCACGTCAGCACGAGGCTGAGGATGAAGGCCGCCACCATGCCCGGCAGCGCGATCGGCATGATGATCGTCAGGAATGCGCCCCAGATCGACAGGCCATCGACCAGCGCCGCCTCCTCCAGTTCGACCGGGATTGAACTGAACTGATCACGCATGATCCAGATGACGATAGGCAGGACCGTTAACGTATAGAGCAAGATCAGGCCGATCCGGCTGTCCAGCAAGTCGATCTCACGGTAAAGTACCAGAAATGGCAGGGCCAGAACCACAGGCGGCAGGATCAACTGGCTGAGGAAGAAGAAGCTGATGTCATCATTCCGCATGAAACCAAGTCGGTATTCGAACCTGCTGAGCCCGTAGGCGGCAAGACTGCCCAGAACCACCGCAAGGGTAGAGGCGGAAAGCGCCACGATGATCGAGTTCAGAAACCGCTTCATGAACTCGGCACGGACGGTTGAGTATTCCCCGATCGTGTCAGGCGACAGACCCAGAGACCGCCAGCCGCGCCATTCCGGCGTGTAATCCACGAACGGGATCATGTTGCCCTGCATCACGTCGGGGGCCAATTTGAACGAGGTCGTGATCGTCCAGTAAATCGGGAACAGGCAGATGAACGCCCACGTCAGCAAGATGGTATAGATCACCACGCGCTTGGCATACCATTTGACGCGATGGCCGCGATCCGCCTCATGATCATGAAAGATTTGGGTCTGGCTCATCTCTGCCTCAATATTTCGGCCGCATCCAGCGTGCGGCCAGTTTCATGAACAGCGTGAAGCCGATGATGATGAACACAAGATAGACCATGGCCAGCATGGTGCCGTAGCCCACGTTCGACCGGTCGCGATATTCGCGGAAGATGAAGGATGTGACGCTGTCGGTGGCGCCGCCCGGTCCGCCCGATGTGACGTTGATGATGATATCGGCCAGCTTCAGCTTGAAGATGATGCGGATCATGATCGCGGTGATAGACACCGGCAGCATCAGTGGGAATGTCACTTCCCAGAAGTTTTGCCACGGGTTGGCGCCGTCGACGCGCGCGGCCTCTTGAATATCCTTCGGGATCGCCTGCAGACCCGCCAACAACATGATCATCATGAACGGAATGAACGTCCATGCATCCATGATCATGATCATCGCGCGGGCGGTTTCGGCGTCTCCGAAAAAGCTGGGGTTGTCGATGCCAAGGCTGCGCGCCAACCGCGCGACGGGGCCGAACCGCGCCTCAAGCATCGATTTGCCCACCATCCAGCTGACCGCCACCGGGGACAACATCAGCGGCAGAAGGAACGCGACGCGAAAGAATTTGCGCGCCCGGATTTGCGAATTGAGCAGCAGGGCGAGGCCAAGTGCGATGGCGTATTCCACAAGGATGGCCAGTGTGTACCACACCATGTTGGTCAGCGCGTTCCAGTAGAAATCATCGTGCCACATCTGGCGAATATTATCGAAGCCGTTGAATTGCTGGCCGTTGACCGCGCTGAGGTTCCAATCGGAAAAGGCGATGGTCAGCCCGAAGATCAGCGGGAAGAACACCATTGAAAGGACAAAAATGGTGGCGGGCACCACGAACAGGCGGCGTTTGCCTTGTTCGCCATACCGCACGACCAACGAGATGCAGTAGCAGGTGACAAAGAACAGATACGCATAAAGTGTCGGGCGCCAGTTGGCGAAATCAGTCACCACCTCGTAGCCGCCAAGCACCTGCCAAGCCGCGACTAGCACCAGAATCGCAAAGGACCCCCACACCATCACCTGTCCGGCGCGGGCGCGGCCCGGCGTGATCTGGTCGTTCGTCACGACATAAAGGCGGTCTTGGCTCATGCGATATCTCGGTCATGGAAAGGGGCGGCAGGTGGACCCGCCGCCCCGCTTATCATCCGCAAACGTCAGGCGAGGCCAAGCGAGGCGCGATAAAGTGCAACCTGACTATCACGCCCGATCTGATCGGTGATCGCATCCCACGCGGCGGCGATTGCATCGGCGCCTTCCTGTGCGCTGGCATATTCACCGGCATAGATCTTGGCCAGTTCATCCTCGGCAACCGAGTAGTACTGGAAGATACCGGGAATACGGGGTTCGATGGCCGCGTTGGGGTGGTTATAGCTATCGGCCTCGGAGCCGAGATAATCCTCGATGAACGCCCGGTCATATCCTGCGGCTTCCCACTCATCGATATTGAAGTGAGAGTTGCGGTAGGGCTGAAAGCCCGAGGGATAAGCCGAACACCACAGCGACAGGTCGCGCCCGCCAAGGTGCGCCGCAGCCGACCATGCCGCCGTGCGCTTGCGATCATCACTGGCCGCGCGGGCCATGACGTAGATGCCCCAGCCGATGTAGGCCATGTTGGGTGCGAAGTTGGGTCCGCTATCCAGCACATCCCAAGTCTGGTTGGCATGGTTCCACACATCGTCGGACCCCGGCAGGATCGAGAAGCCGGTCACATCGCCGACAACCGAGCTGTCGGATGTGCGTGCCGACGACCCGATATCACCCCACCAAGACAGCATCGACCCGGTCCCGGCCAGGAACTGCTGGAACCCGGTTGTGCCGGGATCTGCGTTGATCTGGTCGGCGGGCTGCGTATCCATGATGTCCAGCACATCCTGAATGGCGCGAACCCATGCAGCATTGTTGACGCGGGGCGACATGTCTTCAGGGTCAAACAGCCATGCGGGATCATCCGGGTGCTTGGCATAAGCCGTTGCCCGGCTGGCGAGGAAGTAGAAGCCAAAGCCGCCCCAGCCCTTCAGCGGATCAAGATAGCCATGTGCCGGCAAGCCCGTGAACGGGTCTTCCTTGCCCGCAAGGAACATGCTGACCTCTTGGACCTTTTGCCAAGTGGTTGGCACCTCCCATGCGCCTTCGTGGCCTTCGGCGGCCCAAGCGGCGGCGAAGCCTTCGTTGTCGAAATAGTCGGTCCGATAGTTGAAGTTGTGGCAGTCGCCATCAACCGACACGCGGTATGTCTCGCCTTCCCAGGTGCCCACGGGCTCCTTCAGGTAGCCGACATAGTCGTCCATATCGATGTCTTCCTTGACCCAATCGGGCATCGGGTCGAGCAGACCGCGGCCTGCGGTGTCACCTTCGAACGGCGCGCCCATCTCAATGATGTCGAAGTCCACCGTGCCGGTCGCGATCGACTGCTGCAGGCGCGCGTTATAGTCCGCCTGCGCCAGATCGATCCAGTTGATCGTGGCGCCAGTATATTCTTCCCACGGGCGCAGAAAGCCACGGAACAAGAAGTTGTGAAGGTTCTGGTTGTTCAGACCCATGAAGGTCAGCTCGACCCCTTCGAATTCCCCCTGCGCAAAGCGTTCGCGCGTGGTGCCAAGGCAAAGTTCACCCACAGCCTGCCAATCGGCATCCGTGGGGCTTCCCATCCCGACACCGGGAATGGCAAGAATCTGCGCACGCAGGTTCGCATGGGCATCAGCACGCGCCATGCCGGGAAAGGTCGTGCCCGAAGCGGCAAGCGCGCCAACACTGGCCGCGCCCTTCAGCATGCTCCGTCGGCTCATCTGGGCCGCGATAAGACGTTTGTAGAGATCGACTTTCATTCCAATTCCTCCCTTACGATGTTCACGCCGTCACATGCGGTGGCCTGCCTTGCCTGTGGCCGTTCCGGCTCTGTTGCTTGACGCAAGGGAAGCGAGCGGGCGCAAAGCCCGATGACGGGTTGTCATGCGCCAACTCTCCCCGCATCCCCTTCACCTGTCAAGCATCTAACATGCTAGTCAGGTCAGATGTGGACAAGGCACCGCCCTTGGGCTACCCAAGTCGATAGCCGCCAGTACGATCGGGGAGTGTCATGGCCGAAGTTTCCGTCAAGAATCTGCGCAAGAACTATGGCGCGATGGAGGTCATTCATGGCATTGACGTCGACATTGCCGATGGTGAATTCGTGGTGCTGGTCGGTCCGTCCGGGTGCGGAAAATCCACCCTGCTGCGCATGATTGCGGGGCTGGAGGAAGTCACATCCGGCGACATCTTGATCGGCGACCGACGGGTGAACCATCTGTCTCCAAACGAACGCGACATCGCGATGGTGTTCCAATCCTACGCGCTTTACCCACACAAGACCGTCGAAGCGAACATGGGCTTTTCGCTGAAGCTACGAAAAATGGACAAGGCCGAGATCAAGAAGCGCGTGGCCGAGGCCGCCGAGATTCTGGGCCTGACCCCATATCTGGACCGCTTTCCCCGGGCGCTTTCGGGTGGGCAGCGGCAGCGCGTGGCCATGGGCCGTGCGATCGTGCGTGACCCGCAGGTCTTCTTGTTCGATGAACCGCTATCGAATCTGGACGCGAAGTTGCGCGTGCAGATGCGCACCGAGATCAGGGAACTGCATCTTCGCCTGCAAACCACCACCGTCTACGTGACCCATGACCAGATTGAGGCCATGACGATGGCCGACAAGATCGTGGTGCTGAATGGTGGCAATGTGGAACAGGTCGGCAGCCCGCTTGCGCTCTATGATCGCCCAAAGAACCGGTTTGTGGCCAGCTTCATCGGCTCACCTTCAATGAACCTGATCGATGGCACCGTCCGCGAGATTTCGGGGGGGCAGGCGACACTGGTCTTGGGCGACCTGACGGTCACCACCCCGACCCGACCCGGTTTGACCGAAGGGCAGAAGATCACACTTGGGGTGCGCCCCGAACACCTGAGCCTTTCGAATGCCGGCCTGCCGGTCAAGGTCCGCGTGGTGGAACCGACAGGGTCGGAGATCCACGTGGTATTCCAGTTTCAGGCGCAGGAAATCACCGCTATTTTTCGTGATCGCCACCCGCTGTCACCCGGCGACACCGTACATCTGGCACTGGACATGGGCCAATTGCACCTGTTCGATGGGGCCACCGGCAACCGGATGGAGTAAGCCCATGCCCGTGGTCTTGTGTTACGGCGACAGCAACACACACGGCACCCCGCCGATGGCCGATCTTGATACAGGCGGGCGGTTTGGGCACGATGTCCGCTGGCCCGGCGTGATGGCAGATATTCTGGGCCGCGACTGGACCGTGATCGAGGCTGGATTGCCCGGCCGCACCACCGTGCATGATGACCCGATTGATGGCACATACAAGAATGGGCTGACTGTGCTTCCCGCCGTGCTGCATTCTCATAAGCCGTTGGATCTGGTGGTGATCATGCTGGGCACCAACGATCTGAAGGCGCGGTTTTCACTGACGGCAGCGGATATTGCAGCCGGTTGCGGCAAGCTGATCGAAACCGTGCTTGGTGCTGGCGTGGGCCATGCCGGGATTGCGCCGAAGATATTGCTCGTCGCCCCGACCCCCATCGCAGAAGCAGGAATATTGGCCGAGATGTTCACCGGTGGCGCCGCCAAGTCACTGCTTTTGGCGGAAAGAATGCGGGGTGTGGCCGATCGCATGGGCGTGGCGTTCTTTGACGCCGGCCGTGTTGCGGCGGTGGACCCGTTGGACGGAATTCACTTTGCATCCGAAACGCAGGTGGCATTGGGCCACGCCATGGCAGATGCTGTTCAAGCGGCCTTTCACGATGACGCCAAGACGGGCTAGGCCTCGAACCCAAAGGGAGGGACAAGAATGCTCAAAGGGATAGACCCGCGCCTGAACGCGGATGTGCTGCATTGCCTGCGGTCGATGGGTCACGGCGATGCGCTGGTGATTGCGGATACCAATTTCCCCTCTGACAGCGTTGCGCGCCATACCGTGTACGGCGAGCTTTTGCGGATGGAAAACCTGACCTGTGCCGAGGCTTTGAATGCGGTCTTGTCCGTTTTTCCGTTGGACACGTTCGTGGATGACTTCGCAGGGCGGATGGAAGTGGTGGACGCCCCTGACGATATCCCCGACGTGCAAGCCGAAGTGCAGACCGAGATTGATGCAGCCGAGGGCCGCCCCCGCCCCATGATCAGCATCGAACGGTTCGATTTCTATGATCGGGCGCGCGAAAGCTATGCCGTGATACAGACAGGCGAACGCCGTTTCTACGGCTGCTTCATCATTCGCAAGGGCGTGATCGGACCAGACGAATGAGCCATGATATCGTGATCTTGGGGGTATTTGTGGCCGATACCGCCTATCGGGCCGACCGCCAGCCGAAAATGGGCGAAACGATCCTCGGGCGGTCCTTCGCGCTTGGCCCCGGGGGAAAAGGTTCGAACCAAGCAGTTGCAGCGGCGATGGCCGGTGGCGATGTGGGGTTCATCACCAAGCTGGGTCTGGACCCGTTTGCCGATATGGCGCCTTGGCCCCGGGGGAAAGGGCTCCAATCAGGCGGTTGCGGCGGCGATGGCGGGTGGCGATGTCGGGTTCATCACCAAGCTGGGCCTAGACCCGTTTGCCGATATGGCGCTGGCAACGTGGGCCAGGGCCGGGGTCACATCGCTGGCCACGCAACATGCCGATAGCTACACCGGCGCGGCCTATATTTTTATAGAAGAACATACGGGCAATAACGCGATCATCATCAGCCCCGGCATCGCCGCCACGATCAGCGTGGCAGATATTGATGCAAGGGCCGAGATCATCGGTGCTGCCAAGGTATTTGTGACCCAGTTGGAGCAACCGCTTGATGCGGCCGAACATGCGCTTGGGATGGCGCGGGCGGGTGGCGCCATCACCATTTTGAACCCAGCGCCGGCGGCGGCCTTGGCCGACAGCATGCTGGCGCTGTGCGATTACGTTACACCGAACGAAACCGAGACCGAGGCGCTGACTGGGATTCCCGTTGTGACGGTCGCGGATGCAACCCGCGCAGCCGAGGCGTTGCTGGCGCGCGGTGTAAAGGCGGCGATCATCACGCTGGGGGAAAATGGCTGTCTTTATCATGACGGACGGACCGCCGTTCACGTCCCGGCAATGTCGGCGGGACCGGTGTTGGAAACGACCGGTGCTGGCGATGCATTCAACGGCGGTTTTGCCGCCGCACTGGCGCAAGGAATGACGCCAATGGACGCCATCCGGTTTGGCACGGCGACCGCCGCCATTTCCGTGACACGACGCGGCACCGCGCCATCCATGCCCGCCCGTTCTGAAATCGAGGCACTGCTCGCTAGAGGTTGAAGCCTTTTTCGCGCAGCGCGACCTGCGTGTCGCCATGCAATCTGGCCGGGATATGGGCAAACAATTGCTCCATGATCGCCGGGTATTGCGGGGCCTCTTCCAGATGCGCGATCAGGTGGAAATGCAGGATCTTGCAGGTATGCGTGTGCGCGAAATCCTTGCGCCGCGTCATCGCGTAATTCCACGTATCGTCCAGCGCCTCATAGCGATACCCAAACCGCTTGATGGTCAGCGGGATGGTGATTTGATCAACCCAAGGGCGTTTGCCGCCAACGCTGCAATTTCGGTCGAACTCAACCGCCGTCTCCAGCCATTGCTGCCCAAACGTGCGACCCGTGGCATCGGGCGTATCTGGCATGGCGACAAAACCGGCATTGAAATATGGCACGTATTCGATCTTGCGGCCTCGAACCAGATTCACCCGGTCTTTGGGCAGGTCCATTCCGAAATGGGCATAGGCCCGATCCCAGCGGTCACTGTCGCGGCCCCATGTTGGCGTGCCTTCGGGGGTCGCCGCAATCGTATCGGCAGAAAGCGCGCCCATATCGCTCAATGGTTTGAGGCAAACCATATCCGTGTCCAGAAACACGGTGCGTTTCGAGGAACGCGGATCGGCAGCGGCGATGATCTTGTTGCCGTGCGGATAGGGCGTTTTCCATTCCGGAGGCGGCGCAAGCTGCCGCACCTCGACATCGCAGGCCTCGTAAAGCGCCCGCGTCACCGGATGCAGCATGTCTTGTGACGGCGCCGAAGAATACGCGATGACCTGAACCGGCGCCGACCCTTTGTGCGCAGCGGCGATGCTGGACACCAAAGGCCATGACAACAGTTCAAGCCCACGGCCATCCGCGACAAAGATAAGGCTCAGGTCGGGTTGGGTCATGGCCTTGTTCACAGCGCCTTGGTTTGCTCAGACCGCACAAAACCACAGGACTGCGGCGTGAGGCCAGCCCAAACCTCGATCCGCCCCCAGAACGCGCGCGATTTCCGCACCGCTTGTTGCCGCATCCCACATCCGGCGGCGGCGAAAGATCGTTGCCCCAACTGCTGTCGGGGTTAGACGGGCGGGGCTGCGGCCTCCTGCATGGCGGTCAGGAACTGACGCACCTCGGCCACGGTGTTGTAATGGCTGACAGAGACACGCACGCAATCGTCCATCCCAAGAGGGCCAAGGACATTGCCGGAATAATGGTCGTTCTTGCGAATATGGACGCGGATACCGCGCTGCTGCAAATGCTGCACCAGATCGGATGACGCCATCGCCTCCAGCTTGAGCGAGACAACACCTTCGCGCCCCGCGATGCGGGGTCCACCAACCAATGTCACACCGGGCAAATCCACCAAGCCCGAAATGTTGCCTGCACCGTGCAGCATCACCTCAAGCAATGCCGCCTCCTGATCGGCGATCGCCTCTGCCGCAGCTTCGATCCGGGCGCGCGGGTCGGTTGCCTCCGAAACCTCACCACCCAACCAGTCCAGATAGGCCACGACATCGGAAAACGTCGCATAGCTGCCGGAATCGCGGGTCCCGAGTTCCCACGCATCCGTCGGCCCGCCAACAATCTGTTCCTTCGCCGCCGCAGTCAGCCGCGCCGACGCCCATCCCACGCCATAGCCGTGACGCGAAAACATCTTGTAAGGTGAAACGGCATAACCATCCGCGTCACACGCCAGCACGTCGACCGCGCCATGACTGGCGTGTTGGATGCCATCAACGATGATTAAGGCATTGGGTGCAACTGCCCGGACCAGCTTGGCGATAGCGGGCACATCGACAGCCATACCCGTTACCGGCGACGTATGGATGATGCTGACGACCCGCACGTCAGGTGTCAGGGCTTCACGATAGGCCTCTGGTTCGACGGTTCCGGTCGCATCATCATGTGCAACCCGGACCAACGGGCGGCCCGTCACCTCGGACCAGCGGGTCATCGCACTGAAGGATGCAGGGTGTTCCAAGGTCGAGCCAAGCATCACCCCACCCGCTGGCGCGGCCAAAGCCGCCGTGCGGATCAGGCGAAACAGAACCTCGGTGCCACTTTCGCCAACAAAGACCGCGCCCGCATCGCCCGCATTGAAGAACAGGCGCATGTCGGATTTGCCCTTGGCAATCATGTCCATCAGCGCCTTGGACGCGGCATTGTCCCTGCCCTGATTGTCGGGAAACCCGGCATGGGCCGCACTGGTCTCGATCACCGATTTCAGGCGAAGCGCCCCGCCTGCGTTTTCAAAGAACACGCGCGGACCCTCAAAGGGGCAGACCGCCACATGGGCAAAGCGGTCGCGGACGGCCTCAAGCAGGTCAGGGTTGGCAGCGATCATTGGGCAGGCTCCACAGAAATTTCGGCGACGTCACGCAGACGCACGCCGTCGGGGTCAAAGGGCGGACGGGCCAGAACGGTGGCCCGATGCGGGCGGCCAAGGATCGCGACATCAACGTGATCGCCTGCCTGCGTCAAGCCCGTCTTGAGATAGGCGATCGCTAGCGATTTGCCGACCGAATAACCATAGGCGCCGCTGCTGACCTGACCCGCTGGCGTGCCGTCAGGCAAGAACACCGGTTCCCCGCCCATGGCATCGGCGGTGACGGCGTCGATCTCAAGAATGGTCATCTGTTCGCGGGCGGGGCGGTCCTTGACCTCCATCCATCTTTCCTTGTTCATGAAATCCTTGTCTTGCCTGATCAGGCCCACAAGCCCGCTTTCATGCGGCCAGTATTCGGGGCTGTAATCGCGGCCCCACGACCCATACCCCTTTTCAACCCGCAGGCTCATCAGGGCGCGCCCACCGACCGGCCCGGCGCCAACCTGTTTTCCCGCCTCAAGTAGCGCGCTGTAAAGCGCGACCTGATCCGCTTGGGCACAATGCAGTTCCCATCCCAGATCGCCGGTAAACGAGACGCGGATGGCAACGCAATCCACCCCAGCGACCATGATCCGCTGCGACCGGAAGAACGGGAAGGCCGCATTCGACAGATCGGCATTGGTCAGCCGGGCCAGAACATCGCGCGCCCGAGGCCCCGCGACGTTGAAGCCGCAGACCGCTTCGGTCAGGCTTTCGAACGTGGTCCCCTCAGGCAAGGGAATTGCGCGGAAAAACCGTTGGTGAAACCGCTCGGCCATGCCCGAACCAAGCACCCAGAATTCGTCAGTCGCAAGCCGTGTGACGGTGAAATCGCCCGCGACACCGCCGCGTTTCCCGATCAACGGGGTCAGGCATGACCGGCCCACGGCCTTGGGCATGTTGTTGGCGAAAAGCGCGTTCAGCCACACCTCGGCCCCCGGCCCTGCCACGCGGTAAACCGCAAAGTTCGAGATGTCGATGATGCCTGCCGCTTCGCGCAGCATCCGGCATTCGCGCCCCACCACATCCCACCACGGCTGCCGCGTGAAACCGGCGCTATCGGGCACATTGGCATCAAAATATAACGGATGCTCCCACCCGTAATTCAACCCAAACTGCGCGCCCATTTCCTTTTGCATCGCATAGGCCGGGCGCTGCCGCATCGGGCGGCCAGCCTCGCGTTCTTCGCCCGGAAAGTGGATCTTGAACCGATGCGCATATTGGTCCTGAACACGGGCCTTGGTGAAGGCCTTGCCGGCCCAGTGGCCAAAGCGCGCAAGATCCCAGCCGAACAGATCAAGCGAGGGCTCACCTTCGACCATCCATTCGGCGGCCAGTTTGCCCAAGCCCCCGTTTTGGGAAAATCCGGGGATGATCCCGTTACAGCAGAAATAGCCCCGCAATTCGGGCACCGGCCCAAACAGGGCCGAACTGTCCGGCGACCAGATCATCGGGCCATTGATGACCCGCTTGATACCAGCCGCACCCACGGCCGGGACACGGTCGATGGCGCGCATCATGTTGTCTTCGATCCGCTCCAGATCGTCGGGGAAAAGATCATGCGCGAAATCAAGCGGCGTGCCTTCCTCGGCCCAGAACCGCATGTCGCGCTCATAGGCACCCACCAACAGGCCCTTGCCCTCTTGGCGCAGGTAATATTCGCCATCCCGGTCGGCGACCGACGGCAGCCGCCGATCCAGCGCTGCGATCTCGGCAATCGTCTCGGTGACGAAATACTGATGTTCGGTGGGGATCAGCGGCAGTTCAATCCCTGCCATCGCCGCCACCTCCCGGCCCCACAGACCCGCCGCGTTGATCACCCATGGCGTCGCGATGTCGCCTTTGGGTGTCCGCACGATCCATGTGCCATCGGGCTGCGGGTCCGTTGCGGTGACCGGAGTGAACCGATGGATTTCCGCGCCCCGTTGCCGTGCCCCGATCGCATAGGCATGTGTCACCCCCGAAGGGTCGACGTTGCCGCCATCCGGCTCGTACATGATGCAACGCACGCCGTCATAGTTGACCAAGGGATGCAACCGCTCGGCCTCGTCGCGGCTGACCTCGTGAAAATTCATGCCGTAACGGCGGGCCTTGGCCTCTTGCAGGCGCAACTGGTGTTCGCGCGCTTCGGTCTGCGCAAGATAGAGGGAACCGGGTTGAAATACGCCACACGACTGACCGGTTTCTGCCTCCAGTTCCTTGTAGAGGTTCATGGTGTAGTGCTGCAGCCGGGAAATGTTCGTGCTGTCGTGCAAGCCGTGGATGTTCGCCGCCGCGTGCCAAGTGGAGCCGGACGTCAACTCGTCACGTTCAAGCAGTACGACTTCGGACCAGCCAAGCTTGGCAAGGTGGTAAAGAATGGAACAGCCGACGACGCCGCCACCGATCACGACCGCCTGAGCATGTGTACGCATAATCTTCGACCCTTGGTTCAAGCGCCTGACAATCAGGCGCGGGCTTGCTTAGTCCTTGTCAGCCGGTCCAGATCCAATTCCGGGCCCCGCAATGACAACGGTTGACTGTATTCCGTATCCGGCAGCACCAAGACCCGGTCAGTGGGGGCTCGTCCGACGGTCACACCATCCTTTATAGCCAAATGCTGCTCCGACTTGACCGCCGCGTGTGCCATGGCGTGGATCATGAGCGGACAGCAGATGTTCGTTTCCTTCAGTTCTCGCACCGACAGTTTCAGAATTACGTCCGGCGCGATCTGGCCTGATGCCGACCCTTTCCCGTCGCAAACGAAGCCTCTGCCGCATCGCCGGTCTGCGTGCATCTTTGGGCCGCGCGTTGCTGTCGCTGCGTCCAGCCAAAAGCATCGCCTATTTGAAAATCGCCGCATACCGCGGGATGAAGAACTTGGCGAAGGCCTTGACCTCTGGACGGCGATAGGCCTGCGGCGCGATCAACACCATGTGCGGCGCGCTAAGTTCTTCCGGAGGTTCAAAGCAGCGGATCAGCGTTCCTTCCCTTTCTTTTTCCTCGGACCTGCGAATGTTCATGATCCCCAGCCCCTGACCTGCACGGACCGCCGCCTCCATCACGGAAACCTCGCTGAAGGACCGTTTTATCGCCGTTTCCGGCAGGTATTTCAAAAGCCACTGGTGGAACACCAGCAAGATATCGTCACGTTGGTACGTAAAGATCGTGTGGTTTTTCATATCTTCGGGTCTGTCGGGAAGCCCGTGGTTTTCGGCGTAAGACCGCCCGCCATAAAGCGTGAACTGCGCCCGGCTGATGTGTCGGCAAATCAGGTTGGGGTCCTGCGGGCTCCAGCTTATCCGCAGCGCGACATCCGCCTCACCAGCCGTCAGATCAAGGGCCTTCGCGCTCGGCAGAAACTCAAACCCGATGTCGGGATTCAGCTCCAAGAAGGCGCTCATGATTTCATCCACCCGGGCAGAGAAGTTTGTTGAAAAACCTGTGATCCGGATGGGGCGCGGGCGCGTCAGGCCCTGCACTGTCTTTGCAAGACCTGCCGCGCACGCCTCGACCGCCTCGGCGTCGGGCAAGATCGCCAGCGCGGCCTCGTTTGGCCGGAACCCGCGGGTGTCGCGGTCAAACAGGGTCAGGCCAATCTCATGCTCCAACGCCTCGATCCGGCGGGCCACCGTCGGCTGCGCGATGCCCAGTTCCTTTGAAGCCGCCAGCGTCGAACCCTTTCGCATCACGGCGAGGAATATCCGGAGGTCAGACCAGTTTCGAAACGCGTTCTGCATTTCTGAAGAACAGCACAACATCAGGCAGGATACCAGACAGACCCTCTCTGGGCGTAATCTTGGGCATCAGTTCACCCACCGAAGGAACCTTGGCCATGACCCTTGTCGATACCAGCGTCCCCGCGTTCTTCGACCGCGCCGCATCTGCGTTCCTGCGCGTCACACGCATCTTTGCCGCCCGCACCGCTGCCTCCAGTCCGGGCCATACGGGTGATACGGGTGATACGGGTGATACGGGCGATGACGCCCGTCTGCGCCGTGCATTCATACAAGAGATGCTCAGCCGCAATCCCGATGCCTTCTCAAGCGACCTCGATCTGCAGGCGATGATGCAACACTATCCCGCCAGCTTTTGATCGCACACGGGCCGTAGGAAACGGCTTTGCATTGATCAACTTGACCGATCCCGTTGGCCCTCACAAGATACGCCACGCCCCTGCGATCACGCATCGGGCGGGGTTTGCGGCCTGCCCCGTTCGGCAGCGTTTCCACAAGCCGATGCGGATAACGCAACCCGAGAGGCCCGACCGATGACCACCCCCAGACCATTCTTCGATGGCCATAATGATTTCTTGTTGCGGTTGATGAAATCGCCCGCCCCCCGCGAAGAAACCTGGCTCGGGTCGAATGGCGCAGGCCACCTCGATCTGGCCCGCATGAAGCAATCGGGCTTTGCCGGGGGGCTTTTCGCCATCTTCGTTCCGCCCATCTCGAATGGTCCGCCAGCCAATTACAGGGCGCTGATGGCAAGCCCGCCATATGCGTTGCCGTTGCCGCCGCAGATGGATCACGTGACCGCCCAACCCGTCGCGCTGGAGATGGCCGGCCTGTTACACTGGATGGAGCGCGCGGCTCCGGACGACTTCAAGGTCTGCCGGTCGGTTCCTGAAATCCGGGCATCCATGGCGCAGGGCAAGATCGCGGGCGTCATGCACATGGAGGGGGCTGAGGCGATAGGCCCAGATCTGGATGCGCTGCACTTGTTCCATGACATGGGGCTGCGCTCGCTTGGCCCGGTCTGGAGCCGCCCGACGATCTTTGGCCACGGCGCACCGATGGCATTTCCGGGGTCGCCCGACACGGGACCGGGACTGACCGAAACCGGCAAGGACCTTGTGCGGCTTTGTAACCAGCTTGGCATCATGATCGACCTGTCGCACCTGAACGAAGCTGGCTTCGACGATGTTGCGAAACTTTCGACAGCGCCGCTGGTGGCGACCCATTCCAACGCCCACGCCTTGTGCAATGCGCCCCGCAACCTGACGGACCGTCAGTTGCACATGATCCGCGAAAGAGGCGGCATGGTGGGTTTCAACTTTGCGACGTTCTACCTCAATGCCGACGGCACGTCCGCATCCGACACCGGCTGGGACACGATGCTGGGTCATCTCGACCATCTGATTGCCGAACTGGGCGAAGATCACGTCGGCCTGGGGTCGGATTTTGACGGCTGCATGCTTCCCGACCTGATTGGCGACGTATCCGGCATGCCCGGCCTGTTCGCGGCCATGTCGGAATATGGATATGACGATGCACTGTTGGCAAAACTTGCCGGCGAGAATTGGCTGGCCTGCCTCGAAAAAAGCCTCGGATGATGGAGAAACCGCGACTTGGCACCAAAGCCCCACGGCTGACGCGCGCATTGGCCGACCGGTGGCTATCGCGCATAACGGCGCAGGCAAATGAACAGACCGCGCGCCTGATGGGAACGGACCAGTCAATTGATGCCGCCCAAAGCGTCAGGCCGCCGGGATGATCTCTTGACGCAACGCATCGGGATCGATCCCAGCAATCTCCGTAAGGGCGTCAATATCGCGGATCCTGATATCCATGTGATCGGTCACCTCAAGGACCCCGTGGCGCTTGAGCCGCCGCAGGGTGCGACAAACGTGAACCGCAGACAGACCACAGAAATCGCCCAACTGCTGCTGCGTCATCGGGATGCGCAACCGATAGCCATCCGTCATGCCCAAGACCGTCGACCTGAGGTGCAACTCGTATATGGCGAACGCGATGATGCTTTCGGCCGAACCCTTTCCAAGCCGCAACATGCGTTCAAACATGCGCGCGATGGCCGCTCTGTTGATGATGTCGATCTCCCGCGTGATCGAAGGGTTCTCACTGAGCATGCGATGCCAGTCTTCGCGCGGAACCGCGGCAAAGGACACATCGGTAAGCGGTTCGATCTCCACTATGCTGGTACATGCGTCGGCCGAAACCGGGTCCAGAATGCCACCGGGCAGCACGACGTCGACAATCTGCCGATGGCCGTTCGCCGTTGACTTGGACAGAACCAGCCATCCCGACACCAGATAATACACCGTCGCGGTTGCCTCACCCTCTAGCTTCACGGTGAACCCCGCCGGACGGTCGAACCGGTACGCGTCGATCAGGTCACGGAATGTTTGGTAGGCATATGGGCCTCGTCCCACACCTGTCGGCAAAAGGGCGGCTGGCACTCCGTGGCAAACTGCGCCTTGCATCATTCCGTGTTCCTCCGGGGCGGTTATGGACTGCGATGTGCGGCCCGGCACCGGCCCAACCGGGAACAAGCGCCATCGCTGGAATGAGTGTCCGCGTAACAAACAGCGGCAAGGTCAGATGCCCCATGATCGAACCATGCCTTGGCTACAGCTTATTCAGAGTGCTGCCGCGCATGAATTGATGCACGTCAGCGTCAGACCCCCGCGTCTCGAAGTTCAAACCCCGATCGAACCGGTGCTGCCGCGCGCCGGCTGGCCGACATTTGTTTTTATTCCTTGGGAACAGAGTCTTGATGCTCGGTCGGGTGGGTTAGGCAGCAAGCTGCCGACCCAGCGCTTTACCAAGGTTAATGCGCCACAGCGCGCCCCGCTCTCATCTGTAGCGGTATCCGCAACGGGCCAAGGAAGCGCAAACATGACAACCGATTCGACAACGACCGCCAATAACCTCTTGGAACGGGCGCGCAGCTTGCTTGCGGCAAACCCTGTTATCGGCCCGCAAGTTGAACAGTTCTGGAAGGCGCAGGACAGCATCCTGAAAGAAAGCGAGGCCTTTTCGAAGGCGTGGTTTGATCGCCGTCATAAAGCGGCGAGATCGGCGATCAATGCCATGCGCAAGATAAGCGGGGATGGCGCAGATCCGTCGGCGGCCATGCGTGCGATCATGGATTGGCAGCAAGGTTCCTGCCAGCGGTTGGCAGATGACACGCAGGAATGGGTCGCGCTTTGTGCGCGCTGCACCGGGCGCATGGCCGACGCCGAGGCAGAGGCCGGAAAACGAAGCGTGCAAGAAGTCGCGAAGCGCGCGAAATCGGCAACCGTGACGAAACATGCGACCCCGGTGTGATGATGGAAATCGCCCTTTCGCCATCCCGCACGGTCTGACGGCGCACGCATGATCCGTCGCGCACATGACAATGGCCGGACCCGGTTCGCGGTTCGTGGCGCAGGCAGCTTGCCGATGCAAGATGGCTGGCCTGCAGGTCCCGGGTCTTTCCCAGACACGAGGCCAGTTGGTGGTGCCGTGACGGTCCCGATCGTGCATGAAAAGGTAGGCCGCTTTGTCAAACGATAAGATGGCGCGGCCCCACGCCTGCTCAATCCAGAAGGTGGCCGAAAACCTGCAAACGGCACTCGACGCGGGGCTGACCTCCACCGAGGCACACGCAAGGCTCAAGACTTATGGTCCGAACAAATTGCGCCGACAAAAGCGCAAGAGCCTTCTGGCCATTCTCTACCACCAATTCGAAAGCGTCATCGTGTGGCTGCTCTCCATCGCGGCAGGGCTGTCGTTTGTGTTCGGCGACATCGCCGAGGGTGTTGCGGTCATTGTCGTCCTTTTCATTAACGGCTCCATCGGGTTCTTCACCGAACTCCGGGCCGCACGGTCCATGGAAGCCTTGATGCGGATCGCCGAGGTGCGCACGCGCGTCCGGCGCAAAGGCAAGACGCGGCTGCTGGATGCCCACGAACTCGTCCCCGGAGATATCGTCATTCTTGAGGCCGGAGACATCGTGACCGCAGATCTGAGGCTTTCCAAAGCCTCGAACATCAAGGCGGACGAATCCGTGTTGACCGGGGAATCCATGCCGGTGGACAAGGCGACCGACGCCGTTGACCAAGACGCGGTGGTCGCAGACCGATCGAGCATGGCGTTCAAGGGCACCGCCATTACCCAAGGATCAGGCGAAGGAATTGTCGTCGCGACGGGCATGGAGACCGAAATCGGGCGGATCAGCGACCTTGCGCAGGGTGCTCAGCCGGAAATCGCGCCTCTGGAACGGCGACTAGACAGTCTTGGTCAGCAACTGGTCTGGCTCACGATGGTGCTTGCGGTCGTCACGATCGGCGCGGGGATCCTGCGCGGACACGACATCGCCTCCATGATCCAGACTGGCGTCGCACTGGCGGTGGCTGCCGTGCCCGAAGGGTTGCCGGTCGTTGCCACGCTCAGCCTTGCACGCGGGATGTGGCGCATGAGCGCGCGCAACGCGATCATCACGCAGCTTTCATCGGTTGAGACGCTGGGGGCGACGACCGTGATCTTCACCGACAAGACTGGAACCCTGACCGAAAACCGGATGACGGTCGTCCGCTACCTGCTCGACGGTGCAGACGTCGAGGTCCACGCGGTTGACGAAGACCATCGTTTCCGCAGCGGCGCGGATCCCGTCACCCCCGAAGATCGCCGGCTCGGGTGGGCCCTGCAGGTCGGGTCGCTTTGCGGCAACGCCGATTTGGACGGCAGTTCAAGGCAAGACCACGCGGGCGACCCGATGGAGATTGCATTGCTTACCATCGCGAACGCCGCTGGCTACGGGCACAACGACCTGCGCTCATCGTTTCCCGAGATCACCAAACACGCCTTTGATCCTGACAGGAAGATGATGGCCACGGTGCACAAGGGCGGTGACGGCTACCTTTTTGCGGTCAAGGGCGCGCCGGAGGCCGTGCTTGATGTCTGTTCCACGGTCATGACGAAAAGCGGCAAGACCCAACCGTTAAGCGAGGCCGCGCGCGCACTCTGGATCGCGCGCAACGGGGACGCCACGCACGACGGCCTGCGCCTTCTGGCCCTTGCGATGAAGCACACGCCGGATCAGAACGCGGATCCCTATGGCAATCTTGTTCTTCTGGGGCTGGTCTGCCTGCTTGATCCGGTCCGCGAAGACGTCCCAGACGCAATCAAGGCCAGCCAGGCGGCCGGGGTTCGGGTTGTGATGCTGACCGGCGACCACGCCAACACCGCGCGCACCATCGCGCACATCGCGGGCCTCGGTGATGGTGAACTGGCAGTCATCGAAGGGGCGCAGATCGCCGGGCTTGACCTGAAGACCCTCGATGAAAAGGACCGACAGCGCATCTTGCGCGCCGATGTCTTCGCCCGCGTAGCCCCTGAAACCAAGCTCGCTCTGGTGTCCATCTATCAGCAAGCGGGCCATGTCGTCGCCATGACGGGCGACGGCGTGAATGACGCGCCCGCCCTCAAGAAAGCGGATATCGGGATTGCGATGGGACTGCGGGGCACCGAAGTGGCGAAAGAGGCCGCGCATATGGTCCTGCGTGACGATGCCTTTTCCACCATCATCGCGGCAATGCAACAAGGTCGGGTCATCTACGACAACATCCGCAAGTTCGTGATCTACCTCATGTCCTGCAATGCCAGCGAGGTTCTGGTGGTCGGCATCGCCGTGGGTGGTGGTCTGCCAACCCCACTTTTGCCGCTGCAGATCTTGTATCTGAACTTGGCGACCGATGTCTTTCCCGCCTTCGCGCTGGGCCTTGGGCGCGGCGACGAGAACGTGATGCACAAACCACCCCGTGACCCCGAGGAACCGACCATCACCCGCGACCACTGGATATTCATGGCCATGCTCAGTTCCGCGATCACGCTGGCGACGCTTGGGGCGTTCGGGCTGTCGCTGTTCTGGCTTGATCTCGACACCGGCAAGTCGATCACGGTGGCGTTTCTGACGCTTGCCTTGGGCCAACTCTGGAGCGTGTTCAACCTGCGCGATCCCGATGCCGGCCTGATCCGCAATGACGTGTCGCGAAACCCCTACGTCTGGGGCGCAATCGCGTTGTGCCTTGGGTTGATCGGGCTTGCGCTGTGGCTACCGGCGCTGGCCGATCTGCTCAAGCTTCAATCCCCCGGAAATGCGGGGCTGGCTCTTGCCGTCGCGGCAAGCTTCGTGCCGCTGATTCTGGGACAACTCTGGATCGTTTGGCGCGCCCGTGTCGCACGCGCATGACCCACCCGACCCCTCACACCTTGATGCATTCCGGGCCCGGCTTGCCGATGCCGGGCAAATACCCCGCGCCCGTTGACAGGCGTCAAGGCACAGCCCGGTCCTGAAACCTATGCCTGCCAATACGATGTCCCGGAACACCTTTAGCGGCGGATTGAGCCACGGACACCAGACAATCAGGAAAGCACGCGATGCAAACGCCCCTCGAAATCTCATTCAAACAGGTCGAACCCTCTGATGACATCAAGGCGCTTGTGGCTGAAAAGGCCCGACATCTGGAGAAGTTCTACGACAAGATAATCAGTTGCCGCGTCTATATACGCGCCCCCCACAAGGGCCAGCGGACCGGGAACCTCTTCGAGGTGATCATCGAGGTCGCGGTGCCCGGCGATGAACTTGTCGCGCGGTGCCATCAAACCGATGTGCCCCAGCATCAGCATCTTCCCGTCGCCGTCCGCCACGCCTTCGATGCGATGGAGGTCGAATTGAAGCGCTGGAAGGCCCAGATCCGAGGCGACGTGAAAGCCCATGATGGACCGCTTCAGGGCAAGGTCGTGGAAATCCATCACGACAGGGATTTCGGGCAGATCATGGCCACTGACAATCGCCTGATATATTTCCACAGGAACAGCGTGATCGACGGCAGCTTTGACGAACTTGAACCACGGGACGCCGTGGAACTGGTCGTGCAGACCGACGAAAGCGAGATCGGCCCTCAGGCAAGCACGGTCCGCCGGATCGGCGCGCTTGCATTCGACCCCGAAACAAAACCCAGCCGGCGTTAACCAAGCCGCAGATCACGCGCGGCTTTCACCTTTGCGTCGCCAAATACCTTGGCCAGTTCGCAAAACCTGAGGTCTGCGGCGCGGGTGCAATCGTGACGCGTGCGCAAACCGGGTAGACCTATACCGAACGCGCGCAGGGCCGAACGGTTCACCTGCGGGGCGGCAGGTTCGCGACCGTGCACCGAACACCCCAACGGCAACGTGGCGCTGTTGATGGCGGCGGCGTTGCTTCCTTGGTTCATGTCGTCAAAACCCCCCCAAAATCATCCACTGCAACACCCCATTCAACGGGCATCGCATCCGGCGTCGACGCCGTTGAAACCCATTTGCTTACGGCCAAACGGCTGCCGGTAAATTTGTCACACAGGTGCTTTCAGGGCCGACCTCGGTCGGTTTTGTTGTCAATGGCTACCATCGCCGTGTAGCCCCGAAGGCAATATTCTTATTCACGTTTTCGTGGTCAAAAATTACTAATCATTGTTTTCTGGAGATATCAGTCGAATGAACATGTTGAATTTCTATCGGCTCCTGTCCCAGATGGTTGTGCTTTTCAGATCGGTTTTTTGCTGGGCTATCGTCAGCCGCGCGGGGCGCATCACCTTGCG
>JAFMHK010000069.1:0-2702 GCA_017854585.1 Paracoccaceae bacterium
CCGAATGACAACACAACAACTGGTCCTGATTGCGCTTACACGAACTGGGTTGTTACAGGGCAATGGGATGATGGCGCATGTGCCGGCCCATTTGCCCGTGCCTTCTATGAATTCGGTGGACAAACAGGCGAATCTGGTGCCGCCATCACGACAGTTACAAGTACCGCCCCAACTGTTCCCGCTCAGGTTTCGGGGCTAGTTATAGCCCAGCGATTGATTGATGCTGACACAGATAGCGACTCAGTGTCGCTTAGTTGGACTGCGGTTTCCCACGTACCGGCGGTAACTAAATACAAGGTCGAGTATTCGACCGACCCAAGTTTCCCTGGAACACCTGATTTTCTAGAGCCGGCAGCAAACTCGGCCACTGTTACTGGACTGACTGATGGCGCCACCTATTACTTCCGGGTGTCAGCTTACAACTCGGTAGGCTACGGAAACCCATCAGCGACAGCAACTTCTAAGCCGGTTTCCAACTTGGACTACGCACTTGATTTTGATGGCACATTCTCTGTTACCTCACCAGCGCAGGTGGTACCCGCCGGTAATAACGCTGCATTTACCGTCGAGGCTTGGGTAAATGCAGACTCGGTGTCCACTGGTTACAGTACCATCTTCGCGCAGGGCCAATCAGACGGAACCGACGACAGGTTTTGGATGGGGTTCACCAGAAGCGGTTCAGAGTATCGATTCCACATCGGGAGAGACAATGACGGCGGCATTACTGTGGCGATGCCGGATCCAAGGGGTCGTTGGCTTCACGTTGCAGTAACTGTCCAAACTACCGATCAAATAGATATTTATCTCGACGGGCAGCTCCATAGGGCCATAACAAGTGGAGCTATTAATAACGCGCGAACAGAACCAGGCGTTGGGATCGGGTCGGACGATGACGGAACAGGCAACGAGTTTGACGGCCGGATTGATCAGGTAAAGGTTTGGGACGCCGCCCTTGACCCAGCCGAAGTCGCCCTCAGCATGAACACTTGGGGGAAACCATCCACTGGCGTTGACGACGATCTGATCGCTCACTGGGACTTCAACAACTTCACAAATGCTTCTGCCCTTGAAGACAAGCTCGGCAGTTTTGACCTGACTATTACAAGCGGCGCAGCTGACGATTATGATGCTCTGGCTCCTGCCATAACAGACCAGCTCGGAAAGACAATTTACAAATTTGACCGCACGTATCTGACTGAAACCGGCGGTTGGACCGTGCCGGCTGGAGTCACATCTGTGCGCTCACTCGTTGTTGCAGGCGGCGGCGGTGGTGGTGCCGACGAGGGCGGTGGCGGTGGAGCCGGTGGTCTGATCGAGACTTCGGCTCATGACATTTCGGTAGCAGCTGACTACCCTCTGATGCCGGTAATTGTTGGACAGGGTGGCCTTGGTGGTGTTGCCAATGGCGTATCGTCCCAAATAAGAGTCTCTCAAGACGGGCAAAACTCCGCATTTGGTGGGGTTGAGGCTCTCGGTGGTGGTGGTGGTGGCGATGCTACCTCCAGCGGAACCATCTACAAGGGTCACGATGGAGGCTCCGGCGGCGGCGGCGCAGGAGAGGGAAAGTCTGGAGCTGCGGGCAATGGAAGTGCCCCACAGGGAAACGCCGGCGCATCTGGAAGCGGATCGAGTAAGGGTGCAGGCGGCGGCGGTGGTGGAGCGGGTTCAGCTGCTTCAGGACGCGCCGGCGGTTCAGGTACTACTTCCAACATCCTTGGCGGCAATGAGTACTTCGCTGCTGGCGGCTCAGGCGGCTATGGAAATGCGCAATCTGGCGTACAGGCTTCGACCAATGAAATTGGTGGCGCCGGTGGCGCAAAGTACGGAGGCAGTACCGCAGGTTTCGCAAACACCGGTTCGGGTGGCGGTGGCGGAAGCGTCTCAAACCTCATCTCCGAATACCTAACAGATGGAAGCCCAGGAGGTTCGGGCGTGGTCATTGTGTCTTATGACTCCATCGATCCGCCCTCGGTAACCAATCCTTCAGCGCAGGCAGTTCTCTTTGGCCAAAAGGCGACTTTCAGCACAACTGCGACCTCTAGTGGTGGAACACTCAGCTACCAGTGGCAAGAGTCCCCGGATGGCACAGACTGGTCAGACAGTGACATCGGCGGAGCCAATGCGGCAACCCTAGATGTGATTCTCGGGTCTGCAAATAAGGATCACTTCTTCAGAGTGGTGGTGACCAATTCTGCCGGCACTGCCAGCGAAAGCGTCACCTCACAAGCTGCCCAGCTCACTCAAGTCGGCACAACTGTCGGAACAGGCATTTGTGAGCAGGGTGTCGCGTACAGCGCGGGAGTGAAGGTTTTGCAGGATGGCACCGATTGCATCGTTGTCTTCACTGACACCGCCAGCTCAAACTCTTGGATCGTTCCAGCTGCGGCAGCTAACGCTCAAGTGCTGGTGGTTGCTGGTGGCGGTGGCGGTGGCGGTGGTCCCTACAGAACTTCTCCTGCTGACGACTACCACATGAACGGTGGCGGTGGCGGTGCCGGTGGATTTATTGAGACCAGCCAGACCTTTACAGCCGGATCTAGCATCTCTTTGCAAGTTGGAGCTGGAGGCGTTGGCTTGGTCCGCACCGGAGGCAACGCCGCTTCGGCCCCAACCAAGGGAGCCAATTCCACTTTCGGTTCCCTAACGGCTCTTGGTGGTGGAACCGGCGGATACATGCCAAGCACCGGAACCGTGATTGCGGC
>JAFMHK010000069.1:2712-3332 GCA_017854585.1 Paracoccaceae bacterium
GCGGCTACTTCTGGTGGTTCTGGCGGCGGTGGCGGTGCGCAAGCAAATTCGACATACCCAATCTCAGGTGCGGCTGGCACTGCCGGGCAGGGCAACTCAGGTGGCTCTGGATTCACCTGGAATGGCAGCTACCAGGGTTCTGGTGGCGGTGGTGGTGCCGGTTCGGCGGGCTTAAGTGCCAACAAGGTGGACAAGAAGTCGGGCGATGGTGGAGCCGGTAAAGTAACTTCAATTTTTGATTCCACTCAGCTTTCTAGCCTTGGGCTTTATGCCGGAGCGACCGAGAGGGTTGTTTCTGGAAGTTCTGTCTACCTTGCCGGCGGTGGCGGTGGAGCTCAGCGCATAGTTATTCCAGCTGGGACCAACGGATTAGGCGGCCTAGGCGGAGGTGGCAATGGTGGTTTTGAGAACTCAGTTGTTGCCCAAGATTCCCTCGCCAACACCGGCGGCGGTGGTGGCGGTGGAACTGCTGCCGGAGGCGATGGCGCATCTGGTTTGATCGCACTTCGCTATGACGCTGGAATGACCGTCACGGCGATGTCCCCTGCTGCGGGTATTGCTACTTCTGATGTGGATGTAAGCATCACGGGAACGGGTCTTGCATTTGGCGCAACTGCTGC
>JAFMHK010000042.1 GCA_017854585.1 Paracoccaceae bacterium
CTTGTGGCCCAAGGCGAAGCGCTTGACACAAGCTCCGCTGCGGGCAGTCTGGCCAACCTCGATCTGATCCGCTTTGGTCACTTCAATGGTGCCATCACCCGCAACGGCACGGCACTTGGCAATATCATCTCCGCCGAGATCACCTATGCCAACAACCTCGACCGCGTGGAAACCATCCGCTCGGACGGGCGCATTGATGGTGCAGATCCAAGCATCGCGGCGCTGACCGGTCGCATCGAGGTCCGTTTCGCCGATCAGGTACTGGTGAACCAAGCGATCAATGGCGATCCCTGCGAGATGAGTTTCGCCTACACGCTGCCATCGGGCGAAAGCCTGACATTGACCGCGCACGCTGTGTATCTGCCCCGCCCGCGGATCGAGATTGCCGGCCCGCAGGGCGTGCAGGCGACCTTCGACTGGCAGGCTGCACGCGATGCCACGCTCGGGCGGATGTGCACCGTCACACTGATCAACAGTATCGAGGAATATTGACCATGCTGCGCCTGAACCTCGCCCGCGAGCCATACTGGCTCGATCTTGGCCTTGGCGTCCGCGTCCGGGTTGAACCGCTGACCACGGCGCTGATGGTCGCCGCGCGCAGCGACCCCGTCGTACGGGGTCTGCCGGAAGGGACCAGCGACGACGAGATCGCGGTGATCTTTGGCAAAGTGCTGGCAGACCGTGCCATTCTCGATTGGGAGGGCGTCGGTGATGCAGACGACAATCCGACACCAGTAACGCCCGAAGGGATTGCAGCGCTTCTGGATATCTGGCCGATCTTCGAGCGCTTCCAGATGGGTTATGTCGCCCGGGGTCTGGAGCTGGAACAGGAAAAAAACGCCTCCGCGCTCTCGCCGACTGGGTCTACGGCGGGGGCGAAGGCTATTGTGCCGCATGCACGCAAAACTGCAAAGACTGCCCGCAAACTCTGAACGCGCCGCGCACCTTTGAAGGCTGGCAAGTCTGGGATCTTTCAGGGCGACTGGGCGGCCAGATCCGGGCCGTGCCCGGCGTTGTTCTGGGCTGGGACATGAGCGCAGCACTCGCCATGGCCGAAGCGTTGGGCGTGGATCGTCGCGCAGCGGTCGAATTCCTTCCCGTCATAGAGGCGGTGATGGTGCGCAAACTCAACGAGCAGATGGCAGGACAAGATGACTGAAAAGCGTGTCAGTGTGCGCCTGTCTGCCACCGGTGGGCGGCAAGTGAAGGCCGAGCTGGAAGGTGTCGGCGAAGCTGGATCGCGCGGCTTTGGTCGTCTCTCCCGCGAGATGGAGGGCGCCAACGCGCGGCTGGCCGCCTTTGCGCGGCGTGCGCGGGTGGCGATGGCCGCTGCAGCGGCGGCCATTGCGGCTGCGGCTACGGCCATGATCCGGTCAGGGCTCCAGACGGTCGATGCCCAGGCCAAGCTGGCCGCCTCGCTGGATACGACCGTTGAAAGCATTCAAGTGCTGGAACGCGCCGGCGATCTGGCGGGTGTGTCGATGGGTCAGGTCGAACAGGCCGCCATGCAGTTGACGCGACGGCTGAGCCAGGCCGCTGCTGGCACGGGCCCAGCTGCAGACGCGCTGGACCGCCTACGGTTGTCGGCGTCGGAGTTGCAGGCGCTCCCACTCGACCAGCGCATTGCGCTCATTCAGGACCGGCTGGCCGAGTTTGTACCAGAGGCCGAGCGCGCTGCGGTGGCATCGCAGCTCTTTGGCGATCGCGCCGGGCTGGTGTTCACACGCATCGACACGGCCACGCTGCGCCAGGCCACGCAGGATGTGCGCGATTTCGGGGTGGTGGTGTCCGATCAGGATGCTGCCCAGATCGAGCGCACCAATGATGCGATCTCGCGTCTGGGGCTGATCTGGCGCGGGCTCTCGAACCAGCTCGCCGTAGCTGCTGCCCCCGCACTGGAGACCGTGGCCAATGCGATGGCCGCGGTGGCGCGCACCACAGGGCCGCTCGGCATCGCCATTCGGACACTGTTCGAGAATCTCGGACGGCTGACAGCCTATGCCACAGGCATTGCTGCGCTGATGGCGGGGCGTTTTGTGGCCGCCAAGATCGCAGCGGCGGTTTCAGTGCGCGGACTTGCCATGGCGCTGGTGATCCTGCGCGGGGCGCTGCTGCGTCTGCCACTCATCGGTCTCGTCGTCGCAGCAGGAGAACTGATCCACTGGTTCGGGCGGCTCGTGCGCGGTGCGGGCGGGTTTGGCAACGCGCTCTCGCTTCTGGGCGATCTCGCCCGCGAGGTGTGGGAGCGCATGCAGTTGGGTGCTGTCGCCATGGGGCTCGCGATCATGGCCAGCTGGGCTGAGATAAAGGCCGCCATTGCCGAGGCACTGCAGGCCTCACTGGAAGCGGTGGTCAGTTTTGGCAATGCTGCACTAAACACCTTTCAAGGGGCTTTTGAGGCGATCAAGGTGCTCTGGGGCGCACTGCCCGGAGCGATCGGGGACTTTGCCTTTCAGGCGGCGAACGCGCTAATCTCCGGCGTCGAGGCGATGCTGAATGGCGTCGGTGAGCGCATCAACGGATTTCTGGACGGGATTAACGCCGGGCTTGAGGCGCTGGGGATCGAGCGGCGCATCTCGCTGATCGGCAATCTGGAACTCGGCCGGATCGACAATCCCTTTGCAGGTTTGGCGGCTGAAGCGGGGACGGAGGCAAGGGCGGCGTTTCAGGCAGCGTTCAATTCCGAACCCATTTCACTGCCGGATTTGGGGCTTGGTGCCTATGCAGAAGACGCACGCAGTCAGGCCGAGGCGCTGCGCGCGACCATGGCGGGTGTGGTTGAGGCGGCAACAGCCCCGCTCGAATCCGTGGCCGCCCTACGCGAGGCCGTCACTGCGTCGGGAATGGAGGCCGAAACTGCGCTCACAGGCGCGCGCACCGCCGCCGAGGGGCTGGAGGATGCGCTGGATGCAACCGGCGAGGCCGCAGGACGCGCGGGTGGTGCCGGTCGCGGTGCTGGTCAAGCGCTGCGCGAGGCAGCGGACACCGCCCGCGATGCTTGGGATGCGACAACTGAGGCCGTTCGAGCCGCGCAGGAACGCTCACGTGAAATCGCGCAAGGTCTGGCGCAGGACATAACAGGGCCGATCAAGGAAGCGCTGAAGTCTGGTGAGTTCAGCTGGGAGACCTTTGCCAGCGCGATCTCGCGGATCGCGCAGAACCTTGCGAACCGGCTGATCGAGGCAGCCTTCAAACCGATTGAGAACGCGCTGATTAACGCCTTTTCCGGCATGGGCGGCGGCGGTGGCTTCTTCGCGAGCCTCTTCGGCTTTGCCCGCGGTGGCGTTTTCGCCGGTGGTCAGGAACTTACAGCCTTTGCCCGCGGTGGCGTCGTTAACCGGCCGACGGTGTTTCCGTTCTCACGGGGCATCGGGCTGATGGGCGAGGCCGGACCCGAGGCGATCCTGCCGCTGCGCCGCGGGCGCGACGGGCGGCTCGGGGTGGAGATGAACGGCGCCGGAGCAGCGCAACCCGCGCAGGACATGTCGACGCGCATCATCAACGTCCTCGACCCGTCGGTGGTCGGCGACTACCTCGCAACGGCCTCCGGTGAGCGGGCCATCCTGAATGTCATCCGCCGCAACCGGAGTGCGCTGAATGCCTGAGGCGGGAAACGTATTGCCGATATGGGCCTTCTCGGTGGCACAGGAAATCACCGAGGTGCTGGAATGGCGCACCGACGTTCTGACATCGCGCGCGGGTGAACAGCGTATCGCGCTCCGACCGCGCCCGCGCGAGATCGTCACTTTTCGGCACAGGCTGGATGCGCTTGGCATGGCACGGGCGGCGGAATTGACGCGCGCGGGCTTTGCCGGAGACTGGAACGTGCCACTCTGGCACATGGCACAGCAGCCGAACGCCGATCTGGTACAGGGTGACACCGAGATCCTGATCAACACTGGCGTGGCGGATTACCGTGGCGGCGGTCTGGTGGCCGTCGCTGTGGACGGCGGGGATCCAGCGGTTCTGGAAATAGCTACGGTTGAGGCGGATCGGCTGATCCTGACAGAGCCGCTTGTTTTGCAGCTTCCCGCTGTGGCGGTGGCCGCGCAGCGCACCACTGTCGCGCCGATCCGGCCAGGCGTGCTGACCTCGGCCGTCGAGGTCGCGCGACGCAGGCAAGGCGACGGCACGGTTACAGCCAGCTTCCTGCTGCGCGATGCGTCTGAACTCACAGCACCGGCGATGCCGACCTATCTCGGGCGCCCGGTGCAAACTGACCCGAGCCTCGTTCGCCGTCCGCTCACCGCCAGCCTGCGCCGTGCCGTCGAGTATGTCGACAACGGCTTCGGCCCTGTCGTGGTGGAGCCGATGCGCGATGTCTTCGAACGCAGTGAGATGATCACGCTGAAGGCGCAAGGCCCGACCGCACGCTACTCCCTGCGCCGCTGGCTCTGGTCTCTGCGCGGACGCCTGGCGAGCTTCTGGCTGCCGACTTGGGGGCGGGAAATGCAGCTGCGCGCCGCCATGACGTCGGGGGCAGCCCTGATGCGCGTGGCACCGGTCGCATCATTTGATGCTTATATCGGCCGCCGGATCATGTTGGAAATGCCCGGGGCGTTGCGTTTCCGGACGATCACCGCGGCCATTGCCGATGGCGCGGATCACCAGCTGACGTTGTCGTCAAACCTTGGCGAGCCAGCCCAGTTAGGAACGAAGGTACACTTCCTGACCGTCATGCGGTCGGATGCAGACCGGGTTGAGATACAGCATGGCGCTGTGGCGAGCGAGGTAAACCTCTCCGCGGTGGAGATCAAGGAATGAACCTTGACGTCGAAAATTGCAGCGTGGCACTGTTGGTCAAACGAAAGACCCTCGACCCTATCAATGCTTTGCGCGTTACGCCGAAATTGCACGCGCGGCCTCACGAAGCGACCCATGGCCTACAAAGAATAACTAAATGATCGAAAAATTTCTCGACCGGATATCCTTCAACATGAACTGGCAACGGGGTCAGGGGACTGAACTGCCGCGCTTCGCCGGGATTTACGTCGAGGTTCTGTGGCCTGTCCGAGGTATCCGTATCGGCCAATCAAGAAACATCTTCATTAGGCACAGGGGCGCTTTACGCTGGTACCGTGGGATGAAGGCGGGAACGGACCGAGACATAGACAGACGAGGCATTCTACCAGATTATGCGCGCGAATATGGCGCTGATGGGCTTGAGGCATTTCTGATCTCTGCTGATCCTTCGCTGGATGATGATCTCCTTCGAAAGCAGTTCGAAGCGCATCTACACGAATGGGCGCGCAACCAAGCGGTCTGGACGAATTTCAACACCGAAAACACCAGAAGATATCTGGGCTGAGACCTTTTCGTGAAACACCGCCCAAAAGCGGGCGGTATTCACGCCAAGGGTTCGCTGCAACAACTGAGTGTGCCCCATGACCTATACCAGCATCGAGACCTCTCCCGCCGAGGGCCGTCCGTATTTCCTGTACCAGTTTGTCGAAGGCGATCAGGTTTGGCGTTTCACCAGCAGGGCCACAACCTGGACCAGCGCGGGCAGCGGAGGGACCGAAATTACATGGGAGCCCGCCGCTGTGGCCCATGGTGATGTGGTGCAGACAAGTGAGATCGAACGCGGGCGGCTGGAACTGACCTGGCCCATGTCGCATCCCTTCGCGCGGCGGTATCTCGCACCTATGGGCAACACACCGGTCACGCTGACGATCTTTCGCGGCCACGAGCAGGTGCTGGGCGAGACGGTTGCACATTGGAAGGGCCGCGTGGTGGGCGCTGAGGTCGAAGGTCAACGCATCCTGCTGCAAGCCGAGTCGATCTTCAGTACGCTGCGCCGCGCAGGCGTACGGGCGAAATACCAGCGCCTCTGCCGCCATGCACTCTACGGAAGGGGCTGTGGACTGGACATCGCGCTTTCCTGGCTGACCGGCACGGTGACAACCGCAACAGGCGGCGGGCTGACAATGACGATCCCGGAGGCGGCGGCTGAGCCGAGCGGCTGGTACCGCGGCGGAGTGTTGCGGTTCGGAACGCAACTCGGGTTCATTAATGGCCACTCAGCCGAGACCATAACGCTCTCGCGCCCGATGCCCGAACTGGCCGCAGCGCTCGCCATGCCGGAGATCGACCCGGAGACGGGCGAGCATGTGACCGTACTGGCAGACATCGCGCCCGGCTGCGACCTGCGCTCCAGCACATGCGCGGCCAAATTTGGCAACCTGCCAAACTTCGGCGGCTTTCCTGAGATCCCCGGCCGCAACCCCTTCGGTGGCGGCTCCATCGTCTGACGCGCTCCCGCGGCGGCAATCTGCAAACGGCACATCCTCATGGTCTGGAACTTCATCGCACAGCTCGTTCTCGGGCTGGTGCTCTCTGCGATTTCCTATGCGCTGAGCCCGCGCCCCAAGGTCGAAAAGCCTCTCGCCGCGGGGCTCGATGATTTCAGCCTGCCGACCGCTGAAGAAGGACGGCCTATCCCGGTCATCTTCGGCACCGTGCTGATCACCGGGCCCAATGTGGTCTGGGCCGGGGATTTGCGGGTTGATCCCATCAAGAAAAAAGGCGGCAAGAAATGACGCGTGTGACAATCCAGGACCTGCGCGATGCGCGCTATTGCCTCGCAGGCGTGCGCCCGTGGTTTCAAAGGCATGGCCTCAATTGGCAGGATTTCCTCGCCTACGGCATTGATGCTGACCGGTTGCGCGCAACCAATGACGCGCTGGTGGACCCGGTGATCCAGATCGCGGCATCGCGGACAGCAACAACGGAGACCTGCGATGGGCGGGCGTAGCAAGGCGCAAACCGTTGGCTTTCGGTATTCGCTGGGGCTTCATATGGCGCTTTGCCATGGACCAATCGATGCTATCCGCGAGATCCTTGTCGACCGCCGCACCGCCTGGTCGGTGACCACCGGCGGCGGTGTCTCCGGCGGCGGCGCAGCTGTGGAAACGCGCATCGGTATGGTCGGGGGCATGGCATGCAGCGCAGCACTCGCCGGTGACACCGGGGCGGCAATCACATTCCCAGGCACACGCGCAGGGGTACGCATTGGTCGGGACTACCGCTTGCTGCTGGCGAATAGCTCCAGCCAGACAATTACGCTACAGGGCGTGGCATTCAATGCCGCGACTGGCGTCACTTCATGGACTGTCCTGCCTGAGGCGCTGAGTTTCCCAGTCCAATCGGTCGAAGTGTTTGAGGCAACGACCTCCGCCAGCAACACAGGCGCCAGTGGCGGGCGTATTCGGATCGACAAGCCCGACCTTTTTGGTGGCGAGAGCCGCGAGGGCGGGATCGTCGGCAACGTCGATGTGCTCATGGGTGGCCCCAATCAAGCGCAGAACGACTATCTGGCAGCGCGCATGAACGGGGATGTGCCCGGCTATCGCGGACTGTGCAGCCTCGTGCTGCGACAGGTCTATCTCGGCATCAACCCGTATCTCAAGCCATGGGCGCTGCGCGTGACCCGGGTGCTGACCGGCGAGGCGGGGGCGGCGCAATGGTCTCCATCAAAGGCCCCCATCGTCCCCGAGGCCAACATCTCGGATGCGGCGATCTACATCGCACTCGATGTTTCAGGCTCGATGTCGGGCACCCGTATGGGCGCACAAAAGGCGGGTGTCGCGGCGCTGATCCGCGAGATCGGCGCGGGGGTCGATCCTGACCGGCCAAATGATATGCGCATCGTGCTGTGGAATGCAGGCGTGGCGGGGGCCATCGAGCGCCGCAACATGGATCCGGCCGATTATGCCGCCCTTGAGGCCTGGATGCTTGCGCTGTCGAACAGCACCTCGGGCGGCACCAGCTTTAACGCGGCCTTTTCGCAAGCGGCGACCTTTTTTGCCGGTGGTGGGTCCAAACGACGGATCATGATCTTCGTCACTGATGGGGAACCAGCACCCGTATCATCAGTCGATGCAGCGCTGGCGATCATCCGCACCCTGCCGCCCGCCGACATCTTCGGCTTCAACATCGCGCTGGCCAATACCACTTTCACCGCGCGCATTGACAACACGCCGGTGGACGGCGTGCCGGTGATCCCACCCGGCAACCCCGACGCACTGGTCGCCTCGCTGCGCGGCGCCTTCGGGAACGGCCCGGACATGAACCCGGCCCATATCATCCGGGAGTGCCTGACCAATCGAGACTGGGGTTTGGGCTATTCTACCGTCGAAATCGGCACCAGCTTCACAGCCGCCGCCGACCGGCTTTACACCGAGGGCTTCGGCCTTTCGCTGATATGGCAGCAGGACAGCTCAATTGAGGAGTTCATCGGCAGTGTTCTGGACCATATCGATGCGACGCTCTTTATCGATCGGCGCACCGGGCTCTGGGAGCTCAAGCTGATACGGGCAGATTACACCGCCGCGACGCTGCCTCTCTTCGACGACACCAATGTCGTGGACTGGGGTCGGCTGGGGCGGCGTGCGCCCTCGGACCTCGTCAATAGCGTCACTGTACGCTTCACTGATGCCTGGACCGATGAAGTTGGTGCTGTCAGCGTCACCGACACGGCCCGGGTGCAGGCTATGGGTGAGGTGATTGCGACCACGCTCGATTATCCTGGCATCCGCTATCAGGGACTGGCGATCCGCGTGGCCGAGCGCGATCTGCGGGCCCTTTCCGTGCCGCTCTTGTCGGGCGAGATCGTGGTGAACCGGCAAGGCGCGGACCTCGGGCCTGGCGATGTGATCCGGCTACGCGCGCCGCGCCTCGGGCTGGGCGACGTGGTCATGCGCATCTCCGAGATCGGTCAGGGCGACGGGCGCGACAATGGCATCCGGCTCAAGCTCGCCGAAGACGTTTTTGCACTGGGGGCCACCGCCATCGCGGGCGGGCGCATGCCGACTGGCACTGGCGTCGCCGCACCGCCACGCGCGCTGACGCGCCGTATGGTCATCGAGGCCCCTTATTGGCTGCTGGTTCGCGAGTTGGGTCACTCTGAGGCTGACCGCATTCTCGCTGAGGATCCGGACGCGGGCGCACTGGTTGCCACCGGCGAACGTCCCAGCGCCGACGCGCTGGCGGCCGAGCTCTGGATCGACACCGGCACCGGCCCTGCGCAGGAGGGCGTGGTCGCCTTCGCGGCAACGGCGCTGCTGGCGGCCGATCTGTCGGACGACCCGGAAGCGCACATCATCCCCGTCACCGGATGGCGTGATATTGGCGAGGTTGGCATCGGTACGTTAGCCAGCATCAATGGCGAATTGGTTCGCGTCGACGGCATCACTTCCACGGCCATCACCGTCGGCCGGGGCTGCCTCGATACTGTCCCACGCGCGCATGCGGCAGGCACGCCGGTGGTCTTCTTTGACGAAGGTGCGCGGATCACTGAGGAAAGCTGGGCGGCGGGCGAAACCCTGGCTGTCCGGCTGCTGCCCGAGACCGGGCGCGGCACGCTGGCCTTTGCGCTGGCCCCGGAAGACAGCGTGATGCTGAACAGGCGGGCGATCCGCGCCCTGCCACCCGGGCGGGTGCAAGCCAATGGTAGCTACGCGCCAGATGTGGATGCGCTGATCGCCGATGACCTCGTCCTGACCTGGGCCCATCGTGACCGCCTCACCCAGACCAGCCCAGTGATCGTCGATCATACGGGCAGCTCCATCGGGCCAGAGCCGGGTGTCGGCTATGCGATCGAGGTGCGGTGGATTGATCCCGACACCGGCGTGGCCCTCATGCCGCCCGGCATCGTCATCGACGTAGGCACCGGGACCAACTGGACGCTGGCGTTCGACGACATTCCTGAGACAGGCGCGCCGGAACGCACTGCCGAGATCGACATTGCCGTCCGGTCGCGTCGGCTGGTCGGAGGGGCCTGGCTCACCGACCGCGAGGCGCGCCGGTATCGGCTAACAGCGCCCTTCGCCGCCGGTTGGGATCGCGGCTGGGGCTTTCTCTGGGGCAGCTGACCGCAATCGCGGCCAGCGCCACCGTTACCATTATCACCAACATTATGAACACAAGCGAGGACGAGCATGCCGGAACGGATCATGCCGGGGCTGGGGCTGCGCGCCTTCTATGATCCCGGCCAGCGCGACTGGGGCACCAGCGTCAGTGAAGACCTGCGACGCCTCTCGGCACTGGTGCAGGCGCGCGCCACCTCACGCACCGCAGCACTTCCCGCTTCCGGCACCGAGGGTCAGATCGCCATTTTGCCCGCCACGTCAGGTGCCAATGCCAATGCGCTGGCTTTGTGGGACGAAGTAGACGGTGCCCCTTCATGGGTCTACCTAACCCCACAGGAAGGCTGGCAGGTCTGGATCACTGACGAGAGCCGGCTTGTGCGCTTCACCGCAGGGGCTTGGACCTCTGTGCCGCGCCCGGGCATCGTGACGATCCGCACTCTGACGGCCAGCAGCTATACTTTGGAGATGGTCGATCTGGGCAGCATCCTCGAGACCACAGGCTCCTCAGCCGTCACCGTGACAATCCCACCCGAGGCCGAGATCCCCTTCGAGATCGGCACGCTGATCAACGTGACGCAGGTCGGTGCCGGGATCGCCACTGTCGCGGCGGCACCGGGCGTCTCGCTCAATGGTGTGACCGAGGGATCGATCGCACTCGATGGCCAATGGTCGGGGACAGCGCTGGTGAAGCGCGGTGCGGATGCGTGGGTCATCCAGGGCGCGCTGGCGGGGGCAGTTGCATGAGCCTGCTGATGATGCGCGCAGCGATCCTGGCGCAAGGCGGCGATACAGCACCCCCGGTCGATATCGGCTCTGTCTGGCAACTCGACACAACGCGCCAACCACCGGGTTACACACTCACCGAGACCAACCAGACTGCTATCAACACAACGGGCGGCAGCGACTATCGCCGTTGGGTGCCGACCACGAAGGCCATCCTGCCCACAGATGGCTGGCGCTATTGGGAAGTGCTCTGTGCATCAGGTGGTGCTGCAAGTTTCGATGGCTACATGGGCGTCGCCGCGGCCGCGCAGCGCGAAGAGTTCAACAGCGGCAACAATCCGATCACGCTGGGGTCGATCGGCTATCGTGGCAACGGCACGCTTTGGTCGTCCGACACGTCGGCGTCTTCCCAGCGCATTACCGGCTTACCACCCTATGGCGCAGGCGATGTGCTGATGTTCGTGCTGGATCCTGCTGCCGCCAGTCTCTGGATCGGCAAGAACGGCATCTGGCGAGACGATCCGGTGAGCGGGGCCCCAACGTGGACCGCCGGTGGCAGCGCTGCCTTCTATCCGCAAATCCAAGGCCGCAATCCAGGCGATGGCGGCACACTGCGCTCGCTGCCCTCGCAGTTCAGCTACCCTGTTCCGCCCGGCATCAAGGCGCTTGGCTTTGAAGAGCCGGACCTGCTCCTCTATCAGGCCGATGCCTACGTCGAGTCCGACGGGTACCGGGATCTCGGCATTGCCGCGTCAGACCTCTGGATCGACATTGGCGGTGACAGCCGCCTCTCCAACGCCGTCGCAACTGTCTTTCTTGAGCAAGGCGGTAGCAGCTTGTTCACCGCTGCGCATGCAACCCTCTATATCGAAGTGGAACTGACATGACACACATCCTGCATCTGGGCCATCAGCCCACCGATATTTCCGGCATCTCGGGGTATCTCAGCACCGTCACCGCGGGCTTCGATGCAACCCTTGACGTCAATGCGCTGAGGTTCACGGGTGCACGCAGCGTTTACGCGCCGTTCAAGGTCACGCATGCCCCGCCTGTTGGTGATCTTTGGCTGGGTTTTCGCTATGTGCCGCCCAGCGGTGATGCGCATACCATCACTGAAGCCGGTGCAACCTTCCTCGATTTTTTCAGCGCCAGCAATGTCCTGATTGCTCGGGTCCGGCCTCTGAGTAGCACCAACCGCTATCACGCCGAAGCCCATGGCGACACGACCGAGCAGGGATCATCGAGCTACTTTGCCACCAGCGGCCAGCCGCAATGGATTGATGTCCGGTTGGCGGTCGGTGCCGACATCACCATCGAGTTCTTCGTCGATGGCGTTCTGCAGAGTACAGCCACGGCAGCAAACACCGCTGGCAAGGGAAAACCTGCGCATGTGGTCTTCGGCAATGGTGGATTGCACGGCACGTTTTCCAACTATGCCTGGTATTATGCCCATATCGCGATCCTCGACGGCGTTTCCACCATCGGGCGTCGCTTTGTGCGCCGCGTTCCCAATACTGTGGCAACATACAATGAGATGATCGGCAGTCTGGATGCGCTCAAGGATGGCAATCTCGCATCGCGGGTTGCCAGTACCCTCGCGGGTCAGCGGCTCTCCTTCTACCTGAGCGGCCCCACGGGCCCCGCGGCGGTCTCGGCCGTAGCAGGAGTGCATCTCAAACAGATTGCGCAGGCGGGCACCAATGGGCCACAAGCCACGGCCGGGTTTATGCGCATGGGCGGGTTCAACTATGACGCGCCCGCCGTGACCGTGCCGGTTATCGCACCACAACAGGTCTATTCGAGCTGGGCGGTGAACCCGGCCGATGCCAGCCCCTGGACCGATCTGAGCCTGCCCATGGAAGTCGGGATCGTTTCGGCATGAGCCCGCGCCGCTCCGGGCAGGGCCATGTCCGCATGCCAGATGCCGAGTTCGAGGAACTGCTGGCCCGCGCGGCCGAAGAAGGCGCCAAGCGCGCGCTCGCCGATGTCGGGCTCGACGGCAGTGAGGCAGCACTCGACATCCGCGATCTGCGTAGCCTGCTGGCCTCAATCCGCTTCGTGCGCCGCACCGCCGTGCAGACCACGGTGCATATCATCACCACGGGCGTGATCCTCGCCCTGCTCGCAGGGATCGCCCTCAAGCTGAAAGTCTTCGGCGCGGGCAGCTGAGCGCAAGGACCAGCGCGACGAGGACCGCGCCGAGCTGAAAGAAGCCCTGCGCGATCTGCGCGGCCATCCTGCGGCTCGACCAGCGGCTGGCAGATTTTGCCCTGGCACAGCCGTTGGCCCCGCGGGCGGCGAGACCCGCCGTTGCGCGGCGCGCCAAGGGCTGAGCCGCACGGCACATCACGCCCTCTACCCACAACCTACCCACCATGCCCGTCGCCTCAGCGGCGGGTTTTGTCGTTTGAAAAGGACCGCCCCATGTCTGATCCCATCCGCACCTTCCGGCATTTTCGCGACGTGCCCAAAAACCTCTGGCGCTGGATGAATTTTAGCCCTGCCGAAATCGCCTGCCGCGGCACCGGCCAGCTGAAGCTGCACCCAGAGGCCCTGGACAAGCTGCAGGCCCTGCGCGACCGGCTCGGCAAGCCGCTGATTGTGCGCTCGGCCTATCGCAGCCCCGAGCACAATCGCGCAGTGGGCGGTGCGAAAGCCTCGAAGCATATGAACGGCACCGCGTTTGATATCGCGATGGCGAACCATGACCCGGTGGCTTTCGAGGCAGCCGCGCGGGAGGTGGGGTTCCTCGGGTTTGGCCATTACCCGCGTTCGGGCTTCATGCATATCGATCTGGGACCTGCGCGCAGCTGGGGCGACAATTTTCCGATCCGTGCGGTGCCCTTCGCCACAGAGATGCCGCCGGCGCGTGAGGCGCTGGCGCAAAGCCGGACGCTGCGCGGGACCGGGGCCGCGGGCGTCGCAACGATTGGCGCGGCTGGGGTTGAGGTCGCGCAGGAGGTGCTGGCTGAAGCGCAGGGGGCCATCCTGCCGCTGGTGCCTTATCTGGACACCCTACGCTGGCTATTCATCGCGCTGGCACTGGGCGGCATCACCGTCGCCGTCTGGGCACGGCTTGATGACTGGAAAAAGGGGCCCCGCTGATGTGGGGCTCTCTGCTGGTTGGGGTTTTTGCCCGGTCATGGGCGCGGCGGGTGGCGAGTTTCGCCCTCGTCACGCTTACAATCACCCTGTTCATTCTCAATCTTCGCCGTGTAGGCGAGCGCGCTGGTCGCGCTGCCGAGCGGCTTGATCACCTGGAGCGTACCAATGCCATTCAACGCAAGATGCTGGAGGCTGCCGCCCGGCGCCCTCGCAGCCGCGACGATCTTCTTGAATGCCTGCGCGAGGGTGGATTCTAACAGACCCGCGTCAGTCTGCCCGCCGGTGGTGGACTACAGC
>JAFMHK010000022.1 GCA_017854585.1 Paracoccaceae bacterium
CGCATGGCCACGATCTCGCCGCTGGGCAGAACCCGGTTTTGGCGGGGTGGTGTCAGACCATCAGTTCCTTAGTCGCGGACAAGGTAATATCGGGGTAATCGCGTGCCACGCGATCGATGTCCCATTGCAGCCGGGTCAGGTAGACCGGATCGCCGTCATTGTCCGTTGCAATATGCTGCTTGTTGGCGTTGGCGAAGGCGTCGACCTTCTCCTTGGTCCCGTGGACCCAGCGGGCCGAGGTGAATTGCGATGCCTCGAACCGGACGGGCAGGCCGTATTCCAGCTCGATCCGGCTGGCCAGCACCTCGAACTGCAGGGCACCCACGACGCCGACGATGAAACCTGATCCAAAGGTCGGCTTGAACACTTTGGCGGCACCTTCTTCAGCAAACTGCATCAAGGCCTTGTCCAGATGTTTGGCCTTCATCGGGTCGCCTGCGCGGCAGGTCTGCAGCAGTTCGGGTGCGAAGCTGGGGATACCGGTAAAGCGCAGGATCTCGCCTTCGGTCAGCGCGTCACCGATGCGCAACTGCCCGTGGTTGGGGATGCCGATGATATCCCCAGCCCAGGCTTCTTCGGCCAGTTCACGATCCGAGGCGAGAAACATCACCGGCGAGGAAATCGCCATCGGTTTCTTCGACCGCACATGCAGCAGCTTCATCCCCCGGTGAAAATGCCCTGACACCAGCCGCACGAACGCCACGCGGTCGCGGTGCTTGGGGTCCATGTTCGCCTGCACCTTGAACACGAAACCAGCCACGGCCGTTTCCTCGGGGGCGACCTCGCGCGGTTCAGCATGCTGGATCTGCGGCTCCGGGCCATAGCTCGCGATGCCGTCCATCAACTCTTTGACGCCGAACGAATTGATCGCCGAGCCGAACCAGATCGGCGTCAGCGACCCCTCAAGAAACGCCTTGCGGTCCAGCGGTGGCAACAGGGCGCGGGCCATCTCGACCTCTTCGCGCAGCTTTGCAAGCATATCGGCGGGAATGTGATCTTGCAGCCTGGGGTCGTCCAACCCCTCCATCTTGACGCTTTCCGCCACCTTGTTGCGGTCGGCCCGGTCCATCAGTTCCAGCCGGTCGCGCAGCAGATCGTAGCAACCCAGAAAGTCGCGACCGACGCCAATCGGCCAACTGGCTGGCGTGACGTCGATTGCCAGATTTTCCTGAATTTCGTCGATGATCTCGAATGTGTCGCGACTTTCGCGGTCCATCTTGTTGCAGAACGTCAGGATCGGCAGGTCGCGCATCCGGCAAACCTCGAACAGCTTGCGGGTTTGGCTTTCCACGCCCTTGGCGCCGTCGATCACCATGATGGCGGCATCCACGGCGGTCAGCGTGCGATAGGTGTCTTCCGAGAAATCGCTGTGGCCGGGCGTATCGACGAGATTGAATCGATACTTGCCAAAATCGAACGACATGGCCGAGGCAGACACCGAAATGCCCCGATCTTTTTCCATCTGCATGAAGTCCGAGCGCGTGCGTCGCGCCTCGCCCTTGGCGCGCACCTGACCCGCCATCTGAATCGCTCCGCCAAACAGCAGGAACTTTTCAGTCAGGGTCGTCTTGCCAGCATCAGGGTGACTGATGATGGCAAATGTCCGGCGCCGGGCGATTTCCGGCGGCAGGGCGGGGCGGTTCGTGGATGGGGCGTTCAACGTGTCGGGCATGGCCGCGATATAGGCCAGCGCGCGGTGGGGCGCAATTGCGCCCGCGCGTGCAAGTCATCATTGCGCCATCAACGCAGACGCCAATGGCGGAGGATGCAAAAACCGGTGCAAGGTGGCCGACGGAACAAGGTGACGGGTCTGGCCGGTCGCCGCAGTGGCGTCAGCGCGTCGGACCACGCCCCTTGCTGGCTTGCTGCAACCGTTCTGCCGCGTCGGGCGGCAGGTCGCCGGTGTTCAGTTCGATTGCGGCGGCATCGCGGCCTTCGCCTGCGTCCAGGGCCAGATCGTTGGGCAACAACACACGTGTCTGCCCGGTGACCAGCAAGCTTTCCACGGCGATCCCTTCGGCATAGATGATCTCGTGGGCGTCGAACACGATCTGGTAGGTGTCGATATGGCCGCCTTCTTCGCGCAGGATCGTGGTGCCGTTGACCAACGCGTCCACCTTGACCATCACCTCGGATCGCCCTGCACCAACTTCATCGCTGCGTTGCCAGATAAACAGGCGGTGCTGTGGCGTAAGCCGCAGATCACGGGCGCAATTCAGGGTGCCTTCGGTAATCCGAACGGGGGCGGCGCTGCCCACCGCGCGCCGGGTCTGGTGTTCCAGCCAACGGATGTTCCGCGCCCCGTGATCGCGGGTCAGGATATTGTCGCCGACGCTCAGATCCTCGACCGCGCGCTGGCTGCCGTCGGACATCGTCAGATGCGTCCCCGCCAGAAAACTGACGCTGACAACATCGGCAAAGCGTCGCGGCGCGCTTTCGGTTTCGGAATTGACCAGAATGTAATCCACCCCCGGAACCAACGGGGCAAGCGGCAGAATATGCCGCACCGGACGGGCCTCGGACCAGATCGTGACCAGCAGTAGTTCGATCAGTTCGCTTTTTTCACCCATTAGTGTGTGACAGGTTTCAATGGTAATCGCGTCGCCCGGATGCCCGACAGTCGAATTGTCCGCCACCTCCTGCGTGCCATCTTGCCGGTCGCATATGGCAAGTGTCTGCACCATGGCGGCCCGTGCAAGCCGATAGTAATCGCCTGCCGCCACATCCGTATGTCTGCCGATGGCATCGCCCTCATGCGCGCCGGTGGTGACCGTCAGTTGGCTGGCTGCAAACGTGTCGAAGGTAAACAGGGCGGGGCGGGGCGGCATCGGGCTCTCCTTGGACACCTTCGGTATGACTCCGGGGGCGGTTGGTCAAGTCTGGCCCATGACTTGCTCGGGTGCTAAGCAACCGGAACTTGTGGAAATGCGAAAGGGATAGCTATGGATCTGGGGATTACGGGCAAGCGGGCATTGATTTGCGGCTCCAGCAAGGGTTTGGGGCGTGGCTGCGCCGAGGCATTGGCCGCAGCGGGCGTCGATCTGGTGCTGAACGCACGTGGCGCCGATGCGCTTGAGGCGACCGCCGATGCGATCCGGGTCGCCAATCAGGTAAGTGTCACGACTGTCGCCGCCGATATCACCACGGACGAGGGCCGCGCCAAGGTGCTTGAGGCCGCTGGCGCCGTCGATATCCTGGTGACCAACGCAGGTGGCCCCCCCCCCGGTATGTGGTCTGACTGGACGCGCGATGACTTCATTGCCGCGCTCGATGCCAACATGCTGACCCCCATCGCCCTGATGACCGCGCTGATGCCGGGCATGGCGGAAAAGGGATGGGGCCGGGTGGTCAACATTACCTCGCAGTCGGTCAAGGCGCCGCTGCCCACGCTGGGTCTGTCGAATACGGCGCGTACGGGTTTGACCGGCTATGTCGCCGGGACATCCCGTCAGGTGGCGCAAAACGGCATTACCATCAACAACCTGCTGCCCGGCATTCATGCAACGGACCGCGCCGAAGCGCTGGACGGCGGCGTGGTCAAGGCGCAGGGCATCACGCTGGAGGAGGCACGGAGCCGCCGGATCGCAACGATCCCCGCCCGCCGCTATGGCACGGCTGCGGAGTTCGGCCAGATGTGTGCGTTCCTGTGTTCGCAGCACGCGGGGTTCATCGTGGGGCAGAACATCTTGCTGGATGGCGGCGGCACCAATTTCACGATCTGACAACCGTGCATCGGCGGTGATGATGTGCGCGTCATCACCGCCGGGCCGACCATGACATGGACCTTACGGCCCCGGCGTGGCGTGTGGGCGTCGCAAAGGTCTGCGCGGTTTCAGGGGGCATCCTTTGGCCGACATGGCGGCAGCCCTGGCCGATTGGCATCCGGTGCCAAGTGACGCGCACCGGGTATCGCGCTTGAAACAAGGCAAAGGCGCTGTTACCTCCCAAACCCGATGAAATTGATCGGGTTTGCCCGCCATGCCAACCACTCCCCGGCTCGACGTCGACCATGTGACCTGCCAGTTCGGCAGCCAAACGGTCGTCCGCGATGTATCGCTGCGCGTTGCCCCGGGCGAGGTGATGTGCCTTCTGGGTCCGTCGGGCTGCGGAAAATCCACCACGCTGCGCCTGATCGCGGGCATTGAACGGCAATCCTCCGGCACGATCCGCGTTGACGGCGCGGTCGTCTCGGACAGCGCGCTCCACCTGCCGCCGGAACATCGGGGCATCGGACTGATCTTTCAGGATTTCGCGCTTTTCCCGCACCTGACCGTTGGTCAGAACATCGCCTTCGGCCTCAAGGGGCCCAAGGCCGAAGTCGCGGCCCGCGTGGCGGAATTGCTTGAGAGGGTTGATCTTGTGGGCTTTGCCGACAAGGCGCCGCATATGCTGTCGGGCGGCGAACAACAGCGGGTCGCGCTGGCGCGGGCGCTGGCGCCGCGCCCACGTATCATGCTGATGGACGAGCCGTTCTCGGGCCTTGATAACCGCCTGCGCGACGGCATCAGGGACGAGACGCTGCAACTGCTGAAAGAGGAAGGCACCGCAGTCGTTCTGGTGACCCACGAGCCGGAGGAGGCCATGCGCATGGCCGATCAGATCGCCCTGATGCGCGACGGCAAGATCGTGCAACAAGGCGCCCCCTATAATATCTACAACGCCCCATGCGACAAGGCCGCCGCTGCTTTCTTCAGTGATATCAACGTAATCCGGGGCACTGTGCGCGGCGCTCTTACCGATACGGCATTCGGGCAGTTCCTCGCTCCCGGTGTGCCGGACGGAACGGATGTGGAAATCGTGTTCCGCCCGCAGCACGTCAAGATCGATTTCGATCGCGGCGGGCGCGGCCCGAACCCCACACCAGTTGACGGTGTGCCTGCCCGAGGGTTGGTGGAACGCGCGCGGTTCATGGGGCACGAAAGCCTTGTGGAGTTCCGGATGGATTTCAACAGCGAGCTTCTGAAGGCTACCGTTCCGGCGGTGTTCTTGCCCAAGCCCGGCACGCCGCTGTGGCTGACCGTGCGGCGCGACCGCTGTTTCGTGTTCGTCAACAAGCGCTGATCGGGCGGATTTTGGCTTGCGGTGCCGAAGGTTTGTAAGAAAAACAGACCTCGAACAGGTTTTAGCCCTTTGATCCGGTCCGCGCAGGTCATACCTATAGGGGTAGAGCTACAGACAGCATCGCGGTCGGGCGCGCCCGCGCCACCGCAAAGGGAGATTATCATGCTCAACAATATCGGACCCGCCGGTCTTCTGCTGATCGCCGTTGTTGTCCTCGTCCTTTTCGGGCGCGGCAAGATCGCCAACCTGATGGGTGAAGTCGGCAAAGGCATCACCGCATTCAAGCGCGGCGTGCGCGACAGCACTGAAGAAATTGAATCGGCCCAAGCCGCCGATGACGGCAAAGCTGCCCGCGACGTCACCCCCGAGCGCGAGCGCGACAACGCGTAAGCGACCCGGCCTATCTTGACCCACACGTGCAATTGGGGCGTCGGCCATGCCTGATATCGGGTTTATGGAACTATTTGTCATTGGGATCGTGGCGTTGATCGTCGTGGGCCCAAAAGACCTGCCCATCATGTTCCGCAAAGCGGGGCAATTCATGGGGAATGTTCGGGGCATGGCGCGGCAGTTCACCCGCGCCATGGAAGACGCAGCCAGCGAAGCGGGCGTCAAGGACATCAGCCGCGACCTGCGCAACCTGACGAATCCCAAGAAGATGGGGATGGATGCCATCAACAAGGCATTTGACGATATCGATCCGACCAAGTTTCCCGAAGGCTCAGAAACTCGTCGTCTGGCCGAAGAAAAGGCCGCAGCCCAGAAAGTCGCCCGTGAAACCGCCGCGGCGAATCGCGCCGCCGAGTTGGAGCGGATCAGGTCTGCGAAAATTGCGTCCGCCAATCCGCCGGTCGCCGAAGCTGCCGCTGTCACACCGGCCGTGGCTGAACCCGTCGCCTCTGCCGAACCGCCCGCATCGCCCGCCGCAGTGGCGCCATCAGATGCCGATACAGGCGCCGAACGCACATGAGCGACGAACATATCGAAGACAGCGCCGCGCCGCTGATCGAACATCTTGCCGAGTTGCGCACACGCCTGATCAGGTCGGTGCTGGCCTTCGTGGTGGCGATGGTCGCCTGTTTCACCGTTGCCTCGCCGGTGCTCAGCTTTATCCAGCAACCGCTGTTGAATGTCCTGATCGCACGCGGGCAGAGCCCCGAGTTGATCTTTACCGCCCCGCAGGAACAGTTCTTTGTCTTGGTGCGCATTTCCGTGATGGGTGGCTTTGCCCTCTCTTTTCCGGTGATTGCGCATCAGTTGTGGCGCTTCGTGGCGCCGGGTTTGTACAAATCCGAGCAGACGGCGTTTTTGCCATTCATCATTGCCTCGCCGGCATTGTTCCTTCTGGGGGCCAGTTTCGCGCATTTCGTGGTGACGCCGCTTGCTATGAACTTCTTCATCGGCTTCGCGGACGCCATTCCGATCCTGACATCGTACATCACCGGCGCCGAACCGCCCGCCTTGTCCGAAAGCAGTACCGAACTGCGCACGGTATTTCTGGGGTCGATCCGCGAATCCACTGATCTGGCGTTGAAATTCATCTTCGCCTTTGGCCTGTGTTTCCAGTTGCCGGTCCTGTTGACCCTGATGGGCAAGGCTGGGTTGATCAGTTCCGAGGGTCTGATCAACGTGCGCAAGTGGGCGGTCGTGGGCATCTTGGTGCTGGCCGCACTTGTCACACCGCCCGATGTCGTTACGCAGTTGATCCTTTTCGTGGTGGTCTACGGGCTTTACGAGATTTCCATCCAACTGGTCCGCTGGGTCGAATACAGCCGCGACGCGCGCCTTCGCGCCGAAGGCCTGCTGGATGACGAGGATGAAGAAGACGCGAAATGATGAGTGATGACGCCTTGACCCGGATCGCGGCTGCGCTGGAACGGCTTAGCCCGCCGCCCGCGACGGCGCCCGATTGGGTCGGTGCACATGCATTCGTGTGGCATGCCACCCCCGACAGGCTGGATGCCGTCCCACACGTCAACCGCGTTGATCTGAGCCTTCTGGTGGGCATTGATCGGGCACGCGATACGTTGATGGAGAATACCACCCAATTCGCCCGTGGCCTGCCCGCCAACAACGCGTTGCTGTGGGGCTCTCGCGGGATGGGCAAATCAAGCCTCGTCAAGGCGATCCACGCCGCCGTGCTGGCGCAGGGACTGCCTTGCAAGCTGGTCGAGGTGCAGCGCGAAGACTTGCCATCCATCGGGCGGTTGCTGACCCTGCTGCGCGCCACCCGCGAGCGTATTGTCCTTTTTTGTGACGACCTGTCGTTTTCCCATGACGACACCCATTACAAATCGCTCAAGGCGGTGCTGGATGGCGGGGTGGAGGGGCGACCCGACAACGTGATCTTGTACGCCACATCGAATCGCCGCCACCTGATGCCCCGCGACATGATCGAGAATGAACGCTCATCGGCGATCAACCCCTCGGAGGCCGTGGAGGAAAAGGTCAGCCTCAGCGACCGGTTCGGTCTGTGGCTTGGTTTTCATCCCTGCAATCAGGACGATTATCTGGCAATGATCAGGGGCTATTGCGACGCCCATGGCGTGGAGATCGACGATGCCGCTTTGCGTGCCGAGGCGATCGAATGGCAGGCGACACGCGGAGCACGATCGGGCCGCGTTGCATGGCAGTATTTCACGGATCTGGCCGGGCGCCGGGGCGTGAGGGTCTGAAGGGGGCCAGCCCCCGTCAGCAAAGCTGACCCCCCGGAGTTTCTTTGCCATGATGAAGTCAGGGCCGCGTTCAGCCTTGCGACTGCAGCAGCCGGGCGATCAGGGCATCGGCATCTTCGGCTGTGCCGCGTTCGGTTGTCGCAGGTGCTGCCCGGGGACGTGCCGGACGTGGCGTGACGGGTGGCGCGTTTTGCAGGCGTTCCGCCGCCGCCTCCATCACGCGCAGCGCGCGGCGATCCATCAATTTGTGCCAGACCGGCGGCACGGTCGCCAACATCGCCATGATCGGCACAGCATAAGGCAGGGTGGGTGCGGGCGCGCCGGTATCAAGCTGGTCATAGGGCCGGTCCGGGTGCAGGTGATGCTCCGAATGGCTGGGCGCGTTCAGCATCAGGAAGCTGGAAAACCCCTTGGGCGCATTCCAGCTGTGGTGCGCTGCGACGGGTTCATACCGACCGCCGGGCAGTTCCAGCCGCTGCAATCCGTAATGCTGAATATAGTCGCTGAGCAGGATCTGCAGATGCGTCAGCGCGGCCAGCGCGATCAGGCCGACAATGCCCACGAGTCCGGCAATCTCGCCCGCGATGATCAGGGTCACGACAGCGCCCCCAACCCAGATGTAATAGGGGTTCTTGTAGCTATACGCCCCGTCGCTCCGGCGATCCAGTTTCTCGACCTCCTGCGCCAGCCCGGCCATGAAGGATCCGTGATGGGCACGCGGCACATAAGCCCAGAAGCTTTCGCCGGGCAGGGGTGTGTTGGGGTCGTCGGGCGTGCCGACATGGCGGTGGTGCACCAAGCGATGCGCCGAAACGTGATGCCCCATGCCAATGCTGGTATAGACCGCAGCACCCAGACCCCGCAGCCACAGCGCGCGGCGGTGGATCAGTTCATGCGCATTGGGGTGGCTAACCTGTCCGAAGAAGCTGGCAGTCGCAACGAACAGCGCCAGTTTCTGGCCCCCGCCCTGTTCGAAGGCCGCCAGTGATGCAAGCACGACGGGTAGCAGCGTCAGATGACCGATGGCCAGCACCGCCGACAACCTGTCGGACCAAGGCGCGTGCGCCCCGGCGTCCTGCGGCGGCGGGGCCAGAAGCTTGTCCATCACTGCGGCAATGACCGTCAGCCACAGCAGTGCCATGACGGCAAATGGCCCCCCCAGCACCGCGCCCAGCAGCAACAGCGCCAGAGGCACCCCGGTGATGACAGCATAACGGGCGATAATGGGCATTGATCATCCTGCGCGCAGACGGGTCGGCAACGACAAAGCTTAGCATGATCGGGCATTGGGGCAAAACAATGGCTGACGTCATGGCCTTCCCAAGCCGCGCGGCCCGTATTAGGTGGGGAAGGTGCGCGAAAAAGGGGCCAGTCAGCCATGTCGTTCTTCAAGAAGCTGAAAGACCGGATGTTCAACTCGTCGTCGAAGCTCGACGCGGGCTTGGAGGCGATCATCGAGGAGGGCGCGGACAGCGCCGCCGAAACCCCGGTTGCGCAGGCCCCGGAAACGCCAGCGGCGCCCGCGACAGAGCCAACAGCGCCCGCGCCAGCAGCGCCGCCGGCCGCCCGCGCGTACACGCCGCCCACCGCGACACCACCCACCGGCCCCGAAAAGCCAGCCAAGCCCGGTATTCTCGACCGGATCATCGGTCGCACGGCCGAACCGCGCCGCGCGCTGGATGATGCCATGCTGGAAAGCCTGGAAGAGCTGCTGATCTCCGCCGACATGGGGGTCGAGACAGCGCTGCGCGTCACCGCGAACATGGCCGAAGGCCGTTATGGAAAATCCATGTCCGCGTCCGAGATCAAATCCCTTCTGGCCGCCGAGATCACGCGCGTGATGGAACCCGTGGCGCGTCCGATGCCGCTCTACCCCAAGAAGCCGCAAGTGGTGCTGGTGGTGGGCGTGAACGGGTCGGGCAAGACGACGACCATCGGCAAGCTGGCCAGTCAGTTCAAGGCAGCGGGCAAGTCGGTGATCATCGCGGCAGGAGACACGTTCCGTGCTGCCGCAGTGGAACAACTGCAGGTCTGGGGCGACCGCGCCGGAGTGCCCGTGCTGACCGCGCCGGAAGGGTCCGACCCCGCCAGCCTTGCCTTCGACGCCATGACCAAGGCCGAAGCCGAAGGCACGGACCTTTTGTTGATCGATACCGCTGGCCGGTTGCAGAACCGTGCCGACCTGATGGAGGAACTGGCCAAGATCGTTCGGGTGATCCGCAAGAAGGACCCCGATGCGCCGCATAATACGTTGCTGGTGCTGGACGCCACCACCGGACAGAATGCGCTGAGCCAGGTGGAGACATTCCAGAAGCTCGCCGATGTCACGGGTCTGGTGATGACCAAGCTGGACGGGACCGCCAAGGGCGGTGTGCTGGTGGCACTGGCGGACAAGTTCGGCCTGCCGATCCATGCGATCGGGGTTGGTGAACAGATCGATGATCTGGCCCCATTCGACCCTGCCGAATTTGCCGAGGCCCTGACTGGCGCACAGTTGTGATCAAGGCCACCCGCAGGCCTGATCTTGGCACCGAAACATGGTCTCAGGCGCGATTTCCGGCGGCCCTCGATCGCCTCACGCTGACGGCGATCTATCGTGTCGCACCTCGCAACCGTTCCGCTGTCCGCGCTCCCTTGTGGTCAGATGTAGCCGACGCGCTTTGCCAGTTCGCGGGGTTTCCCACGATGGCGACGGCCGGAGGTTTCAGGGCATATATAATCTGGCAGGTCTGATTTGGGCATCTGGATTACCTCCATCGAAGGAACGCCAGCGGGGGCGACGCTTGCCCTGATCCTCGCGTTATCGGCCGCTGTCCTGCACGCTATCTTTGGCGCATTGCAAAAGGGTCGGCATGATCCGCTGTTGTCGCGGGGGGCGATCGACGCAAGCTATGGGCTGATGGCCGCCCCCATTGCGCTTTTCGTGGTGCCATGGCCGGAACCTCACATGTGGCCGATCTTTGCCGGGGCCTTTGTCATCCACGCGTTTTACAAATGGGCCACCCTCGCCAGCTATCGGCGCGGGGCCTACACGGTCGTCTATCCCGTGATGCGCGGCACCGGGCCGCTCTTTGCGATCTTCGGGGCGGGGCTGGTGTTTGGCGAAACATTCACCCTGATCCAATGGCTGGGGGTGGCTGTCTTGCTTGCGGGGCTCTATGGGCTTGCCGCCTACAACATGGCAACGATCACGGTGGATCGTGAAAAAATGGTGCCAGCCCTGTGGTTCGCGGTTCTGACGGGCCTCTTTGTCGCCGCCTATACGACCTATGACGCCTACGGCATCCGCGCCACGGCCGACCCGTTCACCTTTCTGGCGTGGTTCTTTTTCATTGACGGGCTGCTGTTTCCCGTTCTGGCCACGCGGTTCTACCTGCGGCTCGCCGACCCGCCTACGCTGGCCCCCTTGGCGTTGCGCGGCATCATCGGGGGGCTTGTCGCCTTTGCCAGCTTTGGCTCCATCATGTTGGCAACCCGGCTTGATAATGTGGGCGAGGCTGCCGTCTTGCGCGAAACATCCACCGTCTTTGCGGCCCTGATCGGCTGGCTGATCCTTGGAGAACGCGTCGGTCCCCGCCGTTTGGCCCTTATGGGGTTGATCGCAGCTGGCGCGGTGATAGTTGAAGCGGGTGGCTGAAAGGAAACCCATGACACCGCGCACCATCCACCCTTTGCTGAAATCCGCGTTGGAACTGGGGCCGCCGATCCTGTTCTTCATCGCGTATCTGCGATTGCAGGACACGACATTCACCGTCGCTGGCCGCGACTATGACGGCTTCATCATCGCCACCGCCGCGTTCGTCCCGTTGCTTCTCGCCTCAATCGGCGTTCTGTGGTGGCTCACGGGAAGAATATCACGCATTCAGGTGTTTACCGCCGTTCTCGTGGTCGTCTTCGGCGGGCTGACCGTCTGGTTCAACGACAGCCGGTTCTTCATGATGAAGACCACGCTTGTTTACGGCCTCTTTGCGTTGCTCCTTGGCATCGGGCTGTGGCGTGGCCAGTCATGGCTGCAGTTCGTAATGGGAGAGTTGTTGCCCATGAAGGACGAAGGCTGGATGATCCTGACCAAACGGCTTGCAAGCGCTTTTGTCTTGATGGCCATTGCGAACGAAATTGTCTGGCGCACCCAGACCGAGGCCTTCTGGGTCACATTCGAGACATTCGGCCTGCCCGCATTTCTGTTCCTGATCTTCATGGCGCAGGCGAAACTGATCGAGCGGTTCAGCCTTATTGAGGACGACGAGGCCTAGGCGCCTTCACCTGTCGCTTCGGCGGCCGTTTCTTCAGCGGTTTGGCCACGGCATGGCCCTCCACCGCCGCCTCCAGACCCAACTGATCGCGCAGGACCTTCGGCTTGACCTCTTCGACGTCGCCCGCCTTCAACTCGTTCAATCGGAACGGGCCATAGCTGATGCGGATCAACCGGTTCACGTCCAGCCCGACCTCCATCATGGCCCGGCGGATCTCCCGGTTCTTGCCCTCGCGGATGCCGATGGTCAGCCAGGCGTTCGCACCTTGTTGGCGGTCAAGAACCACTTCCATGGGCTGAAACCGCTCGCCCTCGATCGTCACGCCCTTGCGCAACGGGGCCAGCATTTCCTCCGTCGGCGCGCCCTTGACGCGGACCCGGTACTTGCGCAGCCACCCCGTCGACGGCAGTTCCAGCTTGCGCTTGACCTCGCCATCGTTGGTCAGCAGCAGCAGCCCTTCGGAATTGATGTCCAAGCGGCCCACACTCATCACGCGCGGCAGGTCGGCGGGCAGTTTGTCGAAGACCGTCTCGCGGCCCTTTTCATCCCGCGCCGTCGTCACCAACCCCAACGGCTTGTGATACAGCCACAGCCGGGGTCGCTCGGGCGCACCCACAGGGACGCCGTCGACGGTGATCTTATCCGCTTCGGTCACGTTCAAGGCGGGGCTGTCGATCAGCTTGCCGTTGACGGCCACGCGGCCCGCCGCAATCATGCGCTCCGCCTCACGGCGACTGGCAATGCCCGCGCGGCTCAGGCGTTTGGCGATGCGCTCGCCCTGTGGAGATGTATCGGTCATGTCGAAGCCCTACCGGTTTGACAGCAGGCTGGAAAGCGGCAACAGGGGGGATATGACGCGATTTCGCACATTCATGGATGTGGCGCTGCTGGAAGCGGAGAGCGCAGCCGCGCGTGGCGAGGTGCCCGTGGGCGCCGTCGTGGTATGCGGAGACCGGATCATCGCCCAAGCGGGCAACCGCATGCGTGAACTGACCGACCCCACTGCACATGCTGAAATGCTTGCCATTCGTGCCGCGTGCGCAGCCATCGGTACGGACCGTCTGACCGGGTGCGATCTCTGGGTCACGTTGGAACCCTGCCCGGCTTGCGCCGGGGCAATCGCCGCCGCGCGGCTTTCGCGCCTCTACTATGGCGCCGCCGATCCAAAGTCCGGCGGCATCGCTCAGGGTCCGCGTGTCTTCGACCACCCGCAGGCCCATTGGAAGCCCGAAGTCTATGGTGGCATTGCGGAAGCCGAGGCGGCGGCACTTCTTCGCGACTTCTTCGCACAGCGGCGCTAATCGCGCGCATCCGTGCCTGCGGCTGGCCGATTGGGGCGCTGCCCCAAACCCCGACATATTTTCAAAGCAAAGAGGGCCCTTCACGTTTCCTTAACCTTGCGCGGCCAGCTTGTGCCTGCGGTACAGGCAGACATGCCGATGACCGCAAGCGAAGATGGGACGCCTTTCCCCGCGAAGCCTGGTGACGGGATAGGGGGAAAGGCGCACCGCCCGCATCTTTGCTTTTCAAATATGTCCGCCGGATGCATCTGAAGGCTCATCAGGCACCAACCTTCGCAGTCGGCGTATCGGGTTGCGGCAAGACCGCAGAAAACTGTTGGTTTTCTGCCATCGCCCGCAAAGGCAAACAGTCTTTAAAATGCGCGGAGGGCCTGTAAGCCGGATTTTGTCCAAGGGGTTTCCCCCTCTGGATGACCATTCCTCTTGGCACATGGTTGCCCATGCGCTCTAGCTGCCAACCCGGATCTCTCGGGCTGAAGCGGCCCTGGGGTTGCCCCCGCAAGATCCCTATTTGGCATTGCTCCCGGTGGGGCTTGCCATGCGGGCGCTGTTGCCAGCCCCCCGGTGGGCTCTTACCCCACCGTTTCACCCTTGCTCCGTTTTGCCAAAAGGCGAACCTCCGGCTGCCGCGAAGCGGTTTGTTTTCTGTGGCGCTTTCCGTCGGATTGCTCCGCCCGGGCGTTACCCGGCACCGCTGCTTCAGGGAGTCCGGACTTTCCTCGGAGGCGCGAACCCCCGCGGCCATCCAGCCCTCCACGCGATAGTGCATCTAAGCGTCCGATCGCCCCCGGTCAACGCCGTATCGCGCGGCAAGATCCGCCATGATCGCACAGTCGGTGCCATCCAGCGGTCCGCGGGCCCACGGCCGAAACCGCAGGCGGACCGTTTGCAGCAGAAGATCGGGCGCCATCTTCGGGTAACCGAAGGCCCGTGCATCGATCACAAATCGATCCCGGTCGACGTCGTTGCCGCAGGCATCCGACCAAACGGCCAGCCCCTCCAGCGAAAGCCTGCGCCAGTCAAAGCGGGGGCCGGGGTCTTTCTTGCGGCCCGGCGCCATATCGGAATGGGCAATCACCCCATCGGGCTGCACGGGCCACCGATGGAAGATGCCGCGCAGCACTTCGTCCAGCGCATCCATCTGCGCGGCGGCAAAGGGCGTGCCCCCGGTATTGGATAGTTCGATCCCGATGGACCGGGAATTGACGTCACCCGCACCGCGCCATTCGCCGGCGCCCGCATGCCAGGCGCGCATCGGTTCATCCACCAGCGCCAAGACCGCACCCTTGGCCGAGATCAGATAGTGGGCGGATACCTCTCGGGCCGGATCACACAAGGCGCGCGCCGCGGCATCGCAGCTTTCCATGGCGGTATAATGGATCACGACCAGGTCCGGGGTCAGACCACCGCGCCGTTCCCCGAAATTGGGCGAGCGCATCAGTTCGCTGCGGCCTGCGCGGCCAGACGGTAGACGACCGGGTTCCAATCGCAGGCAAAGCCGTCGCCGTCCGGGTCCAATCCGTGGCGATCCCGTTCCGGGCCGCCTTCTGCCAGAAATGTCTCTTGCGCCAGATCGTCGGACCGGAAGGCGATGCAGTTGCGGTCGTATTGCCCCTGCCGGAATGGCATTCGGGTATAGATCCGTTCGCCGACCGAGTTGGTCGTGCGCAATGCGAAATCCACGATGTTCGGACCCGTTGCCCCGTTGCGCGCGGGAATCGCCGTAGGCTGCACGATCACCAGTTGTTCTTGCATCCGTTCGCGGCGCTCGGCGTCTGATGCAATGGTTTCGCGGGCCGATACGGCGCTAAAATCCTGTTCGTCCGAGATGCCGGGGTTGCTGGCCGATGCCAGCGCCACGTTGGTTGGGGCGGGCGGGGGTGCTGTGGGTTGCGCGCTGGCCTCCACGATCACCGGTGACGCTTGTGTCGCCTCGGCGGCGGCAATTGCCGCGGCGGCCCGGCTTGTGATGGTATCGACTTGCGCAGGGCCTGTTACCGCGACACCTGCAGGGGCTGGCGCAGCCATGGCAGGCGGTGCGGGTGGCCGGACCACGACGGGGCCGGACAGCAGCTGCGCGCGCCGCGCCTCGTAGTGGGTATAATCCTGAAAACCGACGCCTGCGGCGACGTCATTGGGTGTGCTGCCGACACACCCGCCAAGTGCCAAAAGACACACCGCTGCCACGGCCGTTCTGATCATCGCTCTGCCTCAAAGTCTTTTGCTTTGAGGTCTGTTTACCACCATTTCGCCGGTTTCGCTACAAATCCCGCAGCATTTTCCAGCGCATAGGCCGTGTTCAGCAATTCGCCTTCTTCCCACGGCCGCCCGATCAATTGCAGGCCAAGCGGCAATCCCTGTGCATCCTGACCCGTCGGCACCGCGACGCCGGGCAATCCGGCAAGGTTCACGGTCACGGTGAAAACGTCGTTCAGATACATCTCGACCGGGTCCGCCACCTCTTTGCCCAACGCGAACGCGGCGGATGGGGTGGCGGGGGTCAGGATCGCGTCGATGCCCGCATCGAACACATCTTCAAAGTCGCGTTTGATCAGGGCGCGGACCTTGCGCGCGCGGTTGTAATAGGCGTCGTAAAATCCGGCCGACAGCACGTAGGTGCCGATCATCACGCGGCGTTGCACCTCGGGGCCAAAGCCTTCGGCGCGGGTTTTCTCATACATTTCGGTAATGCCGTCACCGGGGGCAAGCTTGGCCCGGTGGCCAAAACGCACCCCGTCATAGCGCGCGAGGTTGCTGGATGCCTCGGCGGGGGCGATCACGTAATAGGCGGGCAGGGCATACCGGGTGTGAGGCAGGGTGATGTCCCTGATCTCGGCCCCGGCATCACGCAGCATTGCGGTGCCTTCGGTCCACAGCGCCTCAATCTCCGGCGGCATGCCGTCCATCCGGTATTCCTTGGGAATGCCGATGACCTTGCCGCGAATGTCACCGGTCAGCATCGCCTCAAAATCTGGCACCGCCATGTTGGCCGAGGTCGAATCCTTGGGGTCGTGCCCCATCATCGCGCGGCCCATGATCGCGGCATCGCGGACGGTCTTGGTCATCGGGCCAGCTTGATCCAGCGACGACGCGAACGCCACGATGCCCCACCGCGAACACCGCCCATAGGTGGGTTTCAGCCCCACGATCCCGGTAAAGGCCGCAGGTTGACGGATGGACCCGCCGGTATCGGTGCCGGTCGCCGCAAGGCACAGATCGGCGGCCACGGCGGAGGCAGACCCGCCCGACGATCCGCCCGGCGTCAGCGCGGCATCGGAATTGCCCGCGCGCCATGGGTTTACCGCGTTCCCATAGACCGAGGTTTCGTTTGACGAGCCCATGGCGAATTCGTCCATGTTCAGCTTGCCCAGCATCACCGCGCCTGCATCCCGCAATTGCCCCGAGACGGTGGATTCGTATTGCGGCAGAAACCCTTCCAGAATCTTGGATGCGGCCTGCGAAGGCACACCTTCGGTGCAGAACAGGTCCTTGATGCCTACGGGAATGCCGCACATGTCCGGCGCGTCGCCCGTGGCAATCCGTGCATCGGCGGCCTTGGCGCGTTCCATCGCGATCTCGGGTGTCTTGTGCACGAACGCGCCCAGCGCATCTGCCGCGTCAATCGCGTTCAGGCACGCTTCGGTCAGCGCCACGCTGGTCACGTCGCCCTTGCGCAGCGCATCACGCGCGCCTGCGATCGTCAGTTTTGTCAGGTCGCTCATTCCACCACCTTCGGTACGGCAAAGAACCCCTCGCGGGCATCGGGGGCATTGGCCAGCACCTTGGCCTGCTGGTTGCCATCGGTCACCACATCGGCGCGGCGGGGCAGGGCCATGGGGGTCACGCTGGTCATCGGCTCCACGTTGTCCACGTCCAGCTCTCCCAGCTGTTCGATGAACCCGAGGATGGCATTGAACTCGGCGGCCAAGGCGGGCAGGGCCTCGGGTTCGACCTTGATACGGGCCAGTTTCGCCACGCGGGCGGCGGTGTCGATATCGATGGACATGGGCGCTCCATTCCGGTTGTCCGGGCGGGTTTAGCCCCGTGCGCCGCGCCCCGCAAGCATATGGGCGCGGTAAACCGTGATCATCCAGCCCAACATGGTAGCGTTCAGCAGGTGCCAGACGAAATGGGTGCCGACCGCCCACACCGGGCACAGCGCCTCATCAAGGCTGCGGGCGGTCAGTGACACGCACAACAGGCCCGCGCCAATCGCGAATCGCCGCGCCGTTTCAGGTGCCCGCCTGACCAACGCGGCGGCGTAGAGAAAGATCAGCAATGGCACCGGCCAATACACGGCCGATATCGCGAAGAACGGCATCTGAGCAAACACCCATCCGGTCACGACCGCATAGGGAACGAATGCCACCACGCCTGCGCCCGCACCCCAGAAGGGCCAGCCCGCCACATTCCTGTTCACCGCGAAGAGATAGACCAGAATGAATACCGCGATCGGGATCACATCGGCCAAGGCCGCCCACCCGGTCGCAAAGCTGTGCAAGGCCGCCGACCCCACCCCGATCAGCGCCAGGAGCGCGCACAAGACCCGCGCCAGCGGCAGTTCCTTCACCCAAGGCCACAGCAACAGCGCGGCCAGAATAAAGGCTAGGTTCGACAAGGCATTCACCGGCTCGGCCCAAAGGCCCGGCCCCAGCCGCTCACAATAGCCATCGATCTGGGCGCTCAAATCCATTGTGACAGCCGCCTTTCCTCGCTTAGGCTACTGGCAGACACCCGGAGGACAAGCGATGAAATACACATGGTTGGGCCACGCGTCCGTGAGATTGGAAATCGGTAATCAGGTGCTGCTGATCGATCCATGGCTTGCTGGAAACCCCAGCTTTCCCGCCGACCGCAAGGCCGACGCGATCCGGGGAGCGACCGCGATCTTGATCACCCATGGCCATGGCGACCATATCGGCGGGGTGCCCGAACTGGCGCGGGGGCTTGGCGTGCCGGTTTATGGCATTGCCGATCTGATGGGCCACTGGGGTGCAACGGAAAAGCTGGACGTGGTCGGCATGAACAAGGGCGGCACGGTGCGGCTCGGCGATGTGGCAGTCACGATGGTCAACGCCACCCATTCCTCCTCCTTCTCTGGCCCCGATGGTCCGGTCTATGCCGGGGCCGAGGCCGGTTACATGATCGCGGGTGAGGGGCGCTGCGTCTATGTTTCGGGCGATACAGATGTCATGGCCGACATGGCCATCCTCAACGATCTGCACGCGCCTGATGTGGGTATCTTGTGCGCAGGTGGCCATTACACCATGGACATGCATCGCGCGGCTTATGCGGCATCGAAACTGTTCCGGCTGCAAACCGTCATTCCCTATCACTACAAGACCTTCGCGCTGCTGGAGCAGTCCGCCGACAAACTGAAGGCAGCCTTGCCCGATGTGCGTGTCCTTGACCCTGCGGTGATGGAAACGATCACCCTTTGACGCAGGCCGGGTGCCGGGGGCGTTTCATCCAACCCGGCGACCCGCCCGCCCGCTGTCACAGAATCGCCCGAACTGCAGCGTCGGGTGCGGGGCTGCTCACGCGCAGCCGGATCGCTGGGGGGCTGTCATCTTGGGGTTACACGGGGCTGGCAAGGCTTGGCGCCGTTCCCCGCCCGCGGGATACGCCCCCTCCGGGCATCCCGTCGCGCCGCGCCAGCCTAGGATCCGCCCAATGACCGCCACCGCCGTATCCCTGCCCGAAGTCACGCGCGTATTCGCCCGCATCGGTTTGCTGTCCTTTGGCGGGCCCGCCGCGCAGATCGGCCTGATGCACAAAGAGCTGGTCGAGGATCGGCCATGGCTGACCGAACGGCAGTTCCTGTCCGCGCTGTCCTTTTGCATGTTGCTGCCAGGCCCCGAGGCGATGCAACTGGCCACCTATTCCGGCTGGCGTATCGCGGGCACCCTTGGCGGGCTAATCGCGGGGCTGCTGTTCGTGATCCCGGGCGCGGTGCTGATCCTTGCGCTGGCCTCTCTGTACGCGGCCTTCGGTCCGGTGCCACTGGTCACAGCGCTGTTTCTGGGGATCAAGGCCACCGTCATCGTCATCGTGATCCAAGCCCTGATCAAGGTCAGCGGCAAGGCGCTGAAATCCACATTGGCATATGCAATCGCAGCCGCCGCCTTCATCGCCATCTTCTTCTTTCAGATTCCCTTTCCCCTGATCATCCTGAGTGCCGCGGCCATCGGCGCGTTGTTCATGCAAGGTACCGTGCCCGCAAACCCGCCGCCGCCTGTATCGACCTCGGGCACCTTGCGCACCGTGGCACTTTGGGCCGCGCTCTGGCTCATCCCGCTGGCCGCGTTATGGCTGATCGCGCCCGATGGCCTGCTTACACAGGTGGGCCTGTTCTTTGCGAAACTCGCGGTCGTCACCTTCGGGGGGGCGTATGCGGTGCTGGCCTACATGGTGCAACAGGTCGTGGCCGATCATGGCTGGCTGACCACCGGACAGATGATGGATGCGCTGGGTCTTGCCGAAACCACGCCCGGCCCGCTGATCCTTGTGACCGAATTCGTGGGCTTCATGGCGGGCGCGCAGCAGGGCGGATGGACGCTTGGGGTTCTGGCGGCAATCGTGACCCTGTGGGCCACGTTCGTTCCGTGCTTTCTGTGGATATTCGCCGGGGCACCCTACATTGAATGGATCTGCGCCCAGCCAAGGTTGACCGGCGCACTGAACGCCATCACCGCCGCGGTGGTCGGCGTCATCTTGAACCTGTCGCTGTGGTTCGCGCTCCACGTTCTGTTTGCCGAGGTCACGCAATCGCACCTTGGACCGTTGACGGTCTGGATGCCCTCGCTGTCGTCCCTGTCGGTGCCCGCGCTGGTGTTGTCCATGCTTGCCGCCGCTCTTCTTCTCTGGCGCAAACTGGATATGCTGTTCGTGTTGCCCCTCACGGCGGTGGTGTCTTTGGGCTGGCATCTTGCCTTGGGCGGGATTTGAGGTTGACACGCCGCAGCGCGCGGGTACAAGGCCACCTCTGACACGTTGTGGACGCGCAGTTCCGCGACCACCCCGCGACACGTACCGTTAAGGAGACCTTCCATGGCGAAGCCGACCACCATCAAGATCCGCCTGAACTCCACGGCGGACACCGGCCACTTCTACGTGACCAAGAAAAACGCCCGCACGATGACCGAAAAGATGGTCGTACGAAAGTACGATCCCGTCTTGCGCAAGCATGTCGAATACAAAGAAGGCAAGATCAAGTAAGCCTTCGATATCTCGAACTGCCAAGGGCCGCGCATAACACTGCGCGGCCCTTTTTTATTGTCTGAACCGTAAGGCGCATCGCCATGACCATCACCGAATCCGATCAGATCACCATTCGCCCGACGACCCAGGCCGACCTCATGGCAGTCGATGCCCTGCTTGCAGCCAGCTATCCCGCGCTTCTCAAACCACATTATCCACCATCGGTGCTGGTGACGGCCCTGCCGCTGATCAGCCGCGCGCGCCCCGAATTGCTGCGGTCCGGCACCTATTATCTGGCCGAGGATGAGGAAGGGAACGCGCTCGCCGCCGGGGGCTGGACCCATGGCGCGCCGCAAGGCGGGGTCGGCCCGCGCGACGTTGGTCATATCCGGCACGTCGTGACCCACCCGCGCGCCACGCGCCAAGGGCACGCCGGTGCCATCTTGCGTCATGTCATGTGCGAGGCCCTGCGCGCGGGCATCACGCGGCTGCATTGCCAAAGCACGCGCACGGCGGTGCCTTTTTATCGGGCTCTTGGGTTTCGCGTGGTGGGCGACATCGTCATCGCCCTGCGCCCGGGAATCACCTTTCCCGCGGTACAGATGGACCGTCCGTTATAGCAACGGCACGCGTTCACCCAATGGCACTTCGATTGGTGTGGCCGTGACCTGCACACCGCGCAACGCTGCGCGTCGGGTCTTCGGAATCAAAAAGGGCCGGTCAAACGACCGGCCCTTTCGCAGTAAAATATTGGTTCAGTTTATTCCTGTTGACCCATGAACATCAGCAGGAACTGGAACATGTTCAGGAACGCGATGTACAGGCTGAGCGCACCATCAATCGCGGCCTTGTCCAGCCATTCCTGATCGCCATGCGCGGCATGCGCCACGTATTCGCTCTTGATCGACTGCGTGTAGTACGCCGTCAGGGCAGCGAAGATCAGGATGCCGATGGCCGAAATGGCCATCATCATGATGCCGGACTGCAAGAACAGGTTGATGACCATCGCCACGATCAGGCCGATGACACCCATCATCAGGAACGTCCCCATGCCCGACAGATCTCGCTTGGTGGTGTAGCCATACAAGCTCAGACCCGCGAAGGCGATCGACGTCACCAAGAAGGTCTGCACGATCGACACCGAGGTGTAGACGAGGAAAATCGAGCTCATCGACAGGCCCATCGCGGCGGCGAAGGCAAAGAAACCGAAGCTGACCGTTGCCGCCGACCCACGGCGCATCAACGCGCCCCAGCCGAACAAGATGAACGCGAGCGGTGCGAACATGATGACGTACATCAGGGGCGTGCCGTACATCAGCTCACCCAGCCCGGTCAGGTACTGGCCTTCCCGCAGCGCCACGGTGGCGCCCGTCGGGTCGGATGTAACGGACAGGTTTGCAATCGCCCAAGCAGCGCCTGCGGTAATGGCCATGCCACCGGACATGGTGGCGTAGACCTTGTTCATGTGGGCGCGGAGGCCCTGGTCGATCTCGGCTTGGCTGACGGCAGCGCCGCGCGACCGGATCGTATCAAACTGTGCCATGTCGGTTCTCCTCAAAAAATCCGCGGTCGGGCATATCCAAAACACGCCCATCCTTGCGTGTGAATATTGGCCACGACGGGCGCGTTTTCAAGGTATCATCCCCTAAGAGATGTCCATGTGGCGATAGTTTTTGACTATCAGAACCGGCCCTGATGCGGCAGGTCCCAGATCGGGCGCGCGGTTTCCACGAAAACCTCCTGATAGCTCAGGCCCAGATCGCGCCGAGCATGGGCATCAAGCGTGGCCAGTGCACGGCGCTGACGCCATACGTCGACTGCTTGTGAAATAAGGCGTCCCAGACCCAGTTGACGGGTCGAAGAGATGCCGCGGGTTGCCAGTATCGTAGCCATTGGATTTCCTACTCGAATCATAATTTCCACAAAGGAATGTGGCGTTAGGCTTGCTATATGGCGGTTCATGTGCATTTTAAAAGTGAATGTTTATGAACTTTCATATCAGGAATCGTGATATGCCAAGAAATCTGGATATGACCGCATTGCGCGCCTTTGTGGCCGTGGCCGACGCGGGCGGGGTCACCAAGGCGTCGGGGTTCTTGAACCTCACGCAATCCGCCGTCTCGATGCAGCTCAAGCGGCTGGAGGAATCGATTGGCGTCGACCTGATGGACCGGTCCATGCGGCGGCTGTCATTGACCGGGCCGGGGGAACAGATGCTGGGTTACGCCCGCCGCATGCTGGAACTCAATGACGAGGTCTTGGGCCGCCTCACCGCCAATGAATACGAGGGCGAACTGACATTGGGCGTTCCGCATGACGTCGTCTATCCCGCCATCCCGAAAGTGCTGCACCGGTTCAACGCCGCCTATCCCCGCATGAAGGTGCAGTTGATCTCGTCGTTCACCTCGCGGCTCAAGCGGATGTTTGAACGCGGCGAACTGGACCTGATGCTGACGACCGAGGACGAAGTGGCTGCGGGTGGCGAAACCCTGATCACCCTTCCCCTCGTCTGGGTCGGTGCCGAAGGCGGTCAGGTCTGGAAACAACGCCCCCTGCGATTGGCCTTTGAACATGCCTGCATCTTCCGAAAGGGCGTGCAGGGCGCATTGGATCGCGCTGCGTGTTCGTGGGAAATGGCGGTCGAAAGCGACAGCACCCGCCCGATCGAGGCATCCGTCAGCGCCGATCTGGCTGTGACCGCCCTGATCGAAGGGGTGGCGCCGCCTCATTGCGCGCCGATAAACCATAACGGTGGGTTGCCTGATCTTCCGGTGATCCGGATCAATCTGTATCGGTCCGAACTGGCCACATCCGAGCCCGCCCGCACCTTGGCAGACATGACCCGGCAGGCGATCCGCACCCTCTGAGCGGGCGGGGCCTGCCGTCGGTTACATCGTCACCACGACCTTGCCGGTCGATTTCCGCGCGCGCAGCAGTTCCAACGCCTCTGCCGCCTGCGCCAACGGATAGGTCGCGCCCACATGGGGCTTGATCTGCCCCTTGGCATACATCGTCATCAGCGCCTCAAGACTGCCGCGCATGATATCGGGTCGGAACTTGGCATACCCGCCCCAATACAGGCCCAGCACGCTGATATTCTTGACCAGCAACAAGTTCGCCGGGATTTGCGGAATGCCCCCGCTGGCAAAGCCGATCGTCAGCATCCGCCCCTCGGGGTTGGTCGCACGAAGGGCGGCCATGAACTGATCGCCGCCCACCGCATCATAGACTACGTCGGCCCCGCCAAGCGCCTTGACCTCGGCCCGCAGATCACCGCTCTCACTGTCGATCAGGTGCGTGGCTCCTGCGCCCTTCGCAACCGCCAGCTTGTCGGCTCCGCGCGCCACGGCGATGACCTCGGCCCCCATCTGTGCGCCCAGCTCAACCGCCGTCAGGCCCACGCCTCCGGCGGCCCCCAGCACCAGCAACCGCTCGCCGGGTTGCAGCTTGGCCCGGTGCGCCAAGGCCAGATGGCTGGTGCCATAGGCCACCAGAAACCCCGCGGCCTGATCATAAGGCATCGCGTCGGGGATCGGCACGCAAGCGGCCGCCGGAAACACGCCGCCCTCGGCCAGCCCGCCTTGCCCCGCAAAACACGCCACCCGCGTGCCAATCGTCAGATCGACGCCGTCGCCCACCGCGATCACATCGCCCGCCACCTCCAACCCCATGGTAAAGGGTGGCGTCGGCGTATCTTGATACGTTCCGGTCATCATCAGCAGATCGGCAAAGTTCAGCCCGCAGGCCCTGATTGCCAACTGCACTTCGCCCTTTTCCGGCGCGCGCAGCGCCACGTCGACCAAATCCGGGGCCTGATCGAACCCGCGTACCTGAAATGCCTGCATCGTCATTCTCCCTGAATTACCCGCACCCTAGCCATGCTGGTCCGCTACCGCCAGACCGTCCCGCTTGCCATACACGCATGGCGCGAGTTAGTGTTTCGGTATACACGCGATTGGGTAAATTTGGCGTCGCCTGGCCGAATATTCGGACCAGACCAAAGGCCGGCATTTCGGGTCCGTGTCGGCAAGATCGTTGGCAACAAGAAGTGAGAGGCCGTGTGAAACACCCTGTCGATGTGCATGTCGGGCAACGCGTTCGCCACCGGCGCTGGATGGTCGGCATGACCCAGCAGCAGCTTGCCGAAAAGGTCGGGATCAAGTTTCAGCAGATCCAGAAATACGAAACCGGCATGAACCGCGTCAGCGCCTCGCGGTTGTGGGATATCGCCGAGGCGATGACAGTGCCCGTTCACTATTTCTTCGATGGGCTGAACGGCGACAACCACGCAACGACGGCCGGGTCGGGTGCCATCCCCGGCGATATCTTCACGAACAAGGAAGCGCTGGAACTGATACGCTCCTACTATGCCATTCCCGAAAATCAGCGCCGCCGCCTGTTCGAACTGGCGCGGGTGCTGTCGGACACTACCGCTTGAGCGGTGGCGGTTGACCGTGCCGTCCGTCCGTGCCACGTCGAAGCCTTGCGTCCTGACCCCCGAGTTCATCCAAGGTGCCGCGCGACCATGACAACACTTTCCCCCGAAACCATCGCCGAACTGCGCGCCACCGCCCATGCGCTGGCTGATGCCGCGCGCGTGGCGATCATGCCGCATTTCCGTAACGCGGGCCTGATTACCGATGACAAGGGGCAGGGCCGCTTTGACCCTGTCACAACCGCCGATCGCGCGGCCGAGGCCGCGATGCGCGCCGTCTTGGCCATCCGCCGCCCCGATGACGCCATCATGGGCGAGGAGCAGGAGGACACACCCGGCACCACCGGCCTGACTTGGGTCCTTGACCCCATCGACGGCACCCGCGGTTTCATCGCCGGCACGCCGACGTGGGGCGTTCTGGTCGCGGTGCAGGACCACACTGGTTCGCTTTATGGCCTGATCGATCAGCCTTATATCGGTGAACGCTTCGAAGGCGGTTTTGGCCATGCCCGGCTTGTCGGTCCGCATGGTGACACACCATTGGCCAGTCGCGGCACGCGCCATCTGGCCGACGCGACCCTTTTCACCACCTTCCCCGAACTTGGCACCGATGGCGAACGGGCCCGCTTCAACACGATCCGCAACCGGGTGAAACTGGTTCGCTACGGCATGGATTGCTACGCCTATGCCCTGATCGCGCTGGGTCAGGTCGATCTGGTGATCGAGGCCGGGTTGCACCCCTATGACGTTGCGGCCCCCATCGCGGTGATCGAGGCGGCAGGCGGTATCGTCACTGACTGGAATGGTGGCCCTGCCCAACATGGCGGTCGTATCCTTGCCGCCGCCAATCGCCATATCCATGCCGAGGCGCTGGCCTTTTTGACAGGCCTGCCTGCATGAGCCTTGTGCTCAGGAACGCCCGGGTCGTCTTGACCATGGATGATGCCGACACGGCGCTGAAACAGACCGACATCTTGATCGCAAATGGGCAGATTTCCCAATTGGGGCAGGGGCTTGTTGGCACCGAAAGCCTTGATTGCACGGGCTGCGTCATCACACCCGGCTTGGTGAATACCCACCATCACCTCTATCAATCGCTCACGCGCGCGGTTCCCGGTGCGCAAGACGCGCTGTTGTTTGGCTGGCTGCAGACCCTCTATCCGATCTGGGCGCGCTTCACGCCGGAACACATGCGGATTTCGGCGCTGACCGGACTGGCCGAGCTTGCGCTGTCGGGCTGCACCCTCACCTCCGATCACCTCTACCTCTACCCGAACGGCGCACGCCTTGATGACACCATCGATGCCGCGCGCGAAATCGGCCTGCGCTTTCATCCGACACGGGGCGCGATGTCGATTGGCGAAAGTATGGGTGGGCTGCCCCCCGATGCGCTGGTCGAACCCGAGGCCGCCATCCTTGCCGATACGATCCGGGTGATCGATACCTTTCATGATCCGGCACCGGGCGCGATGATCCGCGTGGGCGTCGCGCCCTGTTCCCCGTTCTCGGTCAGCCGCGAACTGATGCGTGATGCGGCGCTGCTGGCGCGCGACAAGGGCGTGATGCTGCACACCCATCTGGCCGAAAATGACGAAGACGTCGCCTATTCCCTTGCGCAGTTCGGCTGCCGCCCCGGCCAATATGCCGAAGACCTTGGCTGGACCGGCGATGACGTCTGGCATGCCCATTGCGTAAAACTCGACCCGTCCGAGATCAGCCTTTTTGCCCGCACCGGCACGGGTGTCGCGCATTGCCCCTGTTCCAACTGCCGCCTTGGGTCCGGGATCGCGCCTGTGCGCGCCATGCTGGATGCGGGCGTGAAGGTGGGGCTTGGCGTCGATGGGTCGGCCTCCAACGACATGGCCAACCTCATGGCCGAGGCGCGACAGGCCATGTTGCTGCAACGGGTCACCAATGGGGCCAATGCCATGTCGGCCCGCGCGGCATTGCGGCTTGCCACCCGTGGCGGGGCGGCGGTGCTGGGGCGTACTGATTGTGGCCAGATCGCCCCCGGCTTCCGCGCCGATCTGGCCATATGGGATGTCTCCGGGGTCGAGGCTGCGGGCAGTTGGGATCCGGCAGCGCTGCTTTTGGCTGGTCCGACGCGGGTGCGTGATCTCTTTGTGGAAGGTCGCCGGGTGGTCGCAGACGGACAGGTTGCAACGATCAACTTTGGGGCCACGCTGACAAGGCAGCAGCAGCTTGCCCGCGCACTCGCCGAAAACCTGTAGTTGAACATTTGCGACCATATGCAGGTAGCATCCATTAAAATGCTCCTGTAGATTATATAATTGCAATCTTCCCACAGGTTTTCAACAGCTTGGCGTCATAGGCTATTCCTTGCTCAAAAATCGCGCGTTTGATCGCCCCCTTGCCGGGCATTCCGACCTCCAGCATGCTGCGGAAAAACAAGATAACGAGGCGAGCCATGCGATTTCTTCTTCTTCTCTCCCTGATGATTGGTCTTGCGGCCTGTAACAGGTCCGGCGGCATCGAACGTGTCTCCATCGGGACCACCGCCGAGATCGCCTCGGTCGGGACGCAGCTTTCGGTGCAGCGGGCCAATACCGGCATCTTGCGGCCCTTGGTTCAGAACCCGGCCCTTCAGGCCGCCGCCGCGTCGCATGCCGATGACCTGCACAGCACCGGGCAGTTCGGGCATGCCGGGTCCGATGGCTCCAGCGTGCAGTCCCGCGTCAGCAGCGCCAATTACAATGCCTGCTTCGTTGCCGAAAATATCGCGCAGGGGCAGCCGGACGTGCGCAGCGTTGTGGCGGCGTGGATGGACTCGGCCGATCATCGCGCCAATATCCTGAACGCGCAGGCGACCCAGTTTGGCTTTGCCAGTGTGGGCGATATCTGGGTTCTGGTTCTGGCGCGGCCCTGCTAGACGCGGAACGCCGCCATGATCGCGCGCCACTGGCTCAACGCGATACCCGCCAGAATCAGGCCAAGCGCCAAGAACAGCTGCGGCGGCAGTTCCTCCCCCATCAGGGTCATGCCGAACACCACCGCCCAGACCGGCACCATATAGCTGGTCAGGCTCATGAACAGTGAGCCCGCAGTGGTGATCACTCGCACCCTGATGATCGCGGCCAATGCTGTCGGAAACACGGCCACGTAAAGCAGTGCCAGAACCGGCCAGCCCGCCGTCGGCCGGGGCGCGCCTTCCAGCAAGATTGCCAGCGGTATCAGCGCCACCGAGGCCACCACCAGCGTTGCGGATGCAAACGCGATCGGTGGCATGGCCGGGGCGCGCCGGGTCAGGACTGAGCCCACCGCATAACATGCCGCCGCCCCAACGCAGGCCAGCCGCCCCAACAAGGTTCCACCCTCCAGTGCGCCCGGACCGATCAGCACGACCAACCCCAGAAACCCAAGCGCAATTCCCGCAATCCGGCGTGGGCCGATGCCCTCCTCTGGGCTGAAGATCGCGACCAAAGGCAGCACCAGCAACGGAACCGCCCCCATGGTCACCCCGGCAAACGCCGATGGCACTTGGCCCAACCCCCAACTCAACAGCGAAAAAGGCACTGCCAGCGCACCCAACCCGATGGCCACGCAATACCACCATGCCCGCGCGCCCTTGATCGTTCCGATGCCTTGACCATACATCGCGCCCGCAACCAGCAACACCAGCGCCCCCAACGCCGTTCGCCCCGCAGTCACCCACCACGGACCCAGCCCGTCCAGCGCCGTTGCCACGCCCATGAACGCGGTGCCCCAGATCACGCCAAGGCCAAGGATCAGCGCCCAGTTCAGCGCGCCGGGGGATGTGGGTGTCGGGGTCATGCGATGATCCTGTGCAGAGGGGGCAGCCGTGGAACGCCGTGCGGTGGTCCGTCATGCCCTAGTCGCGCAGAACGTCCCGATGGCGCAACCAATAATCCGCTGGACGAAGCCCGGCCCGGCATGCGGTCGATACGGGGGTGCCCGGCGCGGGCCGCTCGTTTTCCGGCAGGGCTGAACAAGAAACGGGGCCGCATGCGGCCCCGTTTCCCATCTCGTTTTCCGGAGATCAGTTCTTGGCTTTGTCCACCATCTTGCCGGCGGAAATCCACGGCATCATATCACGCAGCTTTTCGCCCACCGCTTCAATCTGGTGTGCGTCATTGCGACGGCGCGTGCCCTTGAAGAACGGCTGGCCGACGGCGTTTTCCTGCATGAAGTCACGCACGAACGCGCCGGTCTGGATGTCGTTCAAGATTGCCTTCATCCGTGCCTTGGTCTCGTCATAGGGCAGAACGCGCGGGCCGCTGACGTATTCGCCATATTCCGCGGTATTGGAGATCGAGTAGTTCATGTTCGCGATCCCGCCCTCATAGATCAGGTCGACGATCAGCTTCACTTCGTGCAGGCACTCGAAATACGCCATTTCGGGTGCGTATCCGGCTTCGACCAGCGTCTCAAAGCCCATGCGGATCAGTTCCACCAGACCGCCACACAGAACGGCCTGTTCCCCGAACAGGTCGGTTTCGCACTCTTCCTTGAAGTTGGTCTCGATGATCCCGGACCGTCCACCACCGATAGCCGAGCAATACGACAGCCCGATTTCCAGCGCGCGACCCGATGCATCGTGATCTACCGCAACAAGGCAGGGCACGCCGCCACCCTTGGTGTATTCGCCGCGCACCGTGTGGCCCGGACCCTTGGGCGCCATCATGATGACGTCCACGCCTTCTTTCGGTTCGATCAGCCCGAAATGGATGTTCAGGCCGTGGGCAAAGGCAATCGCGGCACCGGCGCGAATGTTGTCATGCACGTATTTCTTGTAGGTTTCGGCCTGCAATTCATCGGGCATGGTGAACATGATCAGGTCGGCCCAGGCGGCGGCCTCGGCGATGCCCATGACCTTCAGGCCTTCGCCTTCGGCCTTCGCGGCCGATTTGGACCCTTCGCGCAGCGCCACAACGACGTTTTTGGCACCACTGTCGCGCAGGTTCAGCGCGTGGGCGTGGCCTTGGCTGCCATAGCCCAGGATTGCCACGTTCATGTCCTTGATCAGGTTGATGTCGCAATCGCGATCGTAATAAACCCGCATGTCTCTCTCCTTTGATGTCTCTCTGGCGCAGACCATACGGAGCGTTTGCCGCAAAATCGCATGAGACTTGGCATATTCTGGCATCTATGTGATAAGTTCATGCGCAATTGAGGCCAAAACGGATAATTCGACATGCTTGACGATAGCGATAGGCGATTGCTGCGCCACCTGCAGGCCGATCCCGAACAACCGGTTGCGGCGCTTGCGGCGGCTGCCGGTATTCCCGTGGCCACCTGCTACAAACGTCTGGATCGCCTGCGCGAGGCGGGCGTTCTGCGGGGTCAGCGCGCCGTCATCCACTGGCCCGCCCTTGGTTTTGCGGTCGAGGTCAGTTTGCGCATCACGTTGGACAAGACCAACCCCCGCGCCTTCGACGAATTTCATGCAGCAGCGCGCGAGGTGCCCGAAGTCACCGAAATTCAAACCTTCCTTGGTCGAGTGGATGTGCGCCTGACGGTCATCGCCCGCACCATGCCCCATTATCAAGAGGTCTATCGCTCCCGCATCCTGACCTTGCCGCACATCGCCGATATCGAGGCGTTGATGCATGTCGCCACCATCAAGGACGCGCAGGCCCTGCCGCTATGACCCGCCCATGATCGATCTTGACGAGAGTGACCGCGCCATCTTGCGCGCCCTGCAAACAGACGCGACGCTGAAAGCCTCTGAACTTGGCCGCCGTCTTGACCTGTCGCAGTCCGCCACATGGCGGCGCATCAAGCGTCTGACCGATGCGGGTGTCATTGCGGGCCGCAGGCTTGATCTGGATACGGACAAGCTGGGTTTTGGCGTGACCGTGTTCCTTGGTGTCAAGCTGGCGACCAAGGGCCGCGTCAGTCTTGAGGATTTCGAGCGTGCCGTCACCGCCATCCCCGAAGTGCAGACCGTGCAGCATGTGCTGGGCCTCTATGACTACCGCCTCCGCGTCATCGCTCGCGATCTATCAGATTTCGAGCGGGTGCTGCGCCGCCGCATCATGACGCTTCCCGGTGTCGGCAATGTCGAGGCGAACGTGCTGTTGTCGGAGGAGCGTCGCCCCGGCCCGATTGGTTAATAATTTCCCGAGATAGGTTACAAAAAAACGCGATATGCCGATTTTTTGTAACCTATTTCTGGATATCACGTGCGCCAAGACCCGCCCGCATCAGGGCGCGCCGCACCGGCGCCACGCCGTAAAACGCGTTCAGGGCGCGCATCCGCAGATCGCGCAAGACTTGGGCATCCACCATCGACGCGCGGTTCAGCGCATCAATCCCGACAACCCGCGCCAGAATCTCGGCATGGCGCGCACGGTGATAGGCCGTCAACATCTTGTGGTTTCCCAGACCATCACGGTCAAGTTCCGCAAGATCCAGCAATGTGCCCAGATCGGCGAGGCTCATGTTCAACCCCTGCGCGCCGATGGGGGGCAAGACATGCGCCGCCTCGGCCACAAGGGCGATACGTTCGGCTGACATCCGTCCAGCCGTCTGGCTGATGATCGGCCAGATCGTGCGGCGTGAAATCAACGTCAGTGGCCCGAACAGATACCCTGACCGTTCCGACATTTCCCCTTCGAAATCAGTCACTTCCAGGTCGGTCAGGCGCTGCGCTTCGGGCCCGCGCTCCATCCAGACGACGGCGGAACTGGGTCGCCCTTCATGATCGGGCAGGGGCACCAGCGTGAAGGGGCCGCCAGTGCGGTGGATTTCCGTAGAGACATTGTTATGCGGAATCGCATGGCTGACGGCAAAGGCCAGCGCCTTTTGGCCGTAACGAGTTGTTTTAACAGGGATATTTGCAGCTTTCCGAACAAAGCTGTCGCGCCCGTCCGCGCCGATGATCAGTCGCGCCCGGATGCGTGCGCCATCGCTCAACGTGACACGCGCCTCGGCCTGTCGGGTCAACACCTGCGCGGTGCCGGTGCCGGGGCGGAAATCAACGTTCGGAAGGTCGCCGATCGCGGCCACCATTTCGCGCCGCAGCAGCCAGTTCGGCAGGTTCCAGCCAAACGGAAGCTCGCCAATATCTGCGGCATCGAAATCATGGCTCGCGCGGGGTTCCGTCGTTTCACCGCCGGCGTCGACAATCCGCATGACCTGCAGCGGCGTCGCGTACGGCGCCAGACGCCCCCACAGGCCTATCCGCTCCAGAAAAGCTCGGGCAGGTTGCAGAAATGCCGTGGTTCTCAGATCGGCGCCCGCCGCCTCCCGCGTCATGATGGGGGCGGCAGGGTCCACACATATCACGTTAAACCCAGCCTGCCCAAAGGCCACCGCTGCGGTCAAACCGGCCACGCCGCCGCCAGACACAAGGATATCGGTATCGATCAGATCGCTCATGTCAAACACTTAGGGCGCGGGGCCAAGGTGGTCACGGCGTCAAAGAACCACACTCATCCAAGGGTGATGCGGATCAGCGTCAGAAACATGACCGCCACAAGGATCAGAGCGGGAATGATCAGGCCCGCGTAGCCCCAGATCAACACCGCGCTGCCCCAGAGGCCGACGACCATGGCGATTGCGTAGAACGGCGTATCTTCATCGCCTTCAACGGTTTCACGCGCGATCCGCCCCAAAAGCGGAATACGGTAGGTTATCTTCCGCGTGAAATGGTTGCTCGTATCATCGCTCGTCATGGTCATTGGCATTCTCCTGTTCCCGACTTGAGCTAGGGCATCGAAATGCGGAATTAAGGGGCGTTATTGCCGCACTGGGATCCCTATCGCTGCGATAGGGCAAGGCCGTGTTTCATACTTCAGCCGGTGATTGCGCCAAGAAAGCCTGTCAAATCGTCCGTATGGTGATGGATATGGTCGGCGGGCTCCGGCTCGGGTGCGACATGCACCGTGCGCAGCCCCATTGCATGGGGAGCGGACAGGTTTCTTGGGTCGTCTTCGAACATGGCAGCGCGGTTTGGGGCCAGTCCATCCAGTGCAAAGACCGTTTCAAACGCGACGCGTTCCGGCTTGGGTCGGAAATTGGCGTGTTCGACCCCGTAAACCGCATCGAACAACCCCGATAACCCACGATGCGCTAGCACCTGTTCGGCGTAGGGGGCGGTGCCGTTGGTATAGATGATCCGCCGTCCGGGCAGGGCGCGAATACGTGCCGCCAGTGCGGGGTCGGGGGTCAATACCGTGAAGTCTATATCATGCACGTCGGTGAGATATGGCGCGGGGTCGACCCCGTGGATATCCATGAGCCCGGCCAGCGTTGTGCCGTGTTCGCGCCAGTACTTGTGGCGAAGATGGTCGGCATGTTCACGGCTAACGCCAAGTGCGTCCATCACATAAGCGGTCATGCGGACATTGATCTGTGAAAACAGGGCCATATCAGGCGGATACAGCGTATGGTCCAGGTCAAAGACCCAGGTATCGACATGGGAAAAGGATGCAGCGGTCATGGAGAATGGCCTAGGCATCTGCGGGCCCAAGTGCAAGGCTTGCCATGCGGGCGGTAGGGTCGTAGCGTGATTGGTATACAAACGGATACCGATCATGGCCAAAGTCAACCCGCCGCAAAAAGATGCCTATGACCTGATCTTGCAGGCCATCGATGGGGGCATTTATCGCCCCGGTTCGCGGCTGGTTGAATCCGAGTTGGCCGAACGGTTCGGGGTCAGCCGTACGCCGATCCGCGAGGCGTTGCAGCGTCTGGAGACGCAAAGCCTGCTGACGCGCGATGGCCGCAGCCTTATCGTGGCCTCGTTGGACCACGCGCAAACCGCCGAGCTTTATGCGGTCAGAACCGAGTTGGAAGGGCTGGCGGCCCGGCTTGCCGCGCGCCACGCGGCGGAAGAAGAAATTCAGGTGCTGCGTGAGATGGTCGAGGCCGACCGCGCCTTGCTGGGCGATCCCGAGGCGTTGGCCCGCGCGAACCGCAGGTTTCATCACCAGATCCATCTGGCCAGCCATAACAGGTATCTGGTGCAGCAACTTGACCTTGTCTATCGGTCGATGGCCCTGATGGCGCGCACGTCTCTTGCGGCGGAGGGGCGGGGCGAAAAGGCGCTGGCGGAACATCAAAGCATTGTGCAAGCCATTGCCGACCGTGACGGCGACCGTGCCGCGCAGGCGCTCAAGGATCACCTTTCGATCGCGTTCGTTGTCCGGCTCAAGGAAGAAGCGGCCACTGCCGAACGTTCGGGTGCACAGTCCTTGTAAAGGGTGACAGGCGCAGCCACGGATGGGTGCGAAAACTGCCCATGAGCGGTCTTTGACCAATGAAACGGCCGCATCATGGTTTCTGAGGCGGCCAGCCAACTGGCAACCGTGGCAAGTGGATAGTAGAGCTCGACCAATGGGACCCACCTGCGCAATCGGCGTAAATGCGGCGCGCGCAACGCCATGGCCGAAATACCCATTCCGACCAACAAAACTGCCACGAACGCGACGCCCAGAATGCCATAGTGAATGGGGGACAAGACTGCATCCATCGGGTGTCGCACCCCGAACGGCTTGAGCGCGAGGCTCCATAACAGGGGGGCAAGCAGGAAACCCAACACCGCCCCCAAAAGTTGCACTTGCAGGCCGATGAAGCGGCGCGGGCCCAATTCGCGCAACAACCGGCGCGGGTGGCGCATCGCGCTGATCCACGTCATCAGATAGCCCTTGAGCCAGCGGGAGCGTTGCTTCACCCAAGGCCAGACGGCGGCGTTTGCCTCCTCGAAGGTGGTGGTATCGATGACTTCGGTGTCATAACCGTGACGGGTCAGGCGCAGGCCAAGTTCCGCATCTTCAGTGACGTTATGGGCATCCCAGCCTCCAACTTTTTCAAGCACATGCCGACGCAGGAACACCGTGGTGCCGCCAAGGGGCACGAACAGCCCAAGCTGCTGAACACCGGGCAGAAGCAACCGGAACCAGGTTGCGTATTCGACGGTGAAGCACCGGCTAAGCCAATTATGTGTCGCATTATAGTAATCTAGGCGTCCCTGCAGGCAGGCCACACGCGGCGGCAGGGCGGCAAAACAGCGAACGACCCGGCGGATCTGGTCGGGTTCAGGCCGATCCTCGGCGTCGTAGATGCCGACCACCGAACCGCGCGCGAAATTCAGCGCATAGTTCAGCGCCCGCGGCTTGGTGCGCGGATGTCCGGGTGGCACAGTTATTGCGCGCATCCAGCTGGGTAGACGACAGGTGGCGATGGCCTCTCTGGTGAGGTGATCGTCTTCCTCCACCACCAGCATGACATCAAGGAGTTCGGGCGGGTAATCCAACCGTGACAAGTTGGCGATCAATCCGCCAGCCACTTCGTTTTCCTTGAAGAGCGGGACCAAGATGGTGACCACGGGCATCCGGACAAGGGGTGGAGGCGACGCAGGTTTCGCGGCCTTGTCGAGCGCCCTTTCGGCCCGCAGTGCGGCCCCTGCAGCCGCGAATTTCAACGCCACATTGGCCGCAAAGACCAGTATGGCAAGGCTGTAGACCGTCACGATGGTTGCGGTTGGAAACAGAAGCAGGCCCAACAGAAATCCCGCAGCAACCAGCCCGACAACGCGCGCCAACTGCACCGGTCTTATGTTGCGGCAACTGTTATCTTGCGGTGCCCGCCCTTCGGCGATCCGGGCGAGGTCGGTGCCGTACAGCACCGTTTGGGCGTCTTGAACGGCGTCGCGTCCGGCCAGGGCAATGATGACGCGCTGACCCGACTCTGCGAAGGCTTCCCTGATCTCCAAGGAGCGGTCAGGGCGGTTCGTGACCACCACAAGTGCAGATCCGGCCCGTCTCCAGACAACAGCATTCAGCGCAATCGCCTTTGACGCACCCAGCAGATGCGCCAGCGCAGGATCAGGAGGATCGTTGTTGAGATCAGCAATCCCGGTTCCATGCTGAATAGAAAGCGCTGACAGAAGCTCGGTTTCGGTCACCACGCCGCGCGACACAAGAATTTCGCCAATCTGGAGGTTCTGGTGACGTTGCAGCGCCAGCGCGATAAGCAGATCATCCGGTGTGAGGACGCCACGCTGGATGAGAATTTCGGCCAATAACGCCTGAGCGCGACGCCCCCGAGGGATCGGTGGGGGCGCCGCAGGATCGACTACGCGAAGGGCGTTGGCGCCTCCGGGTGACTTGGTGGTCTGGGTTCGCTGCATTTGCACCCGGTCTCTCATCGATCCGGAGTTCACACTGGCTGCGATCGGTTAACCGGAGGTTAACAACCTATCTACAAATCTGGGAAATGCGCACGTCAAGCCAAGGCGCGGCGCGTGTCACGCCGCCCGTTCGCGCATGGCTTGGGCAAACCGTTCGAACAGGTAATAGCTGTCTTGCGGACCCGGGCTGGCTTCGGGGTGATACTGCACGGAAAATACCGGTCGGCCATCGACACGGATGCCGCAGTTCGACCCGTCAAACAGACTGACATGGGTTTCCAGCACGCCGTCGGGCAAGGTCTGGCTATCGACGGTAAACCCATGGTTCATCGAAGTAATCTCGACCTTTCCGGTATCCAGATCCTTGACGGGATGGTTCGCGCCATGGTGGCCGTGGTTCATCTTGATCGTCTTGGCCCCAAGGGCAAGCGCAAGCATCTGATGGCCAAGGCAGATGCCGAAAATGGGCAGATCCGCAGCAAGAACGCCTTGGATCATCGGGACGGCATAGGCCCCGGTTGCTGCCGGATCGCCGGGCCCGTTGGAAAGAAACACGCCATCGGGGTTTTGGGCCATGACGTCATCGACCGTTGCGGTCGCCGGCAGAACCGTGACATCGCAGCCCGCGCTGGCAAGGCACCGAAGGATGTTGCGTTTCGCGCCATAATCTATGGCCACCACTTTGTGGCCGGGGCCCTCGCGCCGGGTATACCCCTCAGGCCATGCCCACCGCATTTCGTCCCAACGATAGGACTGCGCGCATGTCACGTCGCGCGCCAGATCAACGCCCTCAAGCCCCGAAAAACTGCGCGCGGCCTTGACCAGCGCTTCCAGATCGAACTGTCCATCGGGGTTGTGTGCCATGGCGACGTGCGGCGCGCCCTGCTGACGAATGGCGCGGGTCAAGCGCCGGGTATCAATGCCGCCCATGCCGATGCGGCCCCGCCTCAGTAGCCACGGCTCCAACTCTTCCGCGGCGCGCCAGTTGCTGGGTTCAGTCGGATCCCATTTTACGATCATGCCTTCGGCGACCGGATTCGCGGTTTCATCATCTTCGGGTGTCACGCCCGTGTTGCCGATATGGGGAAAGGTGAAGGTCACGATCTGCCCTGCATAGGACGGATCGGTCATGATCTCCTGATAACCTGTCATGGCGGTATTGAAACACAGTTCAGCCACGCGCTGCCCCGTTGCCCCGAACCCCCGTCCATAGAAGACGGTGCCATCAGCAAGGGCGAGGCAGGCGGTCGGATGATCGGACATGGCATGTATCTCCGTTGGCGGCGGGCAAACTTGTGCGGGTTTAGGGGGCCGGGGGGCAGGGGTCAAGCGCCCCCCGCACCGAGCAGTTGTTGCGGCGCTGCCTTTGCCCTATCAAGCGGGCTTGGGGATAGCAAAAGGAACCCGCAATGTCATTGAGAGAGCGGATTTCGACGGGTCTGAAACAGGCCATGCGCGACAGGGATGCCACGCGTTTGTCGACACTGCGGCTGATCAACGCCGCGATCAAGGACCAAGACATCAACGCGCGCGCCAAGGGCGACCACGATGGCGTGGACGACACCGAAGTGCTGGCGATTCTGGGCAAGATGGTAAAGCAGCGTCAGGAAAGCGCGCGCGCCTATGAAGAAGGCGGGCGGCTGGAACTTGCCGAGAAAGAGCGCGAAGAGATCACCGTAATAGAAGAATACCTGCCCCGTCAGTTGGACGAAAACGAGGTCAGCAAGGCCGTGGACGCTGCAATCGCCGAGACTGGCGCGGAGAGTATCCGCGACATGGGCAGGGTTATGGCGACCTTGAAGGGGAAGTATACCGGCCAGATGGATTTCGGCTTGGTCGGGCCCATGGTCAAAGGGCGACTGGGCTAAGCGCAGGCCCGCGCCGACCCGACAAGGAAGACATGGGATAGCCGAGAGCTTGCCCGGTCTTTTGCGGCGGGTCGCGCAACCGCCGGGGTGCCAAGTAGACGTTCGTCCACGGCATTTCATGGTTGCAATCGAAATGGCATGGCCATTGCTACGTGACCACAGCGTCCACTTATCGTGGACGTGTCGCACGCCTGCGGGTGGTATCGGCAGGAGTAGTGGGGCCGCCGCGGTTCAAAGAGAACCACAGTCAGGTCGGGCGCAATTCCCGTTCGAGCCTGTCCTTCAGCGCCACCCGTTCCGGCGGCGTCAGAAATGCGCCCAATTCAATCTCGCGGTCTCCGCCCTGAAGTGTCAGGTAATTCGGAACCGGGCCGCCCTTGGTGTGCAGCGCAATCCGCACCCAATAGGGGTTCGCTTCCCAATCGCGCGGCTGTTTGCGCGGTTCTACCCGTTCGATTCGCACCAGATCTGACCAGAGGGTTACGTCTTCGTAGATATCTTGGTCGCGCCACGACCGTTTCAGGCCGAACCAGATGCCGACAACTGCGGCAATGACAAAAGGCAGCAGCCCCCAGAACACGGCCGTGCCGATGACCGACAGCAGCGGCAGAATGATCAACGCAGCCGTTGCGCCGATAAACCAGACGAAGCCTTCAGGCGTCAGCGATTTGTGCGGCGTCAGGCGCAGGTGCAACCGGGGCGCACCGCGTGCAGAAAGGGCCCCGGTTTGCACCGGAGCCCCTTGTTCATATGTCAGGTCGCTGACCGGCATGGTTTAATGATGCGGGTTACGATCCCACATCTCGCGTGTGGGAAGTTCTTCAAAGGTATGCTCGGGCGGCGGATTGGGCAGCGTCCATTCCAGTGTATCGGCATGTTCGCCCCAATATGCGGGTTCCGTCACCTTGCGACCGTAGAACAGCGAATAGAAGATCAGCCCGATGAAGAACAGGAACGAGGCGAACGAGATGAACGCACCGATCGAGCTGACGTAGTTCCACAGCGCGAACGCATCAGGATAGTCGATGTACCGACGCGGCATGCCCTGACGTCCCAAGAAGTGCTGAGGGAAGAATGTCAGGTTGGCGCCAATGAAGAACGCCCAGAAATGCAGCTTGCCGGCCCATTCGGGATAAGCACGTCCGCTCATCTTGGTGAACCAGTAGTAGACCGCCGCAAAAATTCCGAACACAGCACCAAGCGACATCACATAGTGGAAGTGCGCCACGACATAGTAGGTATCGTGATAGGCCCGATCGACGCCTGCCTGGCTCAGCACGATGCCGGTCACGCCGCCAAAGGTGAACAGGAAGATAAATCCGATGGCGAAAAGCATCGGCGTGGCGAAGGTGATCGACCCCTGCCACATGGTTGCAATCCAACTGAAGATCTTGATGCCGGTTGGCACCGCGATCACCATGGTTGCAACCATGAAATACGCCTGCTGCGTCAGGGTCATGCCGACGGTGTACATGTGGTGTGCCCACACAACAAAGCCGAGACCGCCGATTGCCACGAGTGCGTAGACCATCGGCAGATAGCCAAAGATCGGCTTTTTCGAGAAAGTGGACACCACGTGGCTGATCACGCCAAAGGCGGGCAGCACGACGATATACACCTCGGGGTGACCGAAGAACCAGAAGATGTGCTGGTAAAGGATCGGGTCACCGCCACCGGCCGGATTGAAGAACGTGGTGTCGAAGTTCCGGTCCGTCAGCAGCATGGTGATTGCACCTGCCAGAACCGGTAGAGACAGAAGCAACAGCCATGCCGTTACAAAGATGGACCATGCAAACAACGGCACCTTGTGCAGGGTCATCCCCGGCGCGCGCATGTTCAGGAAGGTCGTGATGATGTTGATCGATCCGAGAATCGAGCTGGCACCAGAGACGTGGACCGCGAAAATCGCGAAGTCTACTGCGCGGCTTGTGGCGACGTTCTGGGCAGAAAGCGGTGGGTAGAACGTCCAACCTGTCCCGGCCCCGCCATCGACGAAGACCGAACAGAACGCCAGCGACGTGCCCGCGACGTAAAGCCAGTAAGACAGGTTGTTCAGGCGCGGGAACGCCATGTCGGGCGCGCCGATCATCAGCGGCATGAAGTAGTTGCCGAATCCGCCGAACAAGGCGGGAATGACGACGAAGAACATCATCAAGACGCCGTGGCCCGTGATCATCACGTTCCACATTTGCCCGTCTGGAGAGCATTCGCCCGCTGCCGCAGCAGTCAGCCGCGCGCCTTCGGTGCACATATACTGTACGCCGGGCTCCATCAGCTCCATCCGCATGTAGACGGTGAATATGACCGAAATCAGCCCCACCACACCAGCGGTGAAGATGTAAAGGATGCCGATATCCTTGTGGTTTGTGGACATGAACCACCGGGTGAAGAAACCCGGTCGCTCGTGGTCATGTCCAGAAATGGCGGCGTCAGCCATGTTCTGCTCCTGTTCAACTTGTAATGTTGGCAGGGGGGCCAGCGCCCTGCCACGGATTTCTGAGTGCCCTTGTAATGCGCAGGTGCATCCGGTGCAACGCAGGAGCAGCAGATTGAGTGGGTAAAATTGCCTCAGCGCCCTTGCGCGGCAAGCTGACATCACACTGCCGAAAAACTTGACGGAGGCGGGGCGGCACGCGGCAACGTGAAAGCGGGGCACGAAAGAATGCGCCAGCCCAGAGATGTTGCCGCGCGTTCCAACGGCCGCGCCCTGTGCGGGCCTGACGGCGGTTGGCAGCGGCGGCACATTTGATCCCTGATTCAGGGTCAGGCGGTGCTTGCGGTTACGATGAACCGGGTGAGGCAATGACCAAAATAACTGATGCGGCCATGATGACCACCAAGCCCGTCAATGCAAGAACAAGAACCGCAATTTCCATGCGATCACGATTTTCTCTCTGAGCAGTCCTTGCCAACATTTACTTTCCTAATCTTTAAAAAATCTACTGTGGTTCGTTCGGCCGGATATTGGGGCGCTGGTGGTAGACATCTGACGCTGTCAAAAGGCGCAAAGTGTTCGCCAAGGTGGCGGCAATGCGGCATCGGTCGCTTGTCAGGCAACGCACTGTTCAGTCTTGCGAAACACTGCCGAGAGGCGATGTGCTCTCGCCGAAAACCGTTTCAAAGCTGTGTTTGAGCGATAGATCGAGATCGTTCATCGTCACGGGCAGTCCCAGATCCACAAGGCTTGTGACGCCATGGCCGCTAATGCCGCACGGCACGATGCCGGTGAAGTGTTCAAGATCCGGGTCAAGGTTGATCGAAAGACCGTGAAAGCTGATCCATTTCCGCAGGCGAATGCCAATTGCGGCGATTTTGTCTTCACGCGGGCTGCCATCGGGCAGGGCCGCTTTTTCGGGGCGTTGCACCCAGACACCGACGCGGCCAGGGCGGATTTCGCCGGTCACGCTGAAGTCTGCAAGTGCCGTGATGATCCACGTTTCCAACTGCTGCACAAACTGGCGGACGTCGCGACCGCGCTTGCCGACGTCCAGCATGACATAGACCACCCGCTGGCCCGGACCGTGATAGGTGTACTGACCGCCGCGCCGTGCGGCGTAGACAGGGAAGCGGTCAGGGTCAGTCAGATCGGCTGCATTGGCCGAGGTGCCCGCGGTGTAAAGAGCACGATGTTCGAGCAGCCATATTGCTTCATCCGCTTCACCACGCGCGATGGCATCGGCGCGGGCCTCCATCCAGGCCACGGCGGTCAGGTAATCGGTCAATCCGTCGGTGATGATCCATTCGACCAATGCATTACCGGGGCAACAGCCCCGCCTCCTTGATTGAGATATTGGCGCGGCTGGCCGGAATGTCACGCCGATATCATGATCACAACCATGATCCACGCCAATTGCGCGCGTTTGTGTTGTGCCTGCCAGCAACGGCGCTTTGCGGGTTCTTGTGGTCACAAGCAGGGGGGGCGTACGGTCGCCTGTCCCGCAGGACGCGTCCCAGATCACGACCAAAGCTGCGTTGTTTTGGCCGTCCGTGAAATTCGCGCCGGACCCCCTTCACAAGCAACCCGCCCTCGGCTATCTAGCCGCGACCTACCCTGAACACGTGCGCTCGTGGCGGAATGGTAGACGCGCAGCGTTGAGGTCGCTGTGGGGTAACACCCGTGAGAGTTCGAGTCTCTCCGAGCGCACCAGTTTCATTGATTGCCGAATTTTCGGGGATCAGTGCCGACGGAACCGGCATGGATGGATGTCTGAAGGCCGCGATCCATGGCGGCATGTCCGATACCCGCAAGGTACAGTACCAACCCCGCCGGGGACCGCCCGTCCATGACTTAACTGCTGCCCAGCACCTGCGCTGCGATTTGCGCGATTACGGGGGCAATCTGCCCACCCCGCATGCCCGATTGAAGGCTGCGATGATAAAGCATCTGCAACAGCAGTTCGTCATGTCGTGTCAGGACGCCGAATTCCTCGTCGTCGTTGAAGATCGAGGGCCAGACGTCATCATCGTCGTTGGCAAGTCCCATGCCCTGCGCCAGTTCTTCTTCCATGCAGGCGCGGCGAATCCGGGGCGGGTGTTCCGCGCGCACCACGGCAACCGCATTGACGTAACCCCGCGTGGGGTCTGGATCTGGCCATGCCAGAACGATGCAGCGCGTATTGCGGCCCATCCCCGTGATCGCGTTGATCGCATTGTTCGAAAGCCCGGGCACCAGTTGGCGTAACAACGGCGCGGAGTCTGCACGCTCCACATCTGACACCACAAGAACATGGAAATTCGGATTGCTGGTGGTAACGGTCACAGAATGACCGCTTGCTGTCTGCAGGCGTTCGGCGATGTCATTGATTGCAGCCATGTCGGCACGTTGCTGGGCCTGCGGAATGGACTCGCCGAACTGAACGCCAAGACGTACGGGTTGTTCCCACCGGCGCAGCGGGGTCGCGCCACCGGCGCGCATGGAGCCTGAGCTCATTGAATATTCAGATTGCAACGCGATCGTTGCGAAATGGCTGGCAAGTGTGGTCGCATCCAGCGTCTCCAGACCTGCGCGCCGATCGGTGCGCAGGCGACCTTGGGTCATCAGGCGCTGTTCCATCTGCTGGTAATGCGCGGCCAACGCCGTGCCTTGGGGGTCTGTCGCAGTTGCAACGCGGTCAGCCAAGGTTGGCTGGCGCTGCGCGGTGGCGGGGCCACACAGCATTATCGCGGCGCAGGCTGCCGCGGACAAGATGGACTTGGCGATGGTTGATGACACCGGCGCAATACCCCTTCCTTGCGGACCTGCGATGTTGACCGGATAACGATTGGGCCGTCGGGGCAAAGAGTCAACGCGGATGACGAGGCATGGCGGCGCGCGAGGGACCTAAAGCTGCGGGGTCAGACCCGCTGCCTGCAACGCGTTGAGGCGCGCATAGGCGCCATCGGCGCCGATTAATTCTTCATGCGTGCCCTGTTCGATCACCCGCCCCTTGTCGATCACGATGATCTTGTCGGCGGCACGGATCGTTGACAGACGGTGAGCGATCACGAGCGTGGTTCGGCCCTGCGCCAATCGCGTCAGTGCCAGTTGCACCAGGCGTTCGGATTCGGCGTCAAGGGCTGAGGTGGGTTCGTCCAACAACAAGATTGGTGCCGACTTGAGCATCGCGCGCGCGATGGCAACCCGCTGCCTCTGCCCACCTGACAAGGACCCTCCCCGAGGGCCGACCCGTGTACCCAAGCCCTCGGGGAGGGTGTCGGCGAAATCGGTGACAGAGGCGGATTGCGCCGCGTTGCGGACATCGGCATCGCTTGCGTCAAGGCGCCCAAGCCGGATGTTCTGTGCGATGGTTTCATCGAACAGCGCTGTGTCCTGACCAACCGATGCAATCATGTTCCGAAGCACGGTTATGTCTGCATCGGTCGTGGCCGTCCCGGCAATGCACACCGTACCGCTATCGGGATCGATCAGCCGTGTCAGAAGGGAGAAGACAGTCGATTTACCCGCGCCCGAAGGGCCGACAAGCGCCGTGGTCTTGCCGGCCTTCGCAGTGAAGCTGACGCCATTCAGGACCGGCGCTGTTCCATAACTGAAATGCACGTCGTCAAATACAACGTCACCGGGGGCCATCGGTTTGGGATTTGCAGGTGAGATGATGGTCGGCTGCACCTCCAGCACTTCGTAGAGCCGCTCCAGCGATGCCAAGGCCGCCTGGAGTTGCCCGGCGATATTTGCAAGGCGTCTGAGCGGGTCGAACAAAAGGGCAAGCGCCGTGAAAAATGACATGAACTGGCCGACCGTCTTGTCGCCATCGACAATCTGCGCCCCGCCGAAATACAGAACCGCCACAAATCCGACGGCGGCGATGACGTCGATCATCGCAGGGTTCCCGGCCTGACCCCTCTGGGCGCGGATCGCGTTGGTCAGAAAGCCTTTGACCTCGTGCTGAAATCGGGCGTGTTCATACGCTTCCAACCGGTTGACCTTAATGGCGATAATGCCATGAAAGATCTCGTCCAACCGGGTCGAAAGCCGCGCCGCAGCCTCGCGCGCGGCACGCGTCGTTGCCCGGATCAGCCGTTGCAGGACCAACATGGGAAGGATCAGCAGCGGGATGCCGACCAACGCAAGAAGCGTCCATTGCCAGTCCGACACGAACATGACGGTCAAAAGCGACAGAAGCGTAATGGTGTCCCGGCCCAATGACATGACCGCGGTCGACGCGGCACCTTGCAGGGAAAGCGTGTCGCCACGGACCCTTTCGATCAGTGCGCCGGGCGCATTTTCTTGAAAGAACTTTGCATCCAGACCGAGAAAGTGACCCACCAGCCGGTCCTGAAGCGACGTGGTGACGCGCAAGCCGATCCCCACGATGATCAGGCGCTGACCAAACCCGGCCAGCGCACGCAAGATGAACACGCCCGAGATGGCAAAGGCGATCCAGCCCACGCCTTCCATACTACCTGCCGCGAACATCTGATCGAATAGCGGCTGTATCATGTAGGCGAACCCGCCGAGCGCGGCGCCCTCGACCGACATCAGCACGACAGCCACAACCATCAGCGGCCAATATTGCACGATGTGTTCACGCCAAAGCCGCCCAAGAAGATGAATCGCCTTGGGGCTTGGCTTGGTCGGGAAATTGCTTTCGAAAGTTTCGTGGTCTTGCATGTGCCGTGTTTGTCCTTGGGAGCGGTGCCTACGCGATGGCGCGGTGCGCAGCAAGTCTTACGCCAAGTTGCGATGGATACGACCAAACTGCGCCGCAAACAGTGCAAACTTCGTAATTTGTCGACGAGATGTCGCAAATGAACGGTTGAATGTCGGCCAAGGGTTTGTTTTGATGGCATCGAAAGCGTGGGACACATCGCGTTGAACAGCAGGGGAGTGAGGGTTGACCTCAGATAACAGTGCGGCGTTTGTCGCCTTTGATCGTGTGCAAAAAAGTTACGATGGCGAAACGCTCGTCGTCAAAGACCTGAACCTGTCTATTCCGAAGGGTGAGTTTCTGACGATGCTCGGGCCGTCGGGGTCCGGCAAGACGACGTGTCTCATGATGTTGGCCGGGTTTGAAACCGCGACACATGGAGAGATCACGCTGGGCGGCAAGCCCATAAACAATATCCCGCCCCACAAGCGCGGCATCGGCATGGTCTTTCAGAACTATGCCCTTTTCCCCCACATGACCGTCGCGGAAAACCTCGCGTTCCCATTGGAAGTGCGCAAGATCGGCAAGTCCGACCGCGAGGCCAAGGTCATGCGCGCGCTTGATATGGTTCAGATGGGTGCGTTTGGCGGCAGGCGTCCGGCCCAGCTGTCGGGTGGTCAGCAGCAACGTATCGCACTGGCCCGCGCTTTGGTGTTCGAGCCCGAGTTGGTCTTGATGGACGAGCCGCTTGGCGCGCTGGACAAGCAGTTGCGTGAGACGCTTCAGTTCGAGATCACGAACCTCGCACACCAGCTTGGGATTACCACGGTCTATGTGACGCACGATCAGACCGAGGCGCTGACAATGTCGGATCGGGTAGCCGTATTCGATGATGGTCGTATTCAGCAGCTTGCGCCGCCTGACGAGCTGTATGAAAGGCCGCAAAACAGCTTTGTCGCGCAGTTCATCGGTGAGAATAACACCCTGATGGGAACGGTTTCCGCGATGCGTGGGGATACCGCCGAGGTCCGCCTTGATAGTGGTGAAATGATCGAGACGGTTCCAGTGAACGTTTCCAATGTGGGCGACCGCACGCTGGTGTCTATCCGACCCGAGCGGGTCGAATACAATGCCGAACGTCTGTCGTCGGATGCGCACACACTGAATGCGGAAGTTCTGGAATTCATCTATATGGGTGACATCTATCGCACCCGCCTGCGCGTTGCCGGTCGTGAGGATTTCATCATCAAGACCCGCAACGCCCCCGATCAACGACGTCTTGCCCCCGGTGAGAAGATCAAGATCGGCTGGCGGCCACAAGATTGCCGGGCGCTGGACGCCTGAGCAGACATGGCGCCCGGCACGAAACGTGCCTGCGCCCAATGAAACCCGGACATGCCGGGCAACGAACAAAGTCGAACAACAAGGAGAGACGTATGAAACTCAAGAATCTTATGATGATGACGGCGGTGGCCGGATTGGCCGCACCGGCAGCATTCGCCGATGCCCACATGGCAGACTCGGTTACCTTTGTCAGCTGGGGCGGCGCGTATCAGTCAAGCCAGATCAATGCCTACACAGACCCCTACATCGCGGCAAACCCCGGTGTTCAGGTCATCTGGGACGAAAGCAGCTCCGAGGCCGTGGCGCGTCTGCGGGCGATGAACGAAGCGAATAACCTGACTTGGGACCTTGTCGATGTGGAGGCTGCCGACGCCATCCGCCTTTGCGATGAAGGTCTGGCCATGGAAGTGGATCACGACGAAATTCTGGCACCGGCGCCCGATGGGACACCGGCCAGCGAAGATTTCGGCGACATGATCGTTTCCGACTGCTTTATCCCGCAAATCGTGTTCTCGACCACCTTCGGGTATCGTACCGACATGGTTCCGGAGGGCGTAGCCGCACCGACGAGCGCTTGCGACGTGTTCGATGTGGAGACCTATCCGGGTCGCCGCGCCTTGAACCGGAACCCGATCGCCAACATGGAATGGGCGCTGATCTGTTCGGGCATTGCCTACGAGGATGTCTATGACATGCTCGAAACCGAAGCAGGCATTACGATGGCCTTCGCGATGCTTGATACAATCAAGGAGAACACCGTCTGGTGGACCTCCGCCGCAGAAGCGGTTCAGCTTTTGGCAGATGGCGAAGTGTTCATGGGTTCGTCCTACAACGGACGTCTGTTCGCAGCGATTGCCGAGCAGAACCAGCCGATCGGAATGGCTTGGGACTGGCAGATGCTTGATCTTGACGGCTGGATCATCCCCGCCGGTCTGCCCGAGGATCGTTTGGCCCGCGTGATGGACTTCCTGTATTTCGGCACGGACACTCAGCGTCTTGCTGATCAGGCCGCATATATCTCGTATGGTCCGGCACGGGCTTCGTCCGCTCCGCTGGTCGGATTGCATGCCGAGCTTGGGATCGAAATGGCGCCGCATATGCCGACCGAGCCGTCCAATGCCGCAAACACCTTCGTGAACAACTACGTGTGGTGGGCCGATTATCGCGACGATCTTGACTCGCGGTTCCAGGCTTGGCTGGCACAGTAAGTACGCAATGGGGGTGGGCACTCGTGCCCACCCCTACTTCCACTTCCGACATGCGCGACCACAAAAGGCGACACCCATGCCCAAAGGCTACATCATCGGCCACATCACCGTGACCAACCCCGATGCATACAAGGAATACGTGGAGCGTGACACGCCCATCCTGCAAGCTCTTGGGGGCCAGTTCATCGTACGCGGCGGGCAGGCGGAAGTGATGGAAGGCGAAACCCTGATGCGGCATGTCGTCATCGAATTTCCCAGCTACGCGCAGGCAATGACTGCCTACAACGACCCGGAATACCAAGAAGTCGCCGATATCCGGCGACGCAACGCTGATAGCGTCATTATCGTGGTTGAGGGTGCCTGAGCCATGACAGAAAGCGCCACAAGCCCGGATGACTTCGCAGCGACCGCGCAAGATGGCGCTCAGAAAAAGGGTGCCCGTCAAGCTCCTGTGTTGGCCGCTGATGGCCGCCCGCTGAAGGCATCATTGAACCGTGCCCTTCGGGCGCAAAAAATGCGTGCGCTGATGCTGATTGCGCCGCTTCTTATTTTTATCCTTGTCACGTTCGTGGCCCCGATCGCGGATATGCTGTTCCGCTCGGTCGAGAACCAGATCGTGTCGGAAACCTTTCCGCGGACCGTGATGTCCTTGGAAGAATGGGACACCGACGGCCTGCCGGGCGAAGATACCTATGCCGCCCTGACGTATGATTTTGTCGAAGCGGCCGAACGTCGCCTCCACACACGAGTGGGAAGCCGCCTTAACTACGAAACCACGGGTATGTCCTCGATCTTTCGCAAATCGGGACGTGATGTCGGGGATGTTGGCGAAGCCTATGCAGATCAGTTCATCGCGCTGGATCCCGCGTGGGAGGACCCTGCAACTTGGGTGACATTGCTGGGATCTCAGGACTGGCTTCGTGATCAGGCTGAATGGACAGCAGACGCCACCGAAGCGCGTAGCGCTGACATGGTCTTTGACATTTCCGAGCCGCGGTTCGCCTTGGCAACAGCGCCACGCGTGCTTTTGCCGGAAACGGCCGATGCCTATCGGTCTTTTGCCCAAACCATTGCGGATGTCGACCAAGACAGCCCGACCTCGGAGGAACCGTGGAACAGCGTTTATCTGGCGCTGTATCGCGACTTGATGCGCACCGATGCCGCCACGATCGCGGCGTATGATGGACCCGGACGCGACTTGTTGGTTGCCGCGGATGCTGCGGTCGATGGGTTCGAAGCAGTCGATCTTCAGGCGCTCTATGCCGAGATGGACGACGGATGGGTTGAAATGCCAATCTGGGAAACGTTCGAGGCGTTTTCCGACCCCTACACCGCCGGTTATTTCCTTGCTGCCGTCGACCTGCAACTGACCCCCGATGGGATCGAGGCACAGCCCGAAAACCAACGGGTTTATATCCTGCTGTTCCAGCGGACGATCTTCATGTCGCTGATGATCATGGGGATGTGTGTTCTTCTGGGCTATCCGATTGCCTTCTTGCTTTCGAACCTGTCGATGCGTGCGTCGAACCTGTTGCTCATTCTGGTGCTGTTGCCTTTCTGGACGTCGCTTCTTGTGCGGACGTCTGCGTGGAAGGTGCTTCTGCAACAGGAAGGCGTGATAAACGATATTCTGGTCTGGATCGGACTTGTGGCTGACAATGACCGATTGGCCCTGATCAACAATCAGTTCGGCACGATCATTGCGATGACCCACATTCTGCTGCCTTTCATGATCTTGCCGCTCTATTCGGTGATGAAAACCATCCCCCCCACATACGTGCGGGCCGCAAAGTCATTGGGAGCGACCAATTGGACCGCGTTCTGGCGAGTCTATTTCCCACAGTCGATCCCAGGGATCGGGGCAGGTTGTATCCTCGTGTTCATTCTTTCGATTGGCTACTACATCACGCCCGAACTGGTGGGCGGACGGACGGGTACGTTCATCTCGAACCGGATCGCTTTCCATATCTCAACAAGTCTGAACTGGGGTCTGGCTGCCGCGCTTGGTTCCATCCTGCTGGCGCTGGTTCTGGCGCTCTACTGGGTCTACGATCGGATCGTGGGCATCGACAACGTGAAGCTGGGGTGAGCAAATGAACGAATTACCGCCATATGCCACAATCGGCCAACGAGTCTGGTTCTATTCATTCCGGGTTATCTGTGGGCTGATCTTCTTTTTCTTGATCGCGCCGATCATCACGATCATACCCCTCAGCTTTAATGCCGAGAACTTCTTTACCTTCACGCCCGGGATGCTGGCGCTGGACCCTGACGCCTACAGCCTGCGCCACTACGAGGATTTCTTTACAAACCCGGATTGGCAGCAGGCGATGTGGAATTCGGTGCGGATTGCGCCGGTGGCTACGATTATGTCGGTCTCCTTGGGAACACTGGCAGCTATCGGGCTTAGCCAGTCACATGTTCCGTTCAAGGGGACGATCATGGCGATTCTGATTTCGCCAATGATCGTGCCGCTGATCATCTCGGCGGCGGGCATGTATTTCTTTTATTCACGGATCGGGCTGCAAGGCACCTATTGGGGCGTGGTTCTGGCGCATGCGGCGCTGGGCATTCCGTTCGTCATCATCACGGTCACAGCGACGCTGGTGGGCTTTGACCGCTCGCTCACGCGGGCGGCTGCATCGCTTGGCGCCAACCCCGTGACAACGTTCTTCAGGGTGCAAATGCCGCTGATCTTGCCCGGTGTGATTTCTGGTGGATTGTTTGCCTTCATCACGTCGTTTGACGAGGTTGTGGTGGTGCTGTTCGTGGGTTCGGCCGCCCAGAAAACACTGCCTTGGCAGATGTTTATCGGCCTGCGCGAACAAATCAGCCCCACCATTCTGGCAGTGGCAACCATTTTGGTGATCTTCTCGATTGCGTTGCTGACAGTGGTCGAGCTGCTCCGGCGCCGGTCCGAACGGTTGCGGGGGATGTCGCCCGGCTGAGCGCAGACTGAATCCGGAGAATGAGCGCCACAGATTCACCTTATTTCTAGCTTTTGTAGGACAGCGTGTTTGGCAATCACTTGAATTGCCCTGTCTTGCAAAGGATGGCCTGTGGCCTACTCCATCTTCATGCTTCCCGAAGGTCTGATGACCGTGACTGGCACCAACGGCGGTTCGGGGTTGGACGGTGTGACCCAAGGGTCGGGCGTGCACATGGTCGGCGCAACGATCACGTTGAACTCGAACGCGTGGGTCAAGATCGAGATCAATGATAACGACCCTAGCTTTCAAGACAACGATGGCAGTCAACGCACCATCAATGCCGAAACGATCAATTCGAATCCGAACAACCCTTCCGCTACCCAGACCTTCAACGCCAACACGACGGTCGAGGCGGAGTACGCGATTACCGTCAGTGACCCGTCCGGCAACACCTATCAATTGGTGGCGTTCAATTTCTCGACTGGGTCGCCGTCTTTTGGCACGATCGAGGGCCTTGCGTTTATTGGGCCGCAGGGCGGGTTCCCTCCGATCGGTGTGCCACTAAGGGTTATCAGTTCCCGGGAAGGGCCGAGTTTTGGCGCAACGACCTATGCCACGCCAATCTGCTTTGCCCTGGGCACACGCATCGCCACGCCGCGCGGCGAAGTTCCCATCGAAGCGCTTGAAGTTGGCGATCTTGTAACAACACTGGAGGGCGGGGCTGAGCCGATCCGTTGGATCGGCCGACGCAGCTTTCCGGCAGTTGGTCGGTTCGCCCCGGTCGTCTTTGCCCCCGGCGTCATCGGCAACACGCGCCAACTGGCAGTATCACGCCAACACCGTATTCTTGTGCGCGGCTGGCGCGCCGAACTGCTGACTGGCCAAGACAGTGTCTGGGTTCCGGCCGTCCATTTTCTGGTACTGGACGGGGTTCATCTTCAGTCCGGCGGCGAGGTGACGTATCTGCACCTGCTTCTGGATGGTCACCGGACTTTGTTGGCTGAGGGTGTGGAGGCCGAAAGCCTCCATCCCGGTGAACTGGCCCTTGGCTCAATCAATCCGGAGGGATTGGCCGAGATAGATGCGATCTTTCCGGAACTGATGTGTCGCGGTGCCTCCCAAACCTCATACCCTGCAGTCCGCAGCGCCGAGGCCCTCGTCTTACTGGCAAGCTAGGGCAGTATGGCCAGCCAAATCGATGCGGTAATCACCGTGAGGGCCGTGCCGATCAACACCGTCGATGCCGCAACCCGCCGGGCCGCCCCGTACATGTCCGCAAACAGGTAGCTGTTCACACCGGGCGCCATGGCTGCGGTTATGACGGCTGAGCGGAGTTGTGGATCGCTCAGCCCGGTCACGCCACGCCCCAAGCCGTAGGTAATGGCTGGGTGAAGGATCAGCGACAGGGCACACAGGAAGGCAATCACCTTCATATCGCCCTCAGGCTTGTAGCGGTAGAGAACACCACCCAACCCGAAAAGGGCCGCGGGCAAAGCCGCGCGGATCATCAGGTTCAGGGCGTCGGTGGCGACCGTCGGAATGGTAAAATCTGTCAGGTTGACCACAAAGCCAAGCGCGACGCCGATCATCAGCGGATTGCGGAACATTGCGCGCGCCACCGTGCGGATGAGCGGACCGGGTGCACTGCCGCCTGCTTTGACGATTTCCATCGTTGTGATGCCTAGAAAATAGCACCATGCGGCATGTAATGCGATGATCGCATAATTGGGGCCGAGCGCATCGGCGCCATAGGCGCGCTCCATGATCGGCAAGCCCAACAAGACGGTATTCGCAAAAAGAGCCGAAAATCCGATAGCGACGCAATCTGGCCATGGTCGCGCGAAAAGCGCGCGTGCGCCGAACATCCCGATGAAGAAACAGGTCGTCGACCCCACATAGAAACTGGCCAGAAGCCGCAGATCGAAATCCTGCGCCAGATCCAACGTGGCAATGCCAGAAAACAGCAGACAAGGGATGGCGAAGCGCTGGGTAAACACCATCAGCCCGTCGACGGCGGCATCGGTGAACAGACCGCGCCACACTGCCAGATAACCCGCGCCGATGACCAGAAAGACGGGAAGGACAACTTCGAGCAATTGCCCCATTCAGACCTCGAACCGGATGACCATGCCGTCATAGGCAGGCGTGACATGGTCAGGCGTCTCATCGCGGACGGTCGCATAATCCAGATCGATGTGCATGTTCGTGAGCACCGCCTGTCGGGGTTTCGCGTGGTCTATCCACTCGAGTGACCGGGCCAGATGTGCGTGGCTGGGATGCGGGGTGCGACGCAGCGCATCCAGCACCCAGCAGTCAAGCCCTTGCAGCACGGGCCATGCGGCATCGGGTATGGCCGAGACGTCCGGCAGATAGGCAAGATCACCAATCCGAAATCCAAGCGCATCGATATTGCCGTGCGTCACCTCGAACGGGGTGAAGGTGATCTGCCCGCCCGCGCCGTCAATCGTGATGTCACCATCGATGGCGTTCAGGTCGAGAATGGGTGGATAGGCGGAACCGGGGGGCTGCACAAATGCGTAACCGAACCGGCTGATGAGATCGTTTTGCGTCGGGCCATCCGCATAGACGGGAAGGCGCGCGCGCATGTTGAAAACGATCATCCGCAGATCATCCAAGCCATGCACGTGATCGGCATGGGCATGGGTGTAAATCACGGCATCCAGCCGTCCGATACCTGCATCCAGCAGCTGCGCCCGCAAATCGGGCGAGCTGTCGATCAGGACGGTGGTGTCGCCAGCATCCGTAATGCGCTGCACCAGCATCGAACATCTGCGCCTGACGTTGCGGGGTTCGTCAGGGTCGCAATCTCCCCAATGCCCGCCAAGGCGCGGCACGCCGCCCGACGATCCGCACCCAAGGATTGTAAAGCGCAGTTCAGCCATTCAAGCGGCCTTTGCCCATTGTGCGGCCTTCCAGAACAGCCGGTCGAAATTTGCGGTGGTCTGGCGGGCGAAGTCGATCTCGGACATATCGAACAGCGCCGCCCCCACCCGAGCGGTATGGACTGTATTGCCCGGTTCATTGCGCTTGCCGCGATTTGGGGGCGGGGCAAGGTAGGGGGCGTCTGTCTCAACCAAAATACGGTCACGCGGGGCGGCGGCGAAGATGTCGCGCAGCGCCTGCGACCGGGGGAAGGCCGCGATGCCCGACATGGACAGGTAAAACCCAAGGTCAAGCGCTGCGCGCGCCAATTCGTGGCTGGAGGAAAAGCAGTGCATGACGCAGGTATAAGCGCCGGCGCGATACTCCTCAGTCAATATCTGGGCCATGTCGTCATCCGCGTCGCGCGCGTGAATGATCAGTGGCAGGCCGGTTTGACGGGCGGCTTCGATATGGATGCGCAGGCTGTCCTGCTGCACGGACGCGCTTTCGGCAGTGTAGTGATAATCAAGCCCGGTTTCGCCGATACCCACGAATTTCGGGTGCCGCGACAGGGCGACCAATTCGTCTACGTTTGTCATCGGCTCGGACGCAGCGCTCATCGGGTGGGTGCCAGCGGCCCAAAAGACCGGTTGATGCGCCTCGGCGATGGTGCGCACTTGAGGCGCGGTGCGCAGTTTGGTGCAGATCGTAACCATCCGGGTCACACCGGCGGCGACGGCGCGATCGATCACATCCGACAGTTCATCGGCAAAATCTGGGAAATCCAGATGGCAATGGCTGTCGACGATCTGGGGTAGGTCAGAGGGCATTCAGGCGCTTTCCGTACGTTAGGCAGCGGCCCCGACGGCAGTGCGTTCAAGGCTAAGGAACATATCAAACACCAGCGCGGCAGGGTCAAGGTTGACCGCCTTGCCGCGACGCGCCCGCGCGGTCAGGCCTTGGGCAGTATCAGCCCAGTTTCGCGCGGCGTGAGGTGTGGGCGAAAGGCGCAGTAGCATCCGTGCCTCGCCGTTGACGATCTCGGATGGCGGTGTGCCGACGGTCCCCGTCAGTGCAAGCCGTGACAAGATGCGATCAAGTAGCGAGAGGGTCAGATCAAATCGGGGCTCGGCGCCGCGTCCCACACAGGCATCGGCCAACCTGCCGGCGCGGCCGCGGTCCATACGGGGCAGGTCGGAGAAAAGCGCAACCAGATCAGCATATAGCTTTGGGCCATCCAATGCCGCAAGACGGACGGCTTCGCCAACCGACCCGCCAGCCAATTCGGCCATGTTCGCGTCAGTGGGGGGCTGAACACCAGCCTGATCCAAGGCGCGGGCCAGATCATCGGAAGACAAAGCGCCCAATCGCAGACTGCGGCAACGCGACCTGATTGTGGGTAACAGGCCCGAGGGTTGGTGACTGATCAAGATCAGCGTTGCGTTCTTTGGAGGCTCCTCCAGCTCTTTCAGAAGTGCGTTGGCGGCGTTTCGGTTCATGTCGTCGGCACTATCGACAATGACGACCCGACGCCCATTCCCGCCCGCTGACATCTGAAAGAAAGATTTCAGGCCCCGCACTTCATCTACAGTCAGTTCGGTCTTGTGACGTTTCAGTTTGTCGTCCCACGGTCGCCGCAACAGAAAAAGGCCGGGCTCCGACATGGCGAGCATGCGCCGCGCGACAGGGTGATCACCGGAGATGTCGAGACTATCAGGTTGCGGGGCCGCGAACATGCCGCCGCTGTCGGCCATGGGTGTGGCAAGCAAGAACCGGGCAAAGCGCCACGCCAGCGTTGCCTTGCCGACACCGCGGGGGCCGCTGATCAGCCATGCATGGTGCATCCGCCCTGCATTATATGCGTCCAGAAGGGTCGCCTCTGCGTTGGCATGTCCGAAAATCTGTTGTGTATCGCGTGGATGTGGCGCGCCGTCCTGCCGGTCGGGTTCGGGGGGGGCTTCGTCACTCATAGCCGGGTCTCAACAATGGCGGCGATGTCATCTGCGATGATGTCAGGGCTGCGGCTTGCGTCGATGACAACACACCGCTGCGGCGCGGTTTCAGCCAGCGCCAGAAATCCCACGCGTAGTTTTTGCTGAAATGGCAGGCCGAAATCCTCGAAGCGATCCTCGCCCGAGGCGCGCGCAAGGCCACGGGTCAACGCGATGTCAGGGTCCATGTCCAGGATCAGCGTCAGATCGGGTTCCACCGCGATGACAAGGTCGTGGATGTCATCAACCAGTCCACGCAAGTCGCCGCGTGTAGCGCCCTGATAGACGCGCGTGGAATCCGCAAACCGGTCGGTGATCACGACGCGGCCTGCTTCAAGTGCGGGACGGATCGTGCGTTCCAAATGGTCGCGGCGCGCCGCGGTGAACAGCAATATCTCGGTCTCGGGGGACCACCGTTCCGGGTCGCCTTCGACCAGCAGGCGGCGGATATCCTCGGCGCCGGGGGCCCCTCCGGGTTCCCGGGTGACGATGGCATCGCGCCCGTGACTGACAAACCAGTCACGGAGCCGGTGGCTTTGGGTGGATTTTCCCGATCCGTCGATCCCCTCAAGGCTGATGAACAGCCCCCGATGCGCAGGCATCAGCTTGACGCGGCGGCGGGATCGTCGCCCAGAATGCGGTGCAACAGCAACCGGGTTGCCGTCGACAGGCGGGTCAGAACACCACCTTGTTCCACAGTTTCGGTTGCGATCATGGGCACAGATTGATCAGCAAAGCCCGGAACGCGAATAACCAGTTCGCCAATCACGTCGCCTTGCATCACCGGGGCCGCGATTGGCCCCTGAAAGCTGACTTCGCCCGTCACTTCGCCCTCCATGGTAACCGGTAGCAGCAGCGACAAAGTTTCTGCAGGTGCCATGCCGACACTCGCACTTTGCCCCATGAACACGGACGCTCGGGCCAATTCGGTTCCGCCAGTGACAATTTCGCGCTGGGCGAACTGCCGGAATGCCCAGTTTACGATGCGCTCGGATTCCTCAGCACGCGCTGCCGCACTGGCCAAGCCGGTGATGGCAAATGTCACGCGTCGGTTGCCTTGAACGGCAGACCCTACCAGACCATATCCCGCCTCTTGGGTGTGCCCGGTCTTGAGCCCGTCGGCGCCAAGCCCCAAATTCAAAAGCGGGTTGCGGTTGAACCGATTGTCGGGGGCGCGATTGAGGTAGTCGAACTCTGTCTCGGAGAAGTAGGTGTAATATTCCGCATGCTCGGTGATCAGCCGTTCGGACAGAACGCCCAGATCATGCATCGACATCACGTGACCGGGGGATGGCCAGCCGCTAGCATTTCGGAACACGGACGTATCCATCCCGATCTGTCTGGCGCGTTGTGTCATGAGGTCGGCAAAGGTTTCCTCGGTCCCGTCCGGTGAAAGCCCTTCGGCAAGAGCCACCGCCGCATCATTACCCGATACGATGATCACGCCACGGATCAATTCATCGACTGTTGGGCGATCTTCGGTGTTCAGGAACATGGTCGAGCCGCCAAAGCTCATCGCGTGCTCGCTGACGGTGAAGCGGGTTTCAAGTGTGATCCGGCCCTGATCCAACGCCTCGAAGGCCATCAACAGAGTCATCAGCTTGGACATCGATGCCGGAGGCAAAGGTAGGTCGGCATTGTGGTCAAATAGAACCTGCCCGGTGTTGTGGTCGACGACGTAAGCCGCCGTCGCCGCCGTCGTGAACGCCTGCGCATGCAACGGCAGCGTCAAAAGGCTGAGCATACCAGCCACACAAAGAACAAGGTGGCGGGGAAAGGCAGTAAATCCGGTTTGCATGGCGTCCCGTCAGTTGGTCACGAAATAAGCGTCTTCAAAGCCAAGGCCCTGAACGGCGGTCAGCAAGGCGGCACGTTCGCTGGCGCTTCGGGCCGGGCCGACAACGACCCGCCAGAAGCGGCGCCCGTTGCTTGTCTGATCGTAGATGGTGGGCACCATTCCGGCCCCACGCAAGGCCTGTCCGGTATTATTGGCGTTTTCCTCGACGCTGAAGATGCCGATCTGGATGTATGGCCGTTCAAGCGAAGAAGCGGCAGGGGCGGGTGTGGGTGCCGAAGCTGCCGCACTTGTCGCAGGTTGGCTGGCGTCGACCGCATCAATCGCTGCCGACGCTGCGGCAATCGCATCCAGAGGTATCGCAGTGATTTCCTCGCCAGCCGCAGCGGTCGCTGTCGGGACATCTTCGATCGCATCACCGCCGGTAAGGTCGGCATCGGGGTCAATTTCTGACACTTCTTCGCGACGCAAGGCCGTGACATTCAAGGTCACAGGTGCGCCTGCAATAAGGTTGAGTGCAGCGGCCGCATCCGATGAAACCTGCAACGACGGCCCGGGATTTTCACGCTCGCGGCGGAATAAAGCACCGATCACAAAGCGCCCGTTTGCTTCGTTGCGGATGATCACACGTTCGGGGTCGGTTGCGTCTGGGTGGGCCACCCAGACCCCGCCCAGAGAGGGGCGACCATCCCAAAGACCTTCTTCCGTAACCTGAAAGACCTCGGGTACTTCGATGTCGCGTTCAACCAATCGAGTGGAGCCAATGGCCGCAGGCGCATTCCCGTCGGATGCGCCGCCAAATATTCCGGCACCTTGCTGGCATGCCGTAAGGGCCAGAAAAGCGAAAAGCGCTACGCCTGTGCGCATACCGCGTGCGATCTTGTGTCGGCCCGTCATCATCTGCTCGCTTCCGCCCCCGAGGTCCGCGCGGTGTCCCGCGCTGTCATTGTGACTTTTGAGCAAGATAGCGGTTTGTTGCTGATCTGGAAAGCCATGTGGCGCAGCATCGGCAATAGATCGCAGTGTCTTTCCGAATCGTCGCATCCGGTCTAAGCGCTTGGACCGCTGGAGGAGTGGCAGAGTGGTCGATTGCACCGGTCTTGAAAACCGGCGTGCGTGAAAGCGTACCGTGGGTTCGAATCCCACCTCCTCCGCCACCCA
>JAFMHK010000023.1 GCA_017854585.1 Paracoccaceae bacterium
ACCTCATCGCCGCGCATGAACAAGGTCTGGTTGCCACGGATCACGTCCATGATCAGGCGCTCGTAAGCATCGGGCACATCGGACGCCTCTGGCCCAAGCGCATCGGCAAAGCTCATATCCAGCGGCACGTCCAACAACCGCATACCGCCCGGCCCCGGTTCCTTGATCGTCACCCGCAGATCGATCCCCTCATCGGGCTGCAAGCGGATCGACAGGACATTGGGACGGCTCCCGGCATCCTCACCGAAGATCGAGTGGGGCGGCTCTTTAAAGACGATCACGATCTCGGACCGCCGCGCCCGCAGACGCTTGCCGGTCCGCAAGTAGAACGGCGTGCCGTTCCACCGCCAGTTCGCAACATGGCACCGCAGCGCAACATAGCTTTCCGTGCGGCTGTTGGGGTCTTCAACATCGTCCAGATAGGACGGCTTGGCGCCCGCCTTGTATTGCCCGCGCACGATGTCATGTGGCCCAACAGGATCCAATGCACGGATCACCTTCAGCTTCTCGTCCCGCACCGCGCCGGGTTCGAACTTGCTGGGCGGCTCCATCGCGGTCAGGCACAAAAGCTGCATCAGATGGTTCTGCACCATGTCCCGCATCGCACCCGACTTATCGTAATAGGCCCCGCGCCCACCAACGCCGACCTCTTCGGCCACGGTAATCTGGACGTGGTCGACGTATTGCGCATTCCACAGCGGTTCGAACAACACGTTGCCAAACCGCACGGCCATCAGGTTTTGCACGGTCTCTTTGCCAAGGTAATGATCGATGCGGTAGATCTGTGCCTCGGTGAAGTAGGCCGCCAAGGTGGCATTCAGGGCCTTGGCTGTTTCCAGATCGCGACCGAACGGTTTTTCAACCACGATGCGCGCATCATCATGGGCAATCTTGAACTCGTTCAACCGTTCTGCCAGATCGCCGAACAGGCTGGGCGCGACCGAGAAGTAGAACGCCTGCACCACGCCATCACGCATCAGACCCTTCAGGTCGGCCCATCCGCCCTCACCGCGGGCGTCAACCGCCACATATTCAAGCCGTTCCAGAAACCGGGCGATATCTGCTTCGTCTTGCACCCGTTTGGGAACGAATTCCGCGATCGCCTCTCCCACGAATTCACGCCAAGCGGCGCTATCTTGCTCGGTGCGAGCAGCGCCAATGATGCGCGCGGCGGCCGGCATCTGGCCGTCAAGAAATCGCCGATAAAGTCCCGGCAAAATCTTTCGCCGGGCCAGATCACCTGTTCCGCCAAAGATCACAAGGTCGAACGGATCAACCGGAATGACGCGTGAAACCATCTTGCTACTCCCTCTGGGCGGCGCGCTGTGTTAGCGCTAACGGACTGCACCATTTCCTATACCCACATCAGGGTAAAGTCTACCAGACTGACAGCCTGCGGCAACGAAAGCCGCAACCGCTACCCGGCCCACCAGTCCCGTGGCTTCAGTCGTGCGCGCGGCCAACGTGCGGCCCACGCGCGGGCGATCCGCCGCCCGGCAACGCCCAATCGGCCCGTCGCCAGCCATCGCCACACGCGATCGTGCCATTTTGCATATGTTCTGTTGAATGGGCAAACCCGCATACAGATCGCGCAGTCACTTTTCAACTTGGCCCAGTATCCAAAACACGCCTCGGCGTTCGAAGACCACTTTCGCACGTTGCGATTGGTTGATGGGCTGCCTGCACTCACCTCTTCACCAAAATCCGGCGCTCCAAACGGCAGCGCCTTGACCGGGCAGGCCCGCGCGCAGACATCGCACCCATCGCAGTAGGCCTTGATGCCCAGATCGCGCGGCCCATCCACGGCCAAGGGCAGATCCGTGAAGATCTTGGAAAATCGCAGGCGTGGGCCAAATTCCGGCGTCAGCACCATCTGGTTGCGCCCGTATTCGCCAAGGCCCGCCTTGATCGCATAGGGAATGACCAACGCGGTGTCATTCATGCTGGCCACGGCCTTGTAGCCAAGGTTGCGGATATAGGCGGCGACCTGCATGACGACCGCCGCCTCATGGCTGTATTCGCGCCCGGTCGCCGCACCCGCCAAGGCACTTGGATAGGTATCGACCAGCGCGGCGTCCATTGCATGCCCCATGACGATCACATGCGTCAGCCCGTCGGGAAGGTCATTCGGCACTGGCGTCATTGTCCGCACATCGGGGCGTTCACCATAATGCCAGCGCGGGTCGATATGCGTGATCCCGACCAGATCGGCACCGAACAACCGCGCCACCCGTTTGATATCCGCCGCCTCGGTCTCGGGCGCGCGCGGTGCGACCTGTTCGGGCGCAACCGGCGTATCGTCCCTGATTGCGCCCTGAAATCCTTCGCGAACCCCTTCGGCGGCACGCCGCTCGGACACCATGTCGCTGATCAGCCACGCGGCGTTCCGCAGCGCGAAATCCCGCTGCGTAAATCCATCGCCACGGCGCGGTGCCGCCTCCATCCGGTAGCTTGCAAAGAACGCTTCCGCTGCTGGCGTCTTGACCCGGTCGTCCCAGAATGCGCGCGTAAAGACATCGTTCATCTGACTGAACTGCGGCGGGTTCGGGCGCACCTCGAAACCCGCCTTGCGGTCGCTTTCAGCCAGATGATCGGGCAGGCTCACGGTTGCATGGCGCAAAGCAACTCGAACATGATCGATGCGCCCAGCCATTCGGTATTGCCGGACGGATCGAACGGCGGCGACACCTCCACCAGATCGGCACCGATGATGTCGAGCCCTCGCAACGCCCGCACACACTGGATCGCCTCAAAGCTGTTGGGTCCACCTACCTCGGGCGTGCCAGTCCCCGGTGCATAGGCGGGATCAAGGAAATCAATGTCGAAACTGACATATGCCGGCCCCTTGCCCACGACCTCGCGTGCGATGGCCATGACCGTGCGCCAACCCAACTCCATGCATTCCTCGATCGCCATGATCCGCACGCCGTGGTCATAACCGAACTGGAAGTCCTCGTTGTTGTAGGACGTCCCCCGCATTCCCGCCATGACACAACGCGCAGGATCAAGGCAGCCTTCGGTGATCGCCTGACGGAACGGGTTGCCGTGGGTCAGCGTCTTGCCCCCGAAATAGGGCGGATAAAGATCCGTGTGGCTATCCAACAGGACCATCCCGAACGGCTCGCCCCGCAGCTTGCGCAGCGCGCGCAGCACCGTAAGCGTGCACAGGTGGTCGCCGCCTGCCATGAACGGACGGATATTCTGCGCCAGCATCGCCGACACAAAGCCCTCTGCGGCCGCCAGCGCTTCGTCCTGATCGACGGGGCTCATCGCGACATCGCCCAGATCGGCGCAATTGGCGGTCTTGAATGGGGTCTGGCCGGTGGCGCGGTTCATCTCCCGGATCATTGTCGATGCATCGCGCAGACCACGCGGCCCATGCCGCGCACCGGGCCGGTTCGATGTGGCCCCATCCCACGGCATCCCGAAAAACCCGATATCGACATCCGCCCGACGCGGATCATCGGGTTTGAGATAAGGCAGCCGCATGAAACTGGGCACCCCTGCATAGCGTGGCAGGTCGGTGCCGGATGGCGGTTGAAAGAATGGGTTGGACATGGGCAAAACCTCCTGCGCGTCTGCGGCACGCTAGCGGTCCATCACCGCGCTGTCACGCCTCCAACTCGGCGTCCCAGTAAAGGAAATCCAGCCAGCTGTCATGCAGGTGGTTGGGCGGGAACCTGCGGCCCATGTTCCGCAACTCCTCCGCGCCCGGCTGACGCGGCGCCTTGCGCAGGCCCATCCCAACCTGCCGCAGGCTTTTCGCCCCTTTGCGCAGATTGCATCTGGAACATGCCGCCACGACGTTCTCCCAACTGGTCACGCCACCTTTGGCGCGCGGGATCACATGATCGAACGTCAGATCGCCCTTCGCGCCGCAATATTGACAACTGAACTCATCGCGCAGGAACAGGTTGAACCGCGTAAACGCCACGCGTCTTTGCGGCTTGATATAGTCCTTAAGCACCACGACCGACGGAATGCGAATGATGGTCGAGGGGGAATGCACATATTCATCATATTCCGCCACGATCGACACCCGATCAAGATAGGCGGCCTTCACCGCCTCTTGCCATGGCCACAGCGATAACGGGTAATATGACAGCGGTCGGTAATCCGCGTTCAAGACCAGCGCAGGGTGGTGCTTCAACGCACCCGGTTCACGCACGAAACTGGTTCTGAATTCGATCTCGTGGTGCGTGTCCATCGCCGACTCCGTCCCTACCCTGTCTGCCCGTATCGGCATCAGAGCGGGAGCACCCACCCCAGCCGTGAGATAACTATATCTAGGCTTTTGGCCCTGACAACCCAAATAGATGTCGTGGGTGTCTCTGCCAAGATTAGGCCTCCAGCCTAACAGAATTGTGACGGCGGCCCGGCGATGCGCTCAACTCCACCGCACCACAGGCGGGCGCGCGACACAACTGCCAGCGCCGCCTTCATCCGCTGCATGCGCAACGTCCGGCTGGCCTGACGTCCGTTTGCCAGAAACGCCGCCCCTCAGATGTATGAAAATGCCTGAGACATCGCGCAGCGTCCGGGCAGGTCCCCGCAAGACACCGCGTCAGAGACCGAGCTTTTCCCGCAAGAAGGCCAGCGTCACGCTCAACCCATCCGGGGCGATGCCATGGCCCGTCCCTTCCATCACGTGGGCATAGACCTGCTCCCACCCCGCGCCCTCCAGCGCCTCGGCTGCATCGGGCAGGCTCTGGAACGGCACCACGTCATCGGCATCGCCATGGATCAACAGGACGGGGGGACGCACTTTCGCCTCTTCGGCCAAGGTCTCGGGCGACAACAGCCGCCCCGATATTCCGACGATACCCGCAAACGGCACATCGCGGCGGGGGGCGACATGCAGGCTGATCATGCACCCCTGACTGAACCCCACCAAGGCTACACGGTCGGGCGTCACGCCCTCGTCCAGCATCATCTGATCAAGGAACATGTTCAGTTCTTCCGCCGCGCGGATCAGGCCCGCATCGGCCTCCTCTTCGGTCGATCCGTCGATCCATGGGATCGGAAACCACTGAAAGCCCGTCGGGCTCATCGCCGATCGTTCAGGCGCATCGGGCGCGATGAAGACCGTGTTCGGCAAATGCGGCGCCAATGGATCGGCCAGCCCCAACAGGTCCTGACCATCCGCGCCATATCCGTGCAAGAACACCACGACACTGTCGCCCGTGCCAGAAGCGGCCTCCTTGCGCCCGAAATCCAAGCCTCTGCTCACCTGATGCCCTCCCGATCCTTCATCGCTCTGTAATATGCCCAAAGGCTGCGCGCAGCAATGGCCCGAACCGGTGACCAGGCTTCGGCCATGGCGCGCAACTGGGGCTCGCCGGGCCGCTGATCCAGTGCAAACGCCAACTTCGCCGCCTCCTGCACGGCCAGATCGCCTGCGGCGAACGCATCCATGTGGCCAAGGCTGAACGTCGCATAGACCTCGGCCGTCCACCGGCCGATGCCGGGAATGGCCGTCAGCGTCGTAATCACCTCTGCCGTGTCGGCACACGCAAGCGCCGCGTGGTCCACGTCCGCCGCCGCCAACGCGCGGGCATATTTCACCTTTGGCCGGCTTAACCCGCAGCCGCGCAATCCCGCATCGGTTGCTGCCGCCACGGCATCCCGATCCGTCATTCCCGCCGCATCCAACCGGCCCCAGATCGCGGCCGCCGACGCGGTTGAGACCTGCTGGCTCACGATCGCCGACAACAGCGCGCCGAACCCCGGCTCCCGGTGGCGCAACGGCAATGGACCCGCCGCCGCCAATACCGCATCAAACCGGCTATCCAGCGCGACCAATCGCGCCGCACCCAAACTCAGATCAGCCTCCGTCCGTATCCGGTCCACGCCAACATCCCATCTTTGCTTTTCAAATATGTAATGGCGCAACATCCCGATCGCACGCGCGGATTTCATCTTGCAGATCGCCGCCCGCAATCCACTGGACCGGACGCACGCCGTCGTATACCGCTTCGGGAATGACCGATGCCGCCCTCCACACCTCCGCAGATGCCCGCGCCAAGCGCAACGTAGCCGTTCTCGTCGCGGCACAGGCGATCTTGGGCAGCCAGATGCCGATGATCTTCATCATTGGCGGCCTTGCGGGCATGATGATTGCGCCCTCGCCTGCGTTGGCGACGCTTCCCATTTCGCTGATCGTCTTCGGATCGATGACCACCGCGCCATGGCTTTCGGCGCTGATGCAGCGGCACGGGCGGCGCGCGGGCTTCCTGATCGGTACACTTGGCGGCGCCACCGGGGCGGCCGTATCGGCCACAGGTCTGTGGCTCGACAGCTTTCCGCTCTTCCTTTTCGGGTCGTATCTTACCGGCATCTACATGTCGTCGCAGGGCTTTTTCCGCTTCGCCGCCGCCGATACCGCATCCGACAGCTTTCGCCCCAAGGCAATCTCCTACGTGATGGCGGGGGGGCTGATTTCCGCGCTGATCGGGCCCCAACTGGTCAAGCTGACCACGGATGCCACAGTCATTCCCTTCTTTGGCACCTATGTCATCGCATCGCTCCTGAACCTGATCGGCAGCGCGCTGTTCATCTTCCTGGATGTGCCGAAACCCCCCGTCCCCGAGGCCGATGCCCCCAACGGGCGCAGCCGGATGGAATTGCTGCGCGACCCCAAGATCGCGGTCGCAATCATTTGCGCCATGGTCAGTTATGCCCTGATGAACCTGATGATGACCTCGACACCGCTGGCCGTCGTGGGCTGCGGTTTCAGCACCGGCAACGCGGCGGATGTCGTATCGGCCCATGTCATCGCCATGTTCGCACCCTCGTTTTTCACAGGTCACCTGATCGCGCGGTACGGCTCGATCCGGATTATCGCGATTGGGCTGTTCTTGCTGGCCTGCGCCGGCGCCGTTGCCCTCAGTGGGGTGGAGCTGTTTCAGTTCTTTGGCGCGCTGGTGCTTTTGGGGGTCGGCTGGAACTTCGGCTTCATCGGGGCCACCGCCCTGCTAACCGCCTCCCACGCTCCCGAGGAACGGGGCCGGGTGCAGGGCATGAACGATTTCCTTGTGTTCGGCTGCGTAACCTTCGCCTCCCTCAGTTCGGGCATCTTGATGAGCACCGGCTCGGACGTCATTCATGGCTGGACCGCCGTGAACATCGCGATGGTTCCGTTCCTGACGCTTGCAGGTGGCGCGTTGATCTGGCTGGCCTTGCGCCCAAAGACTGACTTCGCCTGATCAGCAAGGTCGACAGATCGGGACCGCCGGCAGCAACCCTCTGGCGGTGCATGTCTACCAGCGGCCTGTTGCGCTGACCCAGATCAAGCGCGCGCGCTTTGCGAATTCACTCTCGTCCAGCTTGGCCTCGATCACCCGTTCAGGGACGTCCCGCGCGGCCTGCAACGTCGCCGCCGCCCGCCAGCCCGCGTAAAGCGCCGGGACCGCTTGGCGCGGCACCGTCCGGCGCGCGGCCCGCGCGGCGGCCAGACGCCTCAACCCGGCCTCCGCCAGATCGCGCACCCCTTGCGGCGTTCCGTCCAGCAACGGCACCCGCCCCTTCGCTTCCAGTGCCGGTATCGCCCGCAAGAAAGCGGCAAGTCCGGCTGCAAACGCATAATCCCGCACCGCTGCCTCTGCGTCGGGCCCAGCCCCAAGCGCCTTGGCTCCCAACCACATCAGGTTGCCGCTGGTCGCATCGATATAGCCATCAAAATGCGCCTGATCGTCAAACCCGTCCTTGTAGATATCCCACCGCCGCATCGCAATCAGCTGGTCCAGCAGCGGCGCATCCTCAGGCCCGACCACCGCAGCCAGCGGTGCCACGACCTCGTGGGCACGCGGCGGTTTTCCTGCCCCGATTTCCTCTGCCACATCGCGCCAGAACTGCAGGCGCATCTCGGCGATCATGTGTTCTTCGGTCACCCATGGGGCGCGGCTGACTTCGACATTCAGGGCATAAAGCGGGAACAGCACCGCGCGCGCCGGAACCGGGGCGGCCATCGCGGCAAGAAAACGGTCAGGGTCCGCCCGATGGACCAAGGCGGCACAGGCCTGCAAGGTCACTTTGGCCTCACCACACACAACAGATACCCGGTTTCCGCCCGATGCTGGCGCCATCTGGAAATCTCTGCAGCACCCTCATCCAGAACGCTGGCCAATTCACGCGATGCACCGTGCCGCAGCGCCGCGATACGTGCCTCCATCGGGCGGTAATAGCTTTCCCAAGCCACATCAGACAGTTTTCGTGTGGCCACAAGGTCGTAACCCGCCGCCGCGATCTGCACGGCGATCCCGCCCGCGCTTTGTGCGGCATACCCATCCCAAAACGCCCGTGCGTCTTCGGACGGATCGTCGACAAAGAAGCATGGCTCGGAAAACGCAATCACGCCGCCGTCTGCCAAGGCCTTGCGCCACGTCGACAGGGCGGCATTGATCCCAAGGAAATACACGGCCCCCGCGCACCAGATCAGGTCATAGGGACCCGTCACCGCCGCCATGTCACCCACCTGCAGACTTACGCGCCCGTGGTGGCCGAAACGCGTGGCCGCCGCCGCGATAAAGGGGGCGTGACTGTCAAGCGCCGTCACATGCCCCGTGGCCGCCGCGCGTAGCAGCGCGCCAATGTCGCCTCCCGGGCCACAAGCCGCATCCAGAACCCGCGCGCCCGATTCCAGCTGCGCCACCTCGGCGGCCCAAGCGACATCGGCCGTCTCACCCGGCCCCTCGCGCGGCAGGTCGGCGTGGAGGGTAAAGAAACTGTCAGGGTCGAAACCGCTCACGATGCCCCTCCGCAGTCATGGCACAGCGCCCAAACCGCAGGGCAAGGTCGCGTCATGCAAGGCGCATGGGCCGCCGGCGTCGGGGTCAGAACCGCCACCACAGGAAACGGGCATCGGATCATGCGCAGGGCGCCCCTTCCTGAACAAGTTTCCAGTGGACCGCATCAAGCAGCGCCTCGAAACTGGCATCCACGATGTTCGCCGACACCCCCACGGTTGACCAGTGCCGTCCGCAGCCATCCTCGCTATCAATCGTCACGCGGGTCACGGCCTCGGTCCCGCCTTGGGTGATCCGCACCTTGAAATCAACCAATCGGATATCGTCGATATAGCTTTGGTAGGGCCCAAGATCCTTGGCCAAAGCCTTGGCCAACGCGTTCACCGGCCCCCGGTCAGACCCGGTTTCATCCATCGACTCGCTGACCGACAGCATCTTGTTCTCGCCGATCTTCACCACGACCACGGCTTCCGACAGGCTGACCATCTGGTCGTACTTGTTCTTGCGCCGCTCGACCGTCACCTTGTAGCGCTTGACCTCGAAGAACCGGGGCAACTGGCCAAGGGCACGACGCGCCAGCAACTCGAAACTGGCCTGCGCAGTGTCGTAGGAATACCCCTGATCCTCCCGCGCCTTGATCTCATCAAGTATCCCCGCCAGCGCCGGGTCGTCCTTGCCAACCACGATCCCCGCTTCGGCCAGTCTGCGGCGCAGGTTCGACTGCCCCGCCTGGTTCGACATCGGAATGATCCGCGCATTGCCCACGACACCGGGTTCTATATGCTCGTAGGTGGTGGGGTTCTTGACGATGGCGCTGGCATGCAGCCCCGCCTTGTGGGCGAACGCCGAGGCCCCGACATAAGGCGCCTGCCGCTGCGGCACCCGGTTCAGGATATCGTCCAGCATCCGGCTGACCCGCGTGAGATCGGCCAGCGCGCCGGGCGCGATCCCGGTTTCGAACCGGCTGGCATAGGGCTCCTTCAGCAGCAAGTTCGGGATCAGGCTGGTCAGGTTGGCATTGCCACAGCGTTCGCCCAACCCGTTCAGCGTGCCTTGGATCTGCCGCGCGCCCGCCAACACCGCCGCCAACGACCCCGCCACCGCGGTTTCGGTGTCGTTGTGCGTGTGGATGCCAAGCCGGTCGCCGGGAATGCCCGCCGCGACGACCTCGCCGACGATGCGCCCGATTTCGGCCGGCAAGGTGCCGCCGTTGGTGTCACACAGCACCACCCACCGCGCACCCGCCGCGAGGGCGACGCGCAGGCATTCCAGCGCATAGTCGGGGTTGGCCTTGTAGCCGTCGAAGAAATGCTCGGCGTCGAACAATGCCTCGCGCCCCTCGGCCACCAGATGCACGACCGACGCGCCGATGTTTTCGAGGTTTTCCGCCAGCGTGATGCCAAGCGCCTCGGTGACGTGGAAATCATGGGTCTTGCCGACAAGGCAGACCGACTTCGTGCCGGCGTTCATCACGGCGGCCAGCACATCGTCGTTCTGCGCCGAGCGACCGGCGCGCTTGGTCATGCCAAAGGCGGTCAGGGTCGCGCGGGTCCGGGGCGCATCATCGAAAAACGCGCTGTCGGTCGGGTTGGCGCCGGGCCAGCCGCCTTCGATATAATCGATCCCAAGCGCGTCGAGCGCGGCGGCAATGCGGAATTTCTCAGGGGTGGAGAATTGCACGCCCTGCGTCTGCTGCCCGTCGCGCAACGTGGTGTCGTAAAGGTAGAGGCGGTCGCGGGTCATGTCTGGGTCCCCCGATTGAATCTAGACCAAACCAAAGCCCAGACGGCGCAGGCGCGATGTTTAACGGGGGCCGGGGGGCTTGGCTGGTTCAGCACGTTCAAACCTCCTTTTCGCGTTGACGTGTGATCCGCAAAAGAGCGTCACTGTCGAATTCTTTGGTCGGCTTCAGAACAACGCCGTCCTTCGACATCTGGACTTCTACCCCAGCAGCCATCAACTCCGATTTCATTGCATCGACAGGTGCGAAGTCTTTCGTTTCCTTGGCACGTGCGCGCATCGCGAAGAGGTTGCGCTCCAAATCGTCAAGCCGGGAAAGGTCTGCGCCGTCAGCCGGCCCCACATCTTCCCATCCCGCAAGCTTTTCAGTCATAAGGCCGAGAAGTCGCGCGGACGCCAGAAGTGTGGTCACATCGCCAGCAGCTGAAAGTTGGTGCAGTTCATGGATTGCACCCGAAGTGTTCAGATCATCGGACAAGCAATCAATTATCTGAGGGTGGAGCAGGCCGGGTGTGACACCTCGGGTTTGGGCACGCCACTTCCGCAACGTCTTCTCCGCCTCCTCAGCCTTCCGAGCCGTCCAGTCCATCGGCTTGGAATAATGCGTCGACAGGAACACGAACCGGATCACCTCGCCCGGCACGCCCTGATCCAGCAGATCGCGCACGGTAAAGAAATTGCCCAAGGACTTGGACATCTTCTTGCCCTCGACCTGCAGCATCTCGTTGTGCAACCAGATCTGCGCCATCTGTTCCGTATGGTTGGCGCAGCAGCTTTGCGCGATCTCGTTCTCATGATGCGGGAACATCAGGTCGTTGCCGCCGCCATGAATGTCAAAGGTCTCGCCCAGCAGCGCCTTGGCCATCGCCGAGCACTCGATATGCCATCCCGGGCGGCCACGGCTGACCTCGATGCCATCCACCTGTGGCCCGGGCCATGCCGGCTCGCCGTCGGTCGAGGGTTTCCACAGCACGAAATCCATCGGGTTGCGCTTGTAGGGCGCGACCTCGACCCGCGCGCCTGCGATCATGTCGTCGACCGACCGCCCCGAAAGTGCGCCGTAATGCGCGCGCCAGCTGTCCACCGCAAACAGGACATGACCCTCGGCGGCATAGGCGTGCCCTTCGTCCAGCAGCGTCTGGATCATGGCCACCATCTCGGGGATATACGCGGTGGCGCGCGGCATGTGGTCCGGCTCCAGCACGCCAAGGGCGGCCATATCCTCCAGATACCAGCGCGTGGTTTCAGCGGTGATTTCGCCGATCGGGCGCCCCTCGGTCGCGGCGCGGGCGTTGATCTTGTCGTCCACGTCGGTGAAGTTGCGCACATAGACAGGCGCGCCCCATCCGTTTTCCGGCGAGACATACCGCAAGAGCCGGTAAAGCACATCGAACAGGATCGAGGGCCGCGCATTGCCCAGATGCGCGCGGTCATAGACGGTCGGGCCGCACAGATACATCCGCACGCCCCCCTCGGGCTTGAGGGGCGTCAGCGTTTCCACCCTGCGGGTCATCGAATTTCTGAGCCGTATCTCAGTCATGGGGCAGCCTTTCGCACGCGGGATACGTCGCGCGGCGGGGCTGGCAGCTTGGGTTGGCGTTTAAAACGACAAAGACACCTGCCCCACACGCACTTAGCGGGGAATACACATTTCAATCGTGGACGTCGGGATCTTGGTCATGGCGTAGCATTACGCCACCGTTTCCCGTGACACAAGCATCCGGGGGTGGATTCTTGTGGCGCAAGTATTTTGCCTATTCGGGTACGCATACCTTCGCATGCAATGTATCTAAGTAAGCGTAACGACCATGCATGAACGATTCGCCGATAGATTCTGCGCCAGTCTGCCCGGCGCTGTCCGCCACGAACCTTTCGGCCCGGACATGGCCGTCTGGAAGGTTGCCGGATACATGTTTGCTGCCTACACCTTGGAAGGTCAGGGGCTATCGCTCCGCGCCTCCAACGCCATTGCCGCGCAATTGCTGATCTCGCAGGGGCGCGCCGTATCCGCGCCTTATCTTCAGGGCGGCGGATGGGTGTTGTTCCCGTGGGAGACAACGCCCGACGAACTGCGCCTCCATATCCGGCGCAGCTATGACACCGTGAGACAGGAAAACCCGGTTTCACAGGACTGATCGAGGGGCGGCATATCCGGCCCTTGCCATCGCGATCAGACCGTGCCCAATTCCTCACCTTTCCCAGTCGGAGCCAACTCATGCCTGCCCCCTCCCTTCGTATCCGCAATACCACCGGTGACGGCGATGACGGGTGGGCCATCTTGTACCGGGCACGCGACATGAAGGCGGCTGGCCTGCCGGTGGCGGACCTGACAATTGGCGAACATGACATTGGCACCGATGCCGCGATTCTGACTGAAATGGACCGCGCGGCCCGGTCGGGTCATACGGGCTATGCCTCGGTCCCCGGGATCAGTGCGCTGCGCGACTCGGTTGCTGCACGCATCACGAGCCAGACGGGGGTGACCACGACCCGCGACAACATTCTGATCACACCGGGTGGGCAGGCGGCCCTGTTCGCGGCACATCACGCGGCGTGCAACGATGGCGACCGCGCCTTGATGATCGACCCCTACTATGCCACCTACCCCGGCACCATTCGCGCCGTCGGTGCCGTGCCCGTGGCCGTGGCCAGCCGGGCCGAAGACGGGTTTCAACCCGATGCCACCGCGCTTGCCGCGGCAGCCCCCGGCGCCGCCAGCTTGCTGATTAATTCGCCCAACAACCCCACCGGTGTGGTCTACGGCGACGCCACACTGGCCGGGATCGCGCAGGTGGCCCACGACCATGACCTGTGGGTCATCTCGGACGAAGTCTACGACACCCAGATCTGGTCGGGCACGCATCAAAGCATCCGGGCGCTGCCGGGCATGTCCGACCGCACGCTGGTCGTGGGGTCGCTGTCAAAAAGCCATGCCATGACGGGTTCGCGCATCGGCTGGCTCTGCGGGCCGCCCGAGATGATCGGACACCTGACCAATCTGGCAACCAATACCACCTATGGCGTGCCGGGCTATATTCAGGATGCGGCCCTTTACGCGTTGTCGATGGGCAAGGCGTTCGAGGCACAGGTAGCCGCCCCTTTCCGCCGCCGTCGCGAGATGGTGCTGGACATGCTGGCTGGCCAAAATCTGATCCGCGCCATTCCACCCGACGGCGCGATGTATGTGATGCTTGATATCCGCGCGACGGGTCTGTCGGGCGACGCCTTCGCAAGCGCCTTGCTGGACGCCGAAAACATCGCCGTAATGCCCGGTGAAAGCTTTGGACAGGCGGCCGCAGGCCACCTGCGCGTCGCCCTGACCCTGCCCGACGATCAGTTCCGGCCCGCGTTCGCGCGGTTGCTCGCATTCGCGGCGCGTCAGGCCGCCTGACCTGCCGCCATTCACCCAACAAGGGCTGCGCCCTGCCTGAGTGACGAAAACCGGCCGCGGGCAATCGCCTGCGGCCGGTTCATCATTTTCGCACGGGCGGGCTCAGAACCGGTAGGATACCCGCGCACTTATCGTGGTAACGTCCACGTCGACGCCGGTCGCGTCGAAATCATCAAACGCGTGGTACAAGACCTCTCCACCGACGACAAAGTCGTTGCCAAGATCATAAGCCAGACCGGCCCCCACAAGGTAGCCTTGGTCGGAATGGGCCACGCCGCCGATGTTCGCATCCGCGCTGGCCCCACCCACGGTCCCGTAAAGCAGCGCACTGCCCAGATCGTAGCCTGCCGAAAGCTTGAGCCGCGTCACGTTGTCGATGGTCCCCGCGCCGGCATCCAACTCCAACTCGGCCCGATCATAATCAAGTTCACCCCCAAGAACGAACTGGCCGAAATCCTGCCGATAACCGGCATGCACCCCGCCAAGCCCGCCATCGCCGCCGACGACCACGGCCCCGTCGGTGCCGACGTCGCCGTAACCCAGTTGCGCACCGGCATAGAACCCCGTCCAATCACTGATCGGCGCTGGCGGTGGGGCCTGCGCGATGATGATGGGGGCCTCGGTGGGTTCGGCCATACCGCCTGCCAAGGCAGGTGCCCCGATCAACATGACCACGGGAAGAACTGCTGCAAATCTCCGTTTCATCGGATACCTCCATTATTGAACCGTGGTCATGCTCTTGACCACATGAGGCCAGCTAATGGGCAGTTTTGAGCATTGAAACCCCTTTGATCGCCCCCGCGCGATGGCGGGTCGGCAAGGCTGCCGGAAACAGGCAAACCCTTGCTCAAAAAGCGTTTTACAGGCGATACATTGCGCAATCCCATGCACACGAAAACGTGAGCATGGGATTGCGGCGGCTTTGGGTTTCGCGGGCTTCGGTCAGGTGGTCGGCGCGATCTTGGCGGGTCTTAACGCCCCTTGCGGCCCAAAGTGGACGCGGCGCGCGCAAGCGCCGTGATCCCGTCCCAATCACCACTCAACATCTTGTCCTTGGGTGCAACCCACGATCCGCCCGCGCAGATCACGTTCGGCAAACTCAGGTAGCTCTCGGCGTTTTCAGGCGAGACGCCCCCTGTGGGACAGAAGCTGACCTGAGGAATCGGTGCCCCGATGGCCTTGATCGCAGGCGCGCCGCCCGCAGCCTCGGCAGGAAAGAACTTCAGCATGTCATAGCCCCGTTCGAACAGGCGCATCACCTCGGACGCGGTCGCGGCACCGGGCAGCAAGGGCAGGTCTTCGTCTTCGCAGGCTTTCAACAACGTATCCGTCGCGCCCGGCGAAACCCCGAATTTTGCCCCGGCCGCCTTGGCCGCCCTGACATCCGCCGGGGTCAACAACGTGCCTGCCCCCACCACACCGCCCGGAACATCGGCCATGGCGCGGATCACATCCAGCGCGACCGGGGTGCGCAACGTGACCTCCAGCGCAGGCAAGCCGCCTGCAACCAGCGCCTCGGCCAAGGGACGGGCATAGGCAAGATCATCCAGCACCAGAACCGGAATGATGGGCGCGAGGTTGGCGATGTCACGCGCAATGGCAGAGGCGTTTTGCGGGGTCATTGAACAGATCCTTGTGCTGGCGCTCCCGGCAGACAGCAGATGCCCCCGGCAGCGATGTTTGATAGATGAAGATGAACCGGATCAGACAACCACGCCAGCGCCCGACGTCGCGGGGCCAGCCTTCTGCCGGAAAATCTCGAACAACTCACGCCCAATCCCATGGCTGTTGGCAGACAGGTCCGGCGTGGCCGCCGCGCGGTCAGCCACCCCCGGTGTCAGCACCTCGAGCACGCCATGCGTGGCGTCCACCCGCAAGATATCGCCATCTTGCAGCTTGGCGATCAGACCACCGTCCAACGCCTCGGGTGCGACGTGAATAGCCGAAGGCACCTTGCCCGATGCACCTGACATGCGCCCGTCGGTGACAAGGGCCACCTTGTGCCCCCGGTCTTGCAGGACTGCCAGAATGGGTGTCAGCGCATGCAATTCGGGCATGCCGTTGGCCTTGGGTCCCTGAAACCGGACAACGACGATGACATCGCGGTCCAACTCCTTGTTCTGGAATGCTTTCTTCACATCACCCTGACTATGGAAAACAGCGACAGGCGCTTCCACGATGTGGCGCTCCGGGGCGACTGCTGACACCTTCATGATCCCACGGCCAAGGTTGCCAACCATCTCGGCCAACCCGCCTGTGGACTGAAACGGGTCGGTTGCGGGACGCAAGATCCGGGTATTCAGGCTTTCGCCCGCCCCATCCGTATAGGTCAGCGCACCGTCGATCAGTTGCGGCTCTTGGGTATAGCGCAGCAACCCCTTGCCACCCACAGTCAGCGTGTCGTCATGCAGCAGGCCCGCATCCAGCAATTCACCGATCATGTAGCCCAAACCACCTGCGGCGTGGAAATGGTTCACGTCGGCCAGCCCGTTGGGATAGACCCGCGCCATCAGCGGCGTCGCCTCGGACAGGTCATTGAAATCACTGCAATCCAAGATCACCCCTGCAGCGCGCGCCATTGCGATCAGGTGAATGACGAGATTGGTAGACCCCCCCGTCGCCATCAAGCCGACGATGCCGTTCACAAATGCCTTTTCATCAAGGATATCGCAAACCGGCGTGTATTCATTGCCCAACCCGGTGATCGCGGCCGCGCGTTCCGCAGCGGCGGTCGTCAGCGCATCACGCAACGGGGTGTTCGGGTTGACAAAGCTTGACCCCGGCAGATGCAACCCCATGAATTCCATCAACATCTGGTTGGAATTCGCGGTTCCGTAGAAGGTGCAGGTTCCGGGGCCGTGATAGCTGTCCATTTCGGCCTTCATCAGCACGTCGCGACCGACCTCTCCGGTTGCAAACTGTTGGCGCACCTTGCTTTTTTCATCGTTGGGAAGGCCCGAGACCATCGGGCCGGCGGGAACGAAGATACCCGGCAGATAGCCGAACGTGGCCGCCGCAATCACAAGGCCCGGCACGATCTTGTCGCAAACGCCAAGATAAAGCGCGCTGTCGAAGGTGTTGTGGGACAAAGCCACGCCAGCGGCCAACGCGATCACGTCGCGTGAAAACAGGCTCAATTCCATCCCGACCTGGCCTTGCGTCACACCATCACACATGGCCGGCACACCGCCTGCAACCTGCGCGGTCGCGCCCACCCTGCGCGCTGCATCCTTCAGCTTTTGCGGATAGGTTTCAAAAGGTTGGTGCGCCGACAGCATATCGTTATACGCCGTCACGATTCCGATATTCGGGGCGCGTCCCGCAACCAGCGCCGCCTTGTCATCCCCCATGGCGGCAAAGGCGTGGGCCTGATTGCCGCACGTCAGGTGGGCGCGGCGCGGCCCATCTTCCGCGGCACGGTGCATACGTTCAAGATACCGGCTGCGCGTATCGCGGGACCGATCCTGAATACGGGCGGTGACGGCAGCGATGCGATCATCAAGCGGCATGGTGGTCCCCTTTTGGTTTTCCATGAATAGCATAACATGTTAGCGCTAACGGTTCCAGTCCAGTTTTCAAACACAGCCGGAAAACAGCGTGGATGATATCGGACAATCGCGAATTGATATCACCTTGGATGAACCGCTCACGCCGGCATGCGCAGCGCACCGTCAAGGCGGATCGTCTCACCGTTCAGATAGGCGCAGGACAGAATGAAGGCGGCCAGCCGCGCGAATTCGTCGGGCTGACCCAGCCGGCGAGGAAAGATGACATCCTTGGCCAGCCCATCCATGATCTCCTGCCCCAACCCCTCCAGCATCGGGGTGCGGAAAATACCCGGCGCGATGGCACAGGTGCGGATGCCAAGCGCGCCCAGATCACGCGCCATCGGCAGCGATAATCCCACGATGCCCGCCTTGGACGCTGCATAAGCCGCCTGCCCCTTTTGCCCGTCGAACGCCGCGACCGACGCGGTGTTGATGATCACACCGCGTTCGCCATCGGCGTTGGGGCTGTTATGGGCCATTTCAGCAGCGGCAAGCCGGGCGACGTTGAACGCACCAATCAGGTTGATGTCGATGGTTTTGCGAAAACTGGTCAACGGGTGCGGCCCCTCACGGCCCAGCGTTTTTGCCCCCGTCGCAATACCCGCGCAGTTCACCACCCCCGTAATGCCCCCCATGGCCTTGGCGGCGGCCGCAACCGCCGCGCCGGTTGCCGTCTCGTCCGTGACATCAACCTGCTGGAAATGCGCATCGCCAAGTTCGGCGGCGATGGCCTGACCACGGTCAGCTTCAAGATCGAAGATCGTCACCTGTGCGCCCTGCCCGGCAAAATGGCGCACTGTCGCCTCGCCCAGACCGGAGGCGCCGCCGGTGACAATGACACGCGCTGTCGTGATATCCATGACGGACCTTCCCAGAATTGAACGGAGGTTCAGTCAAGCCGGAGGGCCACGGGAAATCAATGGGCCAGTTAGCACCATCGCGGCCATCTACCCGTGGTGTGCGGGACCTTGTTCAATGTGGCTGCACGCCCGGCAAGAACACCGTGTCGTTCCGGTGCAACAACGACACGCCATCCTTGAACACGTGCACCTTTTCAGGCACCGCCGTCAGCTTGACGACATTGCCGCGCAGCCCCTTGTGAATCCCGGCCAGTTTGCCAATCACGGGATTATGTTCCGGCTTGAGGCGCTTGAAATACAACAACGTCACCTCGCCCAATGCCTCGGTGATTTCGACCGTGCCCTGATACGCGAAATCGGCGGCATCGGTCCCCACCATGTCTTCGGGGCGGATGCCAACAGCGACCACAGCCCCCATGTCTTCGGGCAACGAGGGATAATGCGACGTGATCGTGCCACCGCCCTGATCCAGTTCCAGGGTGGTGACCTCTCCGGTGCCCACGATCTTGCCTGCCAGAAGGTTCATCGCGGGCGAGCCGATGAATTGCGCCACAAAGGTCGAGTTCGGGCGTTCATAGAGGTCCAGCGGGGTGCCGACCTGCGCAATGCCACCCCCCGCCAGAACCACGATACGCGAGGCAAGCGTCATCGCCTCCACCTGATCGTGGGTGACGTAGATCATGGTGCTTTCGGGCATCTCTTCCTTGAGCTGCGCGATCTGGATGCGGGTGGCGACGCGGAGCGAGGCGTCGAGGTTCGAGAGCGGCTCATCGAAGAGATAGACCTTGGGGTCGCGCACGATGGAGCGCCCGATGGCAACGCGCTGGCGCTGACCGCCCGAAAGCGCCTTGGGCAGGCGGTCGAGGAAGTTCTCCAGCTGCAGCTTCTCGGCCGCAGCCTTTACCTTGCGGTCGATGGTCGCCTTGTCGTCGCCTGCGATCTTCAAGGCGAAAGCCATATTATCGCGCACCGTCATGTGCGGATAAAGCGCGTAGGACTGGAAAACCATGGCAATGCCACGTTCCGAGGGCGGCACGTCGTTCACGACCACATCGTCGATCTCCAGCGTCCCGCCGGTAATCTTTTCCAGACCGGCAATCATCCGCAGCAAGGTGGATTTGCCGCAACCCGACGGGCCGACAAAGACGATCAGTTCGCCCTTGTCGATGTCGAGGTCGATGTCGCGGAGCACCTGCACGGTACCGCCGTAAGTCTTTTCGACGTTCTTGAGCTTCAGACTTGCCATTTCCCCGTCTTCTCCCTTTGTGTGCCGGCCTCAGGCGGCGTCTTCCGCGCCGAAAAAGGCCTGATAGGGGGGCAGCGTGACCTCCCCGTTGTTCGTCAACGTCGTGAAGGGCGCGCCCTTGTCCTGCCGCCATTCGCCGTCGGGCATGATGACGGGTTGCGCCGCGTTGGTCAGGTTGAACGCGCAAAACAGGCGCCGTCCGTCGTGTTCGCGGATGAACGACACAACCCCATCCCCCGATTGAACCAACTTGAAACTTCCCTTGGACAGCGCCGGATACCCCTGCCGAAAGCCGATCATCGACCGATAGAATGCAAGCGTGCTGTCGTCGTTGCCCAATTGGTTGCCGACGGCGCGCTCCAGATGTTCGACGGCCATCGGCAGCCATGGCTTGTGATCCGAAAAACCGCCGTTCTGATTGTCCGATATCCACGGCATCGGTGTCCGACACCCGTCGCGGCCCTTGAATTTTGGCCAGAACCGGATGCCGTAGGGATCTTGCAGGTCCTCAAAGGCCACATAGGCCTCGGTCAGGCCAAGTTCTTCGCCCTGATACAGGCACACCGATCCGCGCAACGACAGCAGCAGCGCGGCGTAAAGGCGGCGCGCATCTTCACCAAGGTTCCACCGGCTGGCGTGCCGCACGACGTCATGGTTGGAAAACGCCCAACAGGCCCAGCCATCGCCGATCGTATTTTCGTAGTCGGTGATGACCTGCCCCACACGTTCGGCCGTGGGCACGACGTTCGACAGGAATTCGAACGAGTAGCACATGTGCACCTTGTCATTGCCTGCGGTGTATTGCGCCTGCAACTGCAACCCGTATTGCGCGTCACCCACCTCACCCACTGCTGTGGCGGCCGGAAATTCATCCAGCACGGCCCGGAAGCGCCGCAAGAAATCCAGATTTTCGGGCTGGTTCTTGTCGTACCTGTGATCTTGCCAGTTATAGGGGTTTACCTCGGGCGCGATGGTGGCGTTCCGTTTTTCCGGCGCAAGTGCGGGGTTGTCGCGCAAGTCCTTGTCGTGAAAATAGAAATTGATGGTATCAAGACGAAATCCATCCACCCCCCGCTCCAACCAGAACCGGACGACGGACAGCAGTTCGTCCTGCACCTCGGGGCAATGCAGGTTCAGGTCCGGCTGTTCGCGCAGGAAGTTGTGCAGGAAATACTGCATCCGTTCCGCGCTCCATTCCCAAGCCGAGCCGCCAAAGATCGACAGCCAGTTGTTGGGCGGCGTGCCATCGGGCTTTGCATCGGCCCAGACATACCAATCGGCCTTGGCACTGTCGCGCGACGACTGGCTTTCCCGAAACCACGAATGCTGGTTCGACGTGTGCGACAGAACAAGGTCGATCAGCACCTTCAGCCCCAGTTCATGGGCCCGTCTGATCAGCGCGTCGAAATCCCCAAGCGTGCCGAACATCGGGTCGACATCGCGGTAATCGCTGACATCATACCCGAAATCCAGCATGGGCGAGCGGAAGAACGGGCTGATCCAGATGGCGTCGACGCCCAGATCCGCAATATGCGGCAGGCGGTGGATAATACCCGCCAGATCACCGATACCGTCATGGTTGCTGTCTTGGAAACTGCGGGGGTAGATCTGGTAGATCACAGCCCCCCGCCACCAGTCCTTGTCATGCGCCATCACGGGGTCGCGCGCGAGATCCTGCATTAAGTTCATTCGTCAGCTCTTTATTTGACGGACCCGGCCAGAAGGCCGCGGACCAGATAGCGTTGCATGGAGAAAAAGACGATCAGCGGCACCGCGATCGACACGAACGCCGAGGTCGCGAGGATTTCCCAATCGCCGCCCCGTGTGCCAAGCAATTCGACGATCTGTCGGGTCATCACGGTGGTCTCGCCCGAACTGTCGATCAGGAACACCATCGCGACCAGAAGATCGTTCCACGTCCAAAGGAACTGAAAGATCGCGAAACTGGCCAGCGCCGGAAAACTCAGCGGCAGGACGATCTTGGTGAAGATCTGAAAATCGGTCGCCCCGTCCACCTTGGCGCTCTCGATGATGTCGCGTGGCAGGCCGACCATGTAGTTGCGTAACAGATAGATCGCCAATGGCAGACCGAATCCCGTATGGGCCAACCACACCCCCAGATACCCCTTGCCGATACCGATATCGTTGTGCAGCGACAAAAGCGGGATCAGCGCCAGCTGCAGCGGCACCACCAAAAGCGCCACCACCGCCGCCACCAGCAATGCGCGCCCCGGAAAATCCATCCACGCCAGCGCATAGGCCGCGAAGGCCGCGATCAGGATCGGGATGATCGTCGCCGGGATCGTCACGGTCAGCGTGTTGAAGAAGGCCTTGCTCATGCCCTCGCGGTTGCCCGGGTCGAAAAGAACGCTCTGATAATTGCGCAGCGTGAACTCCGGCGGGCTTTCGGCGGTCACGAAGACCCGCTGCCCCCGGCCGCTCAGCTGTTCGTCATTTCCGGTCCAGATATAATCGCCGTTGGATTGCACGGTCATCGTCTCGCCGTCGCCCAGATCGGCGGTCTCACCCGGCAGATAGGCGTCGATTTCGCGTGACGACGTGCCCCAGACGCTCACATCCGCCACCACGTCATCGGGCGTCTCGACGGCCCCGTCGACGACATAGAGATTGCCCTCCAAAACGAAATACCCATCGCGCCCGACGCGGAAATCATCGGGGTCGGCAGTGCGCAGCGTCTCGTTCTGCACGGCGGGGAACAGGGCCGCCCACCAGCCCGATGTGCGGATCTGGTCAGTGGTCCGGAACGATGAGATCAACAGCCCCAGCGTCGGGAATATCCACAACAACACCAGCGCCGCGACCGAAATATGTACCGCCCAAGTCAGGCCCGATTTCTTGCCAGCAATGTTATCCATCAGCGCATCTCCTTGCGGGCGTTGTAGACGTTCCAGACAAGGATTGGCGTCACCATCAGCATGATGATCATCGCGCTGGCCGAACCCACGCCCCAATCATTGGCGCGGAACATCTTGTCATACATGTAATTCGCAAGAACCTGCGTCTCCCACTGGCCGTTGGTCATGGCAAACACGATGTCAAAGACCTTGAGGACCACGATGGTGATCGTCGTCCAGACCACGACGATGGTGCCCGAGATCTGTGGCATCTTGATCTTGAAGAAGATCTGGAACGGGTTGGCCCCATCCACGATCGCCGCCTCGACGGTTTCCTCCGGGATCCCGCGCAGCGCCGCCGACAGGATCACCATGGCAAAGCCGGTCTGGATCCAGATCAGCACCACCATCAGGAACAGGTTGTTCCAGAACGGCACCGTCAGCCATGTCACCGGGCTTTCGCCGCCCAGTTGCAGGTAAACCGCGTTCAGGATGCCGATCTGCTGCACATCCTCGGGGCGCGCATCGTAGATCAACTTGAAGATCACCGCCGCGCCGACAAAGGAAATCGCCATCGGCATGAAAATCAGCGACTTGGCGATGTTGCCCCACCGGATCCGGTCGGTCAGCTGCGCCGCCAGCAGGCCAAACGCCGTGGAGGCCGCAGGCACAATCAGAAGCCATAGAAAGTTGTTGCGCACCGCCTCCCAGAACTTGTCGTCTTGGAACATCTGCGCGTAGTTTGCGCCGCCCACGAAGGCCCCGCCCTGATCGCGGTCCGTCAGCGACAGGCGCAGCGTCTCCACCACCGGATACGCAAGGTAAAGACCAAGCGCCAGAATCGCGGGCCCCATGAACAGCCAAGGCCGGATTGCATTGGCGCGGTTGATGTTGCGCCCGGCATTCTTGCCACGCGGGGGGAACAGAACCTTGTCGAGAATCTGGTTCGAGAAATAGAAGTATCCGACACATCCGCCGACGCCGATGATGATCGTCAGCAATCCCTGAAACGCAGGATTCATGGCACCCTCCCCCTTTGAAATTCGCCCGGGCGCCCGCTATGCGTTGCCCCGAAGGGACCCGGCCGCTGCGCGTGGCGCGGCCGGGTCGATCGTCATGGTCGTGCCGCGATTACTGCAGCGCTTCCCAGCTTTCCTGGATCTGGGTGGCGACATCCATCGCATCCGCGCCGCCCGCGTAATCCACCATGCCGGTCCAGAAGGACCCTGCGCCGATCGCGCCGGGCATCAGGTCCGATCCGTCGAAACGGAACGTCGTGGCGTTAAGCAGGATCTCGCCCTGACCCGACTCGACGGCCGAGCTGTAGGTGTCGAGGTTGACGCCCGAATGCGGGGTGAGGAAACCACCCTGCGCCATCATGATCTCATGGGCGAACGGGGTCTGCAGGAACGCCATGAAGCCCATCGTGGCATCGTTCATGTCGGTGACCGCCATCAACGTGCCGCCGCCCAGAACCGGGTTACCAAGGTCTTCACCCTCGAAGGACGGGAAGTAGAAGAAATCGGCATCCTCGCCGACTTCGGTGCCTTCCGGGAAGAACGCCGGGATGAACGATGCCTGACGGTGCATGTAGCAGCCCGGAGGCGATGCAAACAGGCCCGTGGGGCTGTCGCGGAAGTCGGTGGTGGCCACGGCGCCCGCGCCGCCCTGCACCCAACCATCGGTGCGTGCGAAGGTGCCGAAGGTTTCGATCGCATTCACGACCCGCGGGTCGTTGAACGGGATCTCGTTGGTGACCCACTGGTCATAGACATCGGGCGTCTGCGTGCGCAGCATGATGTCCTCGACCCAGTCGGTCGCCGGCCACCCGGTTGCCGCCCCGGAACCCAGACCGATGCACCACGGCGTCTCGCCATCTGCGACGATCTGCTCGGACAGCGCCAGCAGCTCTTCCATGGTCTCCGGCACGTCGTATCCCGCGTCCTCGAAGTTCTCGGGGACATACCAGACCAGCGATTTCACGTTCACGTTGAAGAAGAAGCCGTAGAACTGATCGTTGCCATCGGCGTCGGCATAGGTGCCCAGATCGACCCAGGACTGACCGGCGGCATAATTTTCATTGACCCACGCGGCCATCTCGTCGCCAAGCGGCGTCAAAAGACCATTGCCCGCCATCACGGCGGCCAAACCGGGTTGCGGGAACACGGCGATGTTCGGGGCAGACCCCGCCTCGGCATCGATCACGATCTGCTGCTCGAAACTGTCGGACCCGGTATAGGTCGCCTCGGCGCCGGTCGCGGCCTCGAAATAGTTCAGCAAGATGTCGAAGCGATCAGCCTCGGGCGACAGCCACGGCCCCGCGATGGTGACGCTCTGACCGCTCAGGTCGGTCGCGTCCGCATAGGCGTTATAGCTGTCCCAGTTGAATCCGCCTTCGCCCGCGACGAATGGCATGTGTGCATCGGCGTGGGCCAAGCCCGCCGTCAACGCCAGCGCAGCAGCGCTCGTATAAAGCGTATGTCTCATTGGTATCCTCCCAGATTGGGCCAGCCTGGTCGCCGGCACGTCCCCTCCCCATCATCGCCAACTTTTCAAAGCGCTTTGGGTTATCGTTACACTTGTCCAGTGCTGCCATTATGTCAATCAGGCATTCGCACACCCTTCTAAAATAATAGGTTATCTCGCAGGTGCAGAAAAAACGGGCGCAACTGAATCTTTGACATTCCCACAGCGCCTTGGCTAGCGTAACCCAAGTTTCGAAGCGCTTTGGAAAGCACGGCCCTCATGAATCTCAAGGAACTGGCGCAGTCGCTGGGCTTGTCCCAAACCACGGTCAGCCGCGCGCTGAACGGCTATCCGGAGGTGCGCGAGGAAACCCGCCAAAGGGTGCAGGCCGCCGCCAATCGCGCGCATTATCAGCCAAATTCAAGGGCCCGCCGACTGGCGACCGGGCGCGCGATGACAATCGGGCATGTTGTCACCACGACCCGCAAGACCGAGATGGTGAACCCGATTTTCGCCGATTTTCTGGCCGGCGCCGGCGAGGTTTACGCCCGCGAGGATTATGACCTGCTGTTGTCCATCGTCCCCGCCGGGCAAGAGGAACGCGCCTATCGCCAGATGGCCGCCAACGGATCAGTCGACGGCGTCATGGTGCAATCGCCGCGCCAGCACGATACGCGCATCGCTCTTCTGAAAGAAATCGGCCTGCCGTTTCTGGTGCATGGGCGCACCTCGTCCAGCGACAGCTATTCATGGCTGGACGTCTCCAATACCGCGACCTTCGATCAGGCCGCCCGTTTCTTGATCGACCTTGGTCACCGCAAGCTGGGCCTGATCAATGGCCCCGAGGAACTGGACTTTGCCTTGCGCCGCCGGGCCGGGTTTGATCAGGCCGTGGCCGCGCGCGGGCTTCAAACCCGCGCCGACTGGATGACACAGGGCGAAATGACTGAGGATTACGGTTACCGCAGTGCGCGCGACATGCTGGCGCTGGCGGACCGGCCAACGGCCATCCTCGTGTCCTCCATCATCTCCGCCATCGGCGTGCGCCGGGCCATTGCCGACCGGGGCTGGACCATGGGGCGCGATGTCTCGGTCATCACCCACGACGACATGTTGTCCTACCTCTCGAACGATGGGGATGAACCGGTGTTCACGGCGACGCGCAGTTCCATCAAGGCGGCGGGCGGGCGTTGCGCCGAAATCCTGATCGACCTGATCCGCACCCCCGACGCCCCCCATGTGCACGAGTTGTGGCCGACCGAATTGACACTTGGCAGGTCCACGGGCCCTGCCCCAACCAGTTAGGACCACCCCATGCAATTCACCCGCGGCGATTTCCCCGCCGACTTCCAGTTCGGGGTCGCCACCTCGGCCTACCAGATCGAAGGGCATGGCTTTGGCGGCGCGGGGCTGACCCATTGGGACAGCTTCGCCGCCACCCCCGGCAATGTGGTCCGGGCCGAAAACGGCCTGCGGGCCTGTGATCATTACCACCGGCTGGACGAGGATCTGGACCTGATCAAGGGGCTGGGGGCGGATGTCTACCGCTTCAGCACCTCATGGGCGCGCGTCATGCCCGGCGGCACCGGCCCCGCGAACCCCGAAGGTCTGGATTTCTACGACCGGCTGGTTGACGGGCTGTTGGCGCGCGGGATCAAGCCGGCGGCCACGCTTTACCATTGGGAATTGCCGCAGCCGTTGGCGGATATGGGCGGCTGGCGCAATGCCGCAATGCCCGATTGGTTCGCCGACTACACCGCCACGATCATGGGCCGCATCGGCGACCGCGTCTGGAGCGCGGCACCGATCAACGAACCTTGGTGCGTCGGCTGGCTCAGCCATTTCGAGGGCCACCATGCACCGGGCCTGCGCGACATTCGCGCGACCGCGCGCGCCATGCATCACGTGCTGGTTGCACATGGCCGCGCAACGCAGGTGATGCGCGATCTTGGCATGGGCAACCTTGGGGCGGTGTGCAATTTCGAATATACCCAGCCCGCAACCAACAGCGCCGCCGATCACGCAGCCGCCGCCCGCTATGATGCGATCTACAACCGCTTCTTTCTGGGTGGCATCTTCAAGGGGGAATATCCGGAAGCTGTGCTTGAAGGGCTGGAGCCGCATCTGCCGGACGGATGGCAAGATGACATGACCACCATTCAGGCGCCGCTCGACTGGATCGGCGTAAATTACTATACCCGCAAACTGATTGTCGCTGCCGATGGCCCGTGGCCGGGCTACGCCGCAGTGGACGGCCCCCTGCCCAAGACGCAGATGGGCTGGGAGGTCTATCCCGACGGCCTTCGCCATTTTCTGAACCTTGCCCATGACTATGCGGGGGGCTTGCCAGTCTATGTCACCGAAAACGGGATGGCCAATCCGGACGTGCCCGACATCGCCGACACCGCGCGCACCGATTTCCTGACCCAACATCTGGGCGCGGTGCAGCAGGCGGTGGCCGATGGCGTGCCCGTGGCGGGTTACTATGTGTGGTCGCTGATGGACAATTACGAATGGGCGCTTGGGTATGAGAAACGGTTCGGCCTGATCCATGTGGATTTCGACAGCTTGAAGCGCACCCCGAAAGCGTCCTATCACGCCCTTGCACGGTGGTGGCGCTAACGTCGCCGGGAAAGGTTGCCCATGTCTGATAAATCCTCGCTCGTCGCCGATATCGGTGGCACCAATACCCGGGTGGCGCTGGCCCATGGCGCGGTTGTGGACGGCAACAGCGTGCGCCGCTATCGCAACGCCGATCACGGCGGCATCGATTCCGTCTTGCACGCCTATCTGGCAGAGACCGGCGTGTCCGATGCGCAGATCAGCGGTGCCTGTGTCGCCGCCGCCGGTCCGGTGCGCGACGGCGTGGCCGAAATGACCAACCTCGATTGGCGGATCGACCGCGCCGTGCTTGGCCGGACGCTGAGCGCCGAAAAGCTGGCGGTGTTGAACGATCTTCAGGCCCAAGGGCATGCCATCGGCAATGTCCCGCCCCAATTTCTGGATGAGTTGCTGCCACAGCCCACACCCGCGCGGCAGGCCGCCAAGCTGGTTGTCGGGCTTGGCACCGGGTTCAATGCGGCCCCGGTCTATGACACCGCCGCCGGACGTTTTGTCCCGCCATCCGAGGCCGGACACGTCAGCCTGCCGATTTGCTGCGATGCGGCCAGATTGCTGGCGGCGGAACTGCTGCGCACCCATGATTTCGCCGCCGTCGAAGAGGCGCTGTCGGGGCGCGGGGTTGAACGCCTGCACCGTGTGCTCCATGGGGTGGACGTCGAGGTGGGCGCCATCATGGCCGCGCTGGCGCAAGGCGATGCGCAGGCCACGCTCACGGGCACGGCCTTCGTCCGCATTCTGGGCACCGTGGTCGGCGATCTGTGCCTGACGCACCTGCCCTTTGGCGGCGTCTATCTGGTCGGTGGCGTGGCCCGCGCCTTTGCCCCCTATCTGTTGGACTTGGGATTTGCCGAAGCGATGCATGACAAGGGACGCTTCGGCCCGTTCGTGCAACAATTCAGTGTCACGGTCGTGTCGGACGATTATGCCGCCCTGACCGGCTGCGCGAGCCATCTGGCCCATCTTTGATGGCCATTGTCGGAGCGAGGGGCCAGCCCCTCGCGCTCCCCGCCATATTTGAAAAGCAAAGATGCGATCAAAAGGCGCTGTCTTTGACCCCCTGCATCGACACATGGGTCGAAGTCGAGGCCACATGCGGCAGGTTTGACACCACATCGGCCAAGATCTGACGGTAGGCGCGCATGTTCTGGCAGCGGATTTTCAGCAGGTAATCGAACTGTCCCGCAATCAGATGGGCCTGTTCGATTTCGGGTGCCCTCTGCACGGCGGTGTTGAAGGTCTTCAATGCAGGTTCGCGGGTGTCGGTCAGGCGCACCTCGACAAAGGCCACCAATTCACGGTCCAGCCGTTCCGGGTTCAGCACCGCGCGATATCCCATGATGTAGCCCTGCGCCTCCAAGCGGCGCAGGCGCACTTGGGTTGGGCTTTTCGACAATCCCACGCGCGTCGCGAGATCGGTTATCGGCAGGCGGCCGTTTCTGGACAGCTCCGCGAGAATCTTGCGGTCGAACCGGTCAAGTGGATTGTCGTTTGGCAAATCGGACATTTTATTTCCTGCTCGGATTGACCTTTTCGGGCGATAATCTGGAAAACAACGCCAGTCAAGGAAACATGGCTTTTGGAAACCGAGTACGCATCTGGAACATCTGGTAGGAGTTTGCCATGACCGACCTTCAATTTCTGCGCGCACACATTCGGGCCGACAATCTTGCCGATGAACAGGCGGTTCTTGACCGGCTGATCGCGGCGCATGGGCCCAATGCCGCAACCCGCGCCGCCGCACATACCCGTGCCACACGCATGGTTGAGGCGATGCGCGCCGATACCAAACCCGGCTTGATGGAAGTTTTTCTTGCCGAATACGGCCTGTCGACCAAGGAAGGCATAGCGCTGATGTGTCTGGCCGAGGCGCTTTTGCGGGTTCCCGATGCCGATACCATGGATGAACTGATCGAGGACAAGATCGCGCCATCGCAATGGGGGGCGCACCTTGGGCGGTCGTCATCGTCGCTGGTCAATGCCTCGACTTGGGCGCTGATGCTGACCGGCAAGGTGCTGCAGGACGGGCAAGGCATGGCCGGCGTGCTGCGCGGTGCCGTCAAGCGGGTGGGAGAGCCCGTAATCCGCGCCGCCGTGGGTCAGGCCATGCGCGAGATGGGCCGCCAGTTCGTGCTGGGCGAGACGATGTCGGGCGCGATGGCGCGCGCCGCCAAGATGGAGGCCCGCGGGTACAGCTATTCCTACGACATGCTGGGCGAGGCCGCGATGACCGCCCGTGACGCCGAGGCCTATTTCAATGCCTACGCCAAGGCCATTGCAGCGCTCAAGCCCGCGTGCAGCCATGATGACATCCGCAGGAACCCCGGCATTTCCATCAAGCTGTCCGCGCTTCACCCCCGTTATGGCGAGGCACAGCGCGACCGCGTGATGGCCGAATTGGTGCCGCGCGTGGCGCAATTGGCGCGCGCCGCGCGCGACAACCGCATGGGCCTGAATATCGACGCCGAGGAGGCCGATCGGCTGGACCTGTCGCTGGACGTGATCGCCGCCGTTCTGGCGGACGAGGCACTGGCCGGGTGGAACGGCTTTGGCGTGGTGGTGCAGGCCTATGGTCTGCGCGCGGGCGCGGTGCTGGATTGGCTGCACAAGCTGGCCGAGACCCATGATCGCCGCATCATGGTGCGTCTGGTCAAGGGCGCCTATTGGGATACCGAGATCAAGCGCGCGCAGGTGGCAGGCCTGTCGGGGTTTCCGGTCTTTACCCGCAAACCCGCCACCGATGCGGCCTATCTGTGCTGCGCGCAAAAACTGCTTGGCATGACCGATCGGATTTATCCGCAATTCGCCACGCACAATGCCGCGACGGTCGCCACCATCCTTGAGTTGGCCGATGATCCCACCGCCTTCGAGTTCCAGCGTCTGCACGGCATGGGAGAGGCCCTGCACGAGATGGTGCGCAAGGGTAATGCCACCCGCTGCCGGATCTATGCCCCGGTCGGCGCCCATCGTGACCTGCTGGCCTATCTGGTGCGGCGGTTGCTGGAAAACGGGGCGAATTCATCCTTCGTGCATCAGATATTGGATGCGGGCACGGCGGCCACCGTTGTGGCGGCCGATCCATTCGCGTCGCTGCAGGCAGAGGCCAAAGGTGTCGTGCGCCCCGCCGATCTGTTCGCGCCGCGACGCAACTCGCATGGCTGGGACTTGGCCGATCCGACCGATCTGGCTGTGATCGCGGCGGCGCGCGCGCCATTTGTGACGCACCGCTGGACCGCCGCGCCGATGCTGGCGCGCGAAGATGTGGCGCCCGCCGCAGGCCACGCGGTCGTGAACCCCGCCGATGCGACGGATACCGTCGGCGATGTAACCGAGGCCGGGGCGACCGAGGTTGCGGCGGCACTGGATGCAGCCCGCCCATGGGATGCGCCCGTGGCCGACCGGGCCGCCGTGCTCCGCAAGGCCGCTGAGCTTTATGAGGCGCATTTCGGAGAGATCTTTGCGCTCTTGGCCCGCGAAGCCGGAAAAACCTTGCCCGATGCCGTCGGCGAGCTGCGCGAGGCCGTTGATTTCCTGACCTATTATGCCGACCAATCGGCGCTGCTGACGGAACCGGCACGCGGGATTTATACCTGCATCAGCCCATGGAACTTCCCGCTGGCGATCTTCACGGGCCAGATCGCGGCGGCTCTGGCGGCGGGCAACGGCGTCTTGGCCAAACCCGCCGAAACCACCAGTCTGATCGCTGCGCGTGCAGTGGCGCTGCTGCATGAGGCAGGCGTGCCGCGCAGTGCCCTGCAACTGCTGCCCGGCCAAGGCCGTGTGGTGGGAACCGCATTGGTCAGCGACCCGCGGGTCGGGGGCGTCTGTTTCACCGGGTCGACGGCAACCGCACAGGCGATCAACCGGGCGATGGCCGCCAATCTGGCGCCCGATGCGCCGCTGATCGCGGAAACCGGGGGCCTGAACGCGATGATCGTGGACAGCACCGCCTTGCCCGAGCAAGCCGTCCGCGACGTGGTCGCCTCAAGCTTTCAATCGGCGGGCCAGCGGTGTTCGGCCCTGCGCATGCTTTATGTGCAGGAAGATATCTTCAAAGGCTTCATGGAGATGCTGACCGGGGCCATGGCCGAATTGCACATGGGCGCGCCGTGGGAATTGCACACCGACGTCGGCCCGGTGATCGATGCCCGCGCACAGGCCGATATTCAGGGTCATATCGACACGGCGAAGGTGGAAGGGCGGTTGATCGCGCAACGCGACGCACCCCTCGACGGCACCTTCATCGGCCCGGCCATCATCCGCCTGCCCGGCGGGATCTCCGCGCTGGAGCGCGAGGTCTTCGGCCCGGTGCTGCATGTCACCACGTTCAAGGCCAGCAAGCTTGATCAGGTGGTGGCCGATGTGAACGCGCGCGGCTATGGCCTGACCTTCGGCATCCATTCCCGTATCGATGACCGGATACAGACGGTCTGTGCGGCGCTTCGGATGGGCAACATCTATGTGAACCGCAACCAGATCGGCGCGGTCGTCAGCAGCCAACCCTTCGGAGGAGAGGGGCTTTCGGGCACCGGGCCAAAGGCGGGCGGGCCGGAATACCTGCCGCGGTTCGCCCAAAGCGCCACCCGCGCCGATCCGCCCGCGTCCGGCAAGGCGGCAACAGCCGCGCAGGTCAATGCGCGGCTGGCGGCCCTGCCCCGGCCCATCGACCGGACGCTCGGCGTGCGCAACATGCCGGGGCCAACCGGCGAATCGAACCGCCTCTCGACCCACCCCCGCGGTCGTGTGCTGTGTCTGGGTCCAAGTCTTGCGGCGGCGCAAGAACAGGCGCGGCTGGCGCACGCGGCGGGCTGTTCCGCGCTGTGCGTCGCGCCCGGCGCAGAGGTTGACGGCGTGCTTGCCCCCGAAGCGCTGGCCGATATCACGGGCGTTGATGCCGTGATCTTGTGGGCCGCCGATGCCCGCGCGCACCGTCAGGCCCTCGCGGCGCGTGACGGCATGTTGATCGCGCTCATCACCGAGGCCGACCCGACCTCGCGCCTGATCATCGAGCGTCATCTGTGCATCGACACCACCGCCGCAGGCGGCAATGCCCAATTGCTGGCCGCCGCCGGATAAGGCTTGCGCAACACCGGGGCGCAGGCAACCCTGCGCCCCATGACATTCCTGCAAGACCAATTGCACGCGCTGCTCGGCCATCAGGTTGGCAAGGTGCACCTGCGCCTGTCGCAAACCGTCGCCCGGACCGCTCTGGGTTCTTGGCTGCTTGAGGATCTTCGCTTTGACACCGGCGCCGAGGTGATCGCCGCCCAACTTCTGCGCCCGGCGGGCGGCGCGGCGACCCGCCCCTGCCCGGTCGTGTTGTACTGCCACGCGCACGGAAACCGCTATGACACCGGATGTGTGGAACTGTCCCAAGGCCGTCCGGCGCTGCAGGGCCCGTATCTCCCCGATCTGATGCAGCTTGGCGTGGGCGCGCTGTGCCTCGAAATGCCGTGTTTCGGCGCGCGTCAGCAGCCGCCCGAAGGTCCGCGCGCCAAGGCGGGGCTATGGGCGGGAAAGCCACTGTTCGGGCAGATGCTGGCGGAACTATCGGCGGGTCTGAATTGGCTGGAAACCCAGGACTGGGTGAATGCCGGCCGCATCGGCGCCATGGGTATCTCGATGGGGGGCACGCACGCTTGGTGGCTTGGCGCGCTTGACCCGCGCCTGCACGCGGTGGCGTCGCTGTGCTGCTTCGCCGATCTTGAAACGCTGGCCCAAACCGGGGCCCATGACGGCCACGGCATCTACATGACCGTCCCCGGCCTTTTCCCGGTCGCGCGGTCGGGGCAGATTGCCGGCCTGACGGCCCCCCGCGCGCACCTCGTCTGCGCTGGATTGGATGACTGGAGCACACCGGACCCAGCCCTAAGAAAGGGTCTGGAGGATCTGCGCACGGCATATACCCGCGCGCCCGACATGCTTGAAACCCATATAGTGCCCGGTCTTGGCCATGCCGAAAGCGTCGGCATGCGCGCCGCCGTTCTTGATTTCCTCCGCCGTCGGCTGTGCGATTGACACCCCCGAACGCGCATGCAGAACTGCCCTCAGGGAGAGACATCCATGCACACACCCACAACCTGCGCCCTGATCGGGACCGGCATGGTCGCGGCAACCCATCTGGCCGCGATCCGCGATGCGCAACCGCCCGTCCGGCTTGCCGGAGTTCTGGCCCGCAGCGATCGCTCCGCCCGGGCCTTTGCCGCCAGCGCCAGCGCGCAACTGGGCTATGAGGTCGGCGTTTACGACAGCATTGCGGCCGTCGCCGCCAGCGATGTGGATTTCGCCATCATCGTGACGCCACCGGATGCAAGGATGGCGCTGGTGGCGCCGCTGGCCAAGGCAGGCAAGGCCATCTTGCTGGAAAAACCCCTGGGCCGCGACAGCACCGAGGCCGCCGCCCTCGTGCAGGGCTGCGCCGATGCGGGCGTTCCGCTTGGCGTCGTGTTCCAACACAGGATGCGCGCGGCCTCCCTTGCCGCCGCCCGGCTTGTCGCGTCGGGAACGCTTGGCACGCTTGGGCTGGTTGAAATCACCGTCCCGTGGTGGCGACCGCAATCCTATTACGATGAACCGGGGCGCGGCACCTATGCCCGCGACGGTGGCGGCGTATTGATCAGTCAGGCGATCCATACACTCGATCTGGCCCTGTCGCTGACCGGGCCGGTCACCCATGTCCACGCAATGTGCGCCACCACCCGCTTCCACCAGATGGAGGCCGAAGATTTCGTCAGCGCCGGCCTGCGGTTCGCCAATGGCGCAGTCGGCTCCCTTGTCGCCTCCACCGCCAGCTTTCCCGGCGGCGCAGAAACCATCACGCTGCATCATGACCACGCCACCTTGCGCCTTGGTGAAGGCATCGCCCATGTCCACTGGCGCGATGGCCGCACGCAAACCCACGGAACCACCGCCAGCACCGGCGGCGGCGCGGACCCGATGGCATTCACCCACGCGTGGCACCAATCAGTGCTGGAGGATTTCGTCTCAGCCCTGCACGAAAACCGCCCCCCCGCGATCACCGGGGCCGATGCGCTGGCTGCCCATCGCCTGATCGACGCATTGGTCCAATCCGGCCGCGACTCCCGCGCCGTCGCGGTGCCCACATGATCCGCGTGGCAATCATCGGCGCAGGCATCGGGGCCGAACATCTTGCGGCCTACCGCGCCCTTCCGGGCCACTACCGCGTCACCCATCTGGTCGATCTCGATACAGTGCGGGCGGCCGCCGTCCTCGCGGGTGACACCACCATCACCGTCACCGACGATCTGGCCGCGGCGCTCACCGACCCCGCCATCGACCTGATCGACGTGTGCCTGCCGCCGCACCTGCATCTGGAAGTCTCCGTCGCCGCATTGCAGGCCGGCAAGCATGTGGTGTGCGAAAAACCCATGGTCCGCTCGCTGGCCGAAGCGGATCAGTTGGCGGACGCCATCGCCGCCGCACCGGGCGCCTTCGCCCCCGTTTTCCAATACCGCTATGGCCCGGCCACCGACGCGCTGGACGCGCTGATTGCGGCGGGGCTGACCGGCAAGCCCGAAGTCGCCAGCCTCGAGACGCATTGGGACCGCGACGCGGCCTATTACGCCAACGGCTGGCGCGGAACATGGGCGCGAGAATCAGGCGGGGCCGTCTTGGGTCATGCGATCCACAACCATGACCTTGTGTGCCGATACTTCGGCCCGGTCGCTTCCGTGCAGGCCGATCTCGCAACGCGGATAAATCTCATTGAAACAGAAGACTGCGCCGCAATCCTCATGCGGTTTGAAAATGGTGCGTTGGCCACGTCTTCGGTGACGCTGGGTGCGGCCGGGAATACCTCACGCATCCGGTTCGTGTTCGAAAAACTCACCGCAACCAGTGGAACCGCGCCTTACGCCCCCGCATCAATTCCCTGGACGATCCTGGCCCGCGACCCCGGCGATCAACCAAGAATTGACGCTATTTTGAATGAACTTCCGACCGCAAAGACTGGATTTGAAGGGTTTTTCTTCGCATTGGCAGTGGCAATCACAGATGGGCCGGGCCGTGAAGTCACCTTCGCCGACGGGCGCGCCTCTATCGAACTGGTCACCGCAATCTATGACGCGGCACGATCGGGTCGCCGCGTGGCCTTGCCCCTTGGGCCAAGCGCGCCTCTCTACACCGGCTGGCTTCCCGAACCGATGCGCCCGCCAAACACCTGACAGGCTCTGCAATCGCGTCCATCCGCTCTTTGCTCTGGAAATATGTCGGGGGCGGCGCCGCAGGCGCCCGGGGGCTGGCCCCCGATGCACCACCGATGGCTCCCCCAACTGCACCAAGTTACGGCGCGCCCCTATGCCACCTCATGGCCAAGCGCGGCTGTGTAGATGCTGAACCAGTCCTCCCGGCCCAACACCACCTTCGTCGCATCCGACAGCCGCGCGATCCGCGACAGGTCGTTGGTCCCCAGAACCGGCATGATCCGCGCCGGATGGGCCAGCAACCACGCAACCGCCACAGCATCCGTGTTCACACCCTGCGCGGCCCCGATCACCTCCAGCGCGTCGCGCACGGCGGCATATTCCGCCCCGAACAGCGCGCCACCGGCCAACGGCGACCATGCCATCGGAGGGATCGCGCGTTCCTGCATCCACGCAACGTCGCCATTGCTGAACGCCTCATGCGCCAGCACCGATATCTCGATCTGGTTGGTCACCAACGGCATCGTCATCGCCGACTGCAGCAAACTCCAGTCATGCAGCTTGAAGTTCGATACGCCCACGGCGCGCACCTTGCCGCTGGCCACCAATCCATCCAGCGCACGCCCCGTCGCGTGATGATCCATCAGCGGGTCCGGCCGGTGGATCAACAGCAGGTCAATCCGGTCCGTCCCCATCACCTGCAGCGAATTTTCCACGCTCCCGATGATGTGCGCCGGTGTCGTGTCATAATATTTCACCCGCTTGTCAGCGTATTTTCCGATCGGGGCCACGATATCGCACTTGGTGATCAACTCGACCTTGTCGCGCAAACCGGGCGCGACGCGAAACGCATCGCCCAGCACCGCCTCGGCACCGTAATCACCGTAGATATCGGCCTGATCCATCGTGGTGATGCCTTGGCTGAGGCAGGCTTCGACCTTGGCCTGCACATGCGCGGCGCTGGTATCCTCACCGTCCTTCAGCCGCCACATCCCATAAATGATCCGCGACAGATCCAGCGGCCCAACCGTTACACGTTCCATCACCGTCGTTCTCCCATTCCAAGCGGTGTCAGGGGCACCCCATCGGGCACCCGGCCATAGGCCTGCGGCAGCGATACCGTCTTTAGCTGCGGCATTACCTTTTCCCCGAAATGGCGGCATTCATCCAGATGCGGATAACCCGAAAAGATGAACGCCCGAATGCCCATCTTCTGATAGGCCTCGATCTCACTCAGCACCTGATCGGTCGACCCCACCAAAGCCGCGCCACAGCCGGACCGCGCCCGCCCGATCCCCGTCCACAGATGCGGTTCGATATAGCCGAACTGATCGGCCAATTCGCGCGCCCGCGCCTGATGACTGACCCCAAGGCTTCCACTATCCAGCGCCCGCTCGCGGATCAGCGTTCCCAACTCGTCGTCCAGCTTGCTGGTCAGATGCTCAGCATATTCGCGCGCCTCCGCCTCGGTATCGCGGACGATCATGTGCACCCGCAGGCCGTAATCCAAGGTTCTGTCATATTTTTCCGCCACTTGGTGGACGGCCTTCATGCGCCCCGCTAACTGGTCCTTGGTCTCGGGCCACATCAGGTAGACATCACAGTGCTGGCCACATAGTTCCAGCGCATCGGGGCTGTAGCCGCCAAAATACAGCAACGGCCCCCCCGTTTGATAAGGGCGCACCGGGTCTGTCGTCAGCCCTTTGAAATCATATACTTGCCCGGAATAGTTAATCTCGTCCCGGGTCCATGCCTGCTTCAATATCTCCACCACCTCGCGAGAGCGTTGATACCGAAACGCGCTGTCTTCCTTTTGCCCCGGAAAATCGCTGCTGATGATGTTCACCGTCAGGCGTCCCTGCAACATGTGGTCCAGCGTGGCGATGGTGCGCGCCAGCATAATGGGCTGCATCTCTCCGCAACGCACTGCAGCCAGCATGTTGATGGCGTCGGTGATCGGCGCGCACCCGGCCACGAAACTCAAAGTATCTTGCCCCACCTGATAGCTGGACGGGCACAGGATATTACGAAACCCCTGCTTTTCCGCCTCTTTCACGATCCCGCTGCAATGCACCCAGCTTGATCGCAACTGCCCATCGGGCACACCAAGAAACGCATAATCGTCGGAACAAAGTGCGGCGAACCAACTGACCTCGGCACCATCCAGATCTTGCGACGTAACGGGAACCACGCTCATGCCTCACCTCCCATGGCGGCTTGATTTAACGCTTGCGTAGCAGCCCGCTTGCGGTAGATCAATCGTATATCAATTCAAGCGCGACCCGTTATGACAACGCCCGGGGCTTTGCCCGCCTACCTTCAGATCGCCGAGCGTCTGACCCGCGACATCGGGGCCGGGCGGCTGACCCAAGGGCAGCGCCTGCCACCTGAACGGGCCATGGCAGCGGATCATGATGTGTCGGTCACGACCCTGCGCAAGGCGCTGGCTGAACTTGTCGGGCGTGGGTTGCTGGACCGGCGGCATGGGTCCGGCAATTACATAAAGAATGGTCCGCAAGCATCAGGCATATATGCTTTTTTCAGGCTAGAGTTACTGAAGGGCGGTGGCCTGCCAACAGCGACCGTGCTGGACCGCGCGATCACTCCCAAACCCGACGATCTGCCCGCGATCGGCACCAGCACCGACGCCCTGCGCCTGCGCCGCCTTCGCGCGCTCTCCGGCATGCCTGTGTCGGTCGAGGAGATCTGGCTTGACGCCACCCATGCCCCGCGCCTGACCGGGCACCTCTCCGACAGCCTTTACCTCGCCTATCGGCAACGGCTCGGTCTGTGGGTCGCGCGCGCCGAGGATCGCGTCGGCGTGGCGACACCCCCCGATTGGGCGCCCGACGCCCTTGGCCTGCTTGCAGGCGCCACGGCGGGGCTTGTGGAGCGGATAAGTTTCGACAACACCGGCGCGGCTGTGGAGTTTTCCCAGACCTGGTTCAACCCTGATCGCGCGCGGTATGTCGCGCGGCTGTCCTGAAAGGCCCCAACATGGATCGCACCACGCGTTATGGCATCATCGGCTGCGGCATGATGGGGCAAGAGCATATGCGCAACATCGCGCTGCTGGCCTCGGCCGAAATCACGGCCCTGCTGGAGCCTGACGCCGGCATGATGGCCGCAAGCCGCGCCCTTGCGCCCGGCGCCACGCCCTGCCCCGATATCCCCACGCTTCTGGCGCGCGATGATGTGGACGCGCTGCTTATCGCCTCGCCCAACCACCTGCATCTGCGGCAATTGCAGGAAATTGCCGCCATTCGGCCGCTGCCCGTGCTGGTCGAAAAACCGCTCTACACCTCCGCCAGTGACGAGGCCGATCTGCAAACCCTCGCCGCGCATTACCCCGCGCCGATCTGGGTCGCGATGGAATACCGCTATATGCCGCCCGTCGCGCGTCTGCGTGAAATGGCCGCCGAGGTCACCGGCGGCATCCAGATGCTGTCGATCCGCGAACACCGCTTTCCGTTTCTGGAAAAGGTCGGTGACTGGAACCGCTTCAACCGCAACACCGGCGGCACACTGGTTGAAAAATGCTGCCATTTCTTCGATCTGATGCGCCTCGTCCTGAACGATGACCCCGTGCGCGTCATGGCCAGTGCCGGTCAGGCCGTGAACCACCTCACCGAAACCTATAACGGCGAAACCCCGGATATCTGGGATCATGGTTATGTCATTGTCGATTTCGCCAAGGGTGCCCGCGCCATGCTGGAGCTATGCATGTTCGCCGAGGGCAGCCGGTATCAGGAAGAAATCAGCGCCGTCGGCCCCGCCGGCAAGATCGAGGCGCTTGTCCCCGGCCCCACCCGGTTCTGGAACACCGATATCGGCCCCCCGCCCGTTCCGCGCGTCGTGATCAGCCCGCGCAATCCCACCGGCCCGCGCGATCTGGAAATTCCGGTCGATCCGCAATTGCTGGCGGCAGGGGATCATAACGGGGCCACCTATTATCAGCACGTCCGCTTTCTTGACGCGATCCGCACGGGCCGCCCGCCCGAGGTCACGTTGAACGATGGGGCCATGGCGGTGCGGATGGGGCTGGCCGCGCAGGAATCCGCGCGCCTTGGACAGGCTATTTCACTGGTTTGATCCTTGCCTTAGGGTGCTCGCATGACCATGCGCATTGACATAGGAATCGATGGTGGCGGCTCCGGCAGCCGCCTGCTTATTCAGGTCGGCGACCGTCAGGCCGAAGTGTCGGGCGGCCCCGCCAATGTCGTGACCGACCCCGAAGCGGCGTTGGCCAACCTCACCGCGCTGATCGACAAGGGGCTGGAAGCACTCGGTCTCACCCATGACGCCCTTGGCGATGCCCGCATCTGCGCCGGGCTTGCCGGCTGCCGTCTGCCCGGTCAGGCCGATGCCGTCGCAATGGCCCTGCCGGTGCTGGCCTATGTCGTCGACGACAGCGTCACAGCCCTCGAAGGCGCGTTTGCCGGTGGCGACGGCACTCTGGCCAGCCTCGGGACCGGCTCGTTCTTCATCCGCAAGGATGGTGACCAGATCCATCATATCGGCGGCTGGGGCTTTCAACTGGGCGATGAAGGGTCCGCCGCGTGGCTGGGCCGCCGGGCCTTGTCCCTCGCCTTGCAGGTCGCCGAAGGCCGCCTGCCCGCCGATATGATGGCCGATGCCCTGATCGCCGCCGCGCCGCCGCACCCCGTTTTGTGGGCGCGACAGGCCAGCCCCGACCAATTCGCCGAACTGGCCCGGCTGGTCGCGGGCAGCACCTCACCCCTCGCCGCGCGGCTAATCGCCGAAACGGTTCACGCGCTTCGTGCCGGGCTGGAAGACGTCGGCCATACCAATGGCCCCCTCGTGCTGACTGGCGGGCTGGGCGAGATCTTGGGGCCACGCCTTTCGCTTGATCTGCAACCGCCCCGGGGGCGCCCGCTGGACGGAGCCCTGCACCTTGCCAAAGCGCTGCCATGACGTGGCTGACCGGCGTCGATCTGCTGGACATCGACGGCCTACGGCACAACCTGCACATCCGTATCGCCGATGGCCACATTGCCGAGGTAACCGACCAACCGCCGCCGCCGGGCGATGCCCATGACATCAGCCAGAACAGGCAACCGGCGCTGCTGTGTCCCGGCCTGATCGACCTTCAGGTCAATGGCGGCGGCGGCCTCATGCTGGCCGATTGCCATACGCAGGCCGATCTGACGCGCCTTGCCGCCGCCCATCGCGCGGGCGGGACCCTTGGCCTGCTGCCCACCCTTATCTCGGATACGGCCCCGACCACCGCCCGCATCATCGACCTCGTCGCCACCTCAAGCGATCCGATGTTGCTCGGCCTGCATCTTGAAGGCCCGCACCTTGCCGTGCCCGGAGCCCATGATCCCGCCATGCTGCGCCCGATGACCGACGCGGACCTCGCCCAATACATCGCGGCCAGATCACGCCTGAACACCCTCCTCATCACGCTTGCGCCCGAACAGGTGACGCCCGAACAGATCGCCGCGCTCACTGCGGCCGGCATCACCGTCTCACTCGGCCACTCCGCCTGCGACTACGCCACCGCCAGCGCCGCCTTCGCGGCAGGGGCAACGATGGCCACCCATCTGTTCAATGCCATGTCGGGGTTGCACCACCGCGCGCCGGGGCTGGCGGGCGCCGCACTTGATCACGCGGCCTGCTTTGGCCTGATCGCCGATGGCCATCATGTCCATCCCGCCGCCCTACGCATCACTCTTCGCGCGCGCGCCGATGCGGCCTTTCTTGTCACCGATGCCATGGCCCCGGCCGGAACCGCCGACACCCGGTTCACGCTCGGGGGGCGCACCATCTTGCGCCGCGACGGGCGGCTGACCCTCCCCGACGGCACCCTCGCGGGGGCCGATATCACCTTGCTGCATGCCGCCCAAAACCTCGCCACCGCCACCGCGCAACCGCTTGAGGCCGCCTTGCCGCATGCGTTCGCACATCCTTGGCGCATCGCCATGGGACAGCCCGCGCTCATCGCCCCCGGCCTGCCCGCCCGGCTCCTCGCGCTCCAGAACGGCGCGATCACAGGCTACTGCCTCCCCGACGGATGGCACGACACCTGAAGCCACCGCAGCTTTTTCTTGGCCGAACTACTCCCGCCGGAGGCATGGCCCCAAAGGGGCCACCTCCTAGACCGCAACCCCCACCAACGCACCGATCCCGCTGGTCGCCGCCATCGCCAGAACCCCCCAGACCATCACCCGCAGCGACGCCCGGATCCGTGGCGCGCCACCGGCCTGTGCACCCAATGCGCCCAATGCGCCAAGCGCCACCAGCGTCGCCAACGCGACCGTCACCTGCACCGCCCCCGGCATCATGATCGCGGCCAGCAACGGCACCACCGCCCCCCCCGCAAACGTCAGCGCCGACACCACCGCCGCCTGCACAGGACGCGGCGGGGACAGGTCGTTGATCCCGATTTCATCGCGCAGATGTGCGCCAAGTGCGTCCACCGCGGTCAATTCCCGCGCAACCTGATCGGCCAGACCGGCACTCAGCCCGCGCTCCCGATAGATCTCGGCCAGTTCCGCCAACTCCCCCTCGGGGTTATTGATCAATTCGGCCTTCTCGCGCTCCACATCCGCGCGCTCCACATCTGCCTGACTGGAGACCGACACATACTCCCCCGCCGCCATGCTCATCGCACCGGCGCTCATCCCGGCCACACCCGCCAACAGCAGCGTCACCTGATCGGCCCCGCCGGCGGCCACCCCCACCAGCAACGCCGCAGTGGACAATATGCCGTCATTCGCCCCCATGACCGCCGCCCGCAACCAGCCGCTCCGCCCCGAAAGATGCGGCTCGTCATGGGCGGAAAACGGGGCCGCGCCCACCGGCACGCGACTATCCATTTGGCAGCGCCATCTTGCCCGGATTAAAGATGTTCAATGGATCTACCCCTCGCTTGATTGCAGCCATCATGGTCAGGGCGCCCGGCCCCAGTTCCCGGCCCAGATAGGCCGACTTGCCCTGCCCGATGCCATGTTCTCCGGTGCAGGTCCCGTCCATCGCAATCGCCAGATCGTTCAACCAGCCAACGAACGCCTCGGCGCGCGCAACCTCGGCCGCGTCCGCCATGTCGATCAACAGCAGCACATGGAAATTCCCGTCGCCCACATGGCCGACAACGGGGGCCATGAATCCCATCTCCGCGGCCTTGGCTTGGGCTTGGGTCACGCAATCGGCCAAGCGGCTGACCGGCACGCAGACATCGGTCGAGATCCCCTTGGCGCCCGGCCGCAGCGCAAGGCCTGCCCAATAGGCATCATGGCGCGCCTGCCACAGCCTGTTGCGCTCTTCCTCCCGCGTGGTGGCCGCATACCCCGTTGCGCCGAACTCCGCCGCGATATCGCCAAACACCGCCGCCTGTTCCGCCACACCCCCCGGGCTGCCGTGGAATTCCAGTAACAACAGCGGCGAGAGCGGCAGCGACAATCCCGAATAGGCGTTTACCGCCCGCACGCTCAACGCGTCCAGCAACTCGATCCGCGCCACCGGCAGCCCATACTGGATCACCGCGATCACCGCGTCACAGGCCGCCTGCACACTCGGGAACGAACAGGTCGCCGCAGACACCGCCTCCGGTATCCCCCGCAAGCGCAGCGTCAATTCGGTGATCAACCCCAATGTCCCCTCGCTGCCCACGATCAACCGCGTCAGGTCATAGCCTGCGCTGGTCTTGCGCGCCCGCGCGGCGGTCTTGACCAACTCCCCCGATGGCAGAACCGCCGTCAGGCTCAAGATATTGTCCTTCATCGTCCCATAGCGCACCGCGTTGGTGCCGCTGGCATTGGTGGCAGCCATACCGCCCAATGACGCATCGGCCCCCGGATCGACGGGAAAGAACAACCCGGTATCGCGCAGATGCACGTTCAACGCCTTGCGGGTGACGCCCGGCTGTATGACCGCGTCCATATCCTCGGGATGCACCGCAAGGATCTTGTTCATCTGGCTGAAATCGATCGATATCCCCCCCGCCGGGGCATTCACGTGCCCCTCAAGCGAGGTGCCCGCGCCGAACGGAATGATCGGCACCTGATGGTCGGCGCAAATGCGCACGATATCTTGCACCTCGGCGGTCGATTGCGCGAACACCACCGCGTCGGGTGGCTGGTTCACCAGCCACGTGGTTGTATGCCCATGCTGTTCGCGCAAGGCCTGCCCGGTCTCCAACCGCGGCCCCAACCGCTGGCGCAACACGTCCAGCGCGGTGGCGATACCGCTCTCGTTGCGGGGCAGTGCCGCAAGATGTGCCATAAAGATCCCTTTCCTTCAGCCCTGCAATTTCCGGCCCCTGATCAACCCCCGCACCGCGGGCCGCAAGATCTGCCAATTCCCGGCCCGCCGGGTCCCATCTTTGTTTTTCAAATATGTCCACCGGAGGCATCCCGCCCGTGCAGCGCCCGCCTGCTGTCTTGGTCGCACACATCCGCCCGCCAAAGGCGCATGGCAATGCCCCCGCCCGAGGCCCCCGCAAGGGGGCACGAGGGCGCGGGCCGCGCCGTCACTCGGCAGCCTGTTCTGCAGCCCGTTCTGCGGCGGCCTTCTCAGCCTCCAGCAGGGCGGCCTTCTTTTCCACCTGCTCCACGATATGTTCGATCATCTGCTCATTGGCCAGTTTGTGGCTCTGCTTGCCCGCCAGATAAACCATGCCCGATCCCGCGCCCCCGCCAGTGAACCCCACATCCGTCATCAGCGCCTCGCCCGGCCCGTTCACCACGCACCCGATGATGCTCAGGCTCATCGGCGTCTTGATATGCTCCAGCCGCCGCTCCAGCGCCTCCACCGTCTTGATCACATCGAACCCCTGACGCGCACAAGACGGGCACGAAATGATGTTCACCCCCCGGTGGCGCAGGCCCAGCGACTTCAAGATCTCGAAGCCCATCTTCACTTCTTCCACCGGGTCGGCGCTCAGGGACACACGGATCGTGTCGCCGATCCCCGCCCACAGCAGGTTGCCCATGCCGATCGCGGATTTGACCGTGCCGGAAATCAGCCCGCCAGCTTCGGTGATGCCCAGATGGATCGGGGCGTCCGTGGCCTCGGCCAACAACTGATAGGCCGCCGCCGCCATGAACACGTCGGATGCCTTGCAGCTGATCTTGAATTCGTGAAAATCGTTGTCCTGCAAGATCTTGATATGATCCAGACCGCTTTCGACCATCGCGTCGGGGCACGGCTCGCCATATTTCTCCAGCAGGTGCTTCTCCAACGATCCCGCGTTGACGCCGATCCGGATGGAGCAATTGTTGTCGCGCGCAGCCTTGATCACCTCTTTGACCCGCGCCGCGTCCCCGATGTTGCCGGGATTGATCCGCAGGCAGGCGGCCCCGGCCTCGGCGGCCTCGATCCCGCGTTTGTAGTGAAAATGGATATCGGCCACGATCGGCACCGGGCTTTCACGGACGATTTCATGCAGCGCCCGGCTGCTGTCCTGATCGGGCACCGAAATGCGCACGATATCGGCCCCCGCCTCGAAGCAACGCTGGACCTGTTCGATCGTCGCCTTCACATCCGTGGTCAGGGTGTTGGTCATGGTCTGCACCGAAATCGGCGCATCGCCCCCCACGGGTACGCTGCCCACATGGATCATCCGGCTTTTGCGACGGTCGATGTTGCGCCAAGGGCGGATCGGATTATGGGACATGATCGGGCGCTCCTTGGTCGCGGACTTGCGCACAAGGATAGCCTCGGCAGCGCCGGGAAACAACGCCCCGCGCCAACAGTTCGCGATTATTCCAGCGGCGCTTCGCCCAACACCAACGCCGCCACATCGGCCAGATCCGGATCGGTGCTGGCATCCGCCATGGCATAGTTTTCGCCCAGCGCATCGACCGACAGCACCACATCGCGTGCGATGGATGTTCCGGGTCCGGCGGGGCCAAGGGTCACACCGTTGACCGCAAAGAACAGCGACCCGGAATTGCCCGCCCGCAAGGTCGGCGGCTCCGCCGATTGCGGCAGCACATAGCTTTCGCCGGTATTCAGCGTGCCTTCGAAAATCGTCGCGCCGCTGGCCGAACTGACGCGCACCCAAGATGGCCGCACCGCGAACAAAACCACTTCATCCTCAACCCGTTCGGTGACCTGCACGGGCGAGGCTTCTGGATCCGCAGTTTCGGCCAAAGCCACCCGGGATGCCGTCGCGGGGATACCAAGCGTGCCGACCTGATCGGGATCAAGCGTCGCCAATGCCTGCTCACGCGGGGTCAGAACCGGCGCCTCCAGCGCTTGGGGACGATAGATCCGGTCCATCGTTTCGGGGCCGGGCATGGTGATGTCGAAACCTTGGCCGGCATCGAATGCGCCCTCTGCCGCACCCGCCAACGGGTCCAGCTGGGCCAGCGGCGAAGGTGCCTCGTCCACGGGCGCGATCTGCAGGCGCTGAATGTCGTACAGGATCGAATAGGCGCCGTAACCAATGCCCATCACCAGCACCAGCAGCACCGCGATCGATCCCAGCGCACCGGGTTCGACGCGGGAAAACATGCTTTCGCGTGCGGGGGCAAAGGAAACGCGCGACGACGACATCACATCATTGGGGTGAACCCGGCGCGGCACCTCGGCATGTTTGCGCTTGGCGGCCTGCGCCTGATGCGCGGAAAATCCGTGCACGCCCTCAAACCCGGTTTCGCGGCAGAACCTCTGGAACGTCCATTCCGGCTCCATGCCGAGGTAACGGGCATACGACCGCACGTAACCGGCGATGAAACCCTGACTGGAAAAAGCGCCGACATCCGCATTCTCGATCGCGGCAATCAGACTTGCCTTGATCTTGAGCTCGCGTTCCACATCCAACAGGGATTTGCCTAGCGTCGCACGCTCGCCGCGCATCAGGTCACCCAGAGGCACATCAAGGACGTCATAGGCCATAAAGCCTGCCGTCTGCCCCCCGGCGCTGCCCTGATCATGGCCCATGCGGCCTGCCCCTTGTCTGACCTTAGGGCATACCGTGAATGGCATCCCTTGCGTCATTTATCTCATGTTACCCTAAATACAGTGATTCCCCAACCACTGTGCGCGTAGGTCGTGTTAGCATGAGTTTTAAGGGCGTTGCACGATCAGAAAACGTCAGGCCGACAGGTCGGCACGATTCAGCGCACAGTGGCTCCAAAGCCCGTCCATTGCGCGCACCAACCCGTCAATCATCTCTGGGTTATGCACAGGCGATGGCGTAAATCTTAGGCGTTCCGTGCCCCGCGGCACGGTCGGATAGTTGATGGGTTGCACATACACGCCATAGTGCTCAAGCAGCATATCGCTCAACTTTTTCGTATGAACAGGGTCGCCCACGATCACCGGAACGATGTGGCTGCCGTGGTCGATGATCGGCAAACCCATCCCTTTCAGGCGCAGCTTCAACACCTTTGCCCGTTCTTGATGCAGATCGCGAAGCGCCTGATCGCCCTTCAGATGCCGCACCGACGCCGCAGCACCCGCCGCCACCGCCGGGGGAATGGATGTGGTGAAGATAAACCCCGGCGCATAACTGCGCACCGCGTCGCACATCTTGGCGCTGGCGGCGATATAGCCGCCCATTACGCCGAACGCCTTGCCCAGCGTGCCGTTGATGATGTCGATCTTGTCCATCAGGCCCAGTTGTTCGGCCACACCGCCGCCGCGCGGGCCATACATGCCCACGGCATGGACCTCGTCCAGATACGTCAGTGCGTTGAATTCCTCGGCCACCGCGACGATCTCGGCGATCGGTCCGAAATCGCCATCCATCGAATAGACGCTTTCAAAGGCGATCAGCTTGGGCGCGGCCGGGTCGTCGGCGGCCATCAGTTCGCGCAGGTGCGCCACGTCATTGTGCCGGAATATCCGCTTGGCGCCACCGTTGCGCCGCACCCCCTCGATCATCGAGGCATGGTTCAGCGCGTCGGAATAAATGATCAGGCCGGGAAACAACTTCGGCAATGTGCTCAGCGTCGCATCATTGGCAATATACGCCGAGGTAAAGACCAGCGCCGCCTCCTTGCCGTGCAGATCGGCCAACTCGGCCTCCAGTGTCTTGTGATAGACCGTGGTGCCCGAGATGTTGCGCGTGCCACCCGACCCGGCGCCGGTGGCCTCCAGCGCCTCTTGCATCGCGGCCAGCACGACGGGGTGCTGCCCCATGCCAAGATAATCGTTGCCGCACCACACCGTGATCTCTTGCTCGGTGCCATCCGGTTTGGTCCAGATCGCGTGGGGAAACTGCCCGCGCCGCCGCTCGATATCGATGAACGTGCGATAGCGCCCTTCGGTATGCAGGCGGTCGATCGCAGTCGTTAGCGCGTCATCATAATTCACTGGCTGTCTCCCACATGCGGCGCCGTCCCCTCCGGACGATCGGCGCCGCCAGACGCTGGCGATGGGCCCATCGATGCGGGCCCGATCTATTGTTGAACCCCTGATAGGACAGGCGCGGTTGTTGAGCCAAGTTACAAATTGCCGCAAACCCGGCTTTGACATGGATCAATCGGCCAAACGACCTGCCGTTACCCCTCGATCACCGCCTCGCAATCCTGCGCGCCGCATGCCGCGATCGCGGCCTCGCGGCCCCGGCCCATGCCCCATTGGCCGGTCTGCCGCGAAATCGCCAGCACCCGGTCACGGCCCAAGCGACGGAATTCTCCGCGCAACGCGGCGCTTGCCTCGGCGTTCAGTTGCAGCGCGCGGCCCGGCTCCCATCCAAGGGGCCGCACCACCAGAACCACAACGCAGTCTTCGCCGCCCGCATCCAGACACCCCGCGATCGCTGCGGTCCGCGCGCTGTCTTCGTCGTGGAAATTCGCCGCCGCCACCGTGGTGGCCGCCGCCAGCCCGTTTTCCGTGGCAAGCGCAAAGGCCGCGTAATATGGCTGCGGCTGGATCTGGTTCAGCGCATCCAGCGTGGCAAGATCGCGCCCGCTCAGGCTCTCATGGGGGATCACCTCCCATTCCACCTCACCGCGCTCCGCAAAGACCAGATCGCGTGCATCGCGCAAATTCGGCAGGTCTTGCGCCATCGCAGACCCCGCCGTCACCGCCAGACATATCGCCGCCAATCCTGCCCGCATCACATTCACTCCCGGTCACGTTGCATCGCCTGAAAAGATGTCTGCAGGGCCGCGCGCCCCGCCATCACATCCCCGCATGTGCCCAATTAGCGCAAGCCTGCCCCCCTCTCAACCGCTGGACACCGCGCCCCAACGTCATAGTGTTCACAAAATCGCCAACGCAGGAGCGCCCCGATGTCCCTTGATGCCGTCCTTTCCCGGATTGATGCCGACCTAGACCAAGCCACCGCCCGGTTATTCGACCTGCTGCGCATCCCCTCCATCTCGACCGATCCGGCCTATGACGCCGATGTCGCCCGCGCGGCCCAATGGCTGGCCGATGAATTGACGGGGCTGGGCTTTGACGCCTCGGTCAGGCCCACCACCGGGCACCCGATGGTCGTGGCGCATGGCGGCGAAGGCCCCCATGTCCTGTTCTACGGCCATTACGACGTGCAACCGGTCGATCCCCTGAGCCTTTGGGACCGCGACCCGTTCGATCCCGAAATTCAGGACACGCCAAAAGGCAAGGTGATCCGCGCGCGCGGCGCCGTCGACGACAAGGGTCAGTTGATGACCTTCATCGAGGCCTGCCGCGCCTGGAAGGCGGAAACTGGCACCCTGCCCGCCCGCGTTACATTCTTTTTCGAGGGTGAGGAGGAATCGGGGTCCCCGTCCCTCGTTCCGTTCCTGAAAGCCAACGCCGATGAATTGCGCGCCGACATCGCGCTGATCTGCGACACCGGGATGTTCGATGACACCACCCCCGCCATCTGCACCCAGTTGCGCGGCATGGTACGCGAGGAAATCACCATCACCGGCCCCAAGGTCGACCTGCATTCCGGCATGTTCGGCGGCATTGCGATGAACCCGATCCGCGCCATGACCAAGGTCCTTGCCGCCATGCACGATGACACGGGCCGCATCGCGATCCCGCATTTCTATGACGGCGTTCCCGATCTTGCCCCCGAACTCAAGGCCCAGTGGGACGGGCTGGGCTTTGACGAGGCCGCCTTCCTTGGCGCCGTCGGCCTGTCCCTGCCCGCCGGCGAACAAGGCTACTCCGGACTGGAGATGGTCTGGTCGCGCCCCACCGCCGAGATCAACGGCATCTGGGGCGGCTATACCGGCGCGGGTTTCAAGACCGTGCTGCCGTCGCAGGCCCATGCCAAGGTCAGCTTCCGGCTTGTCGGTACGCAAGACCCCGCCGCCATCAGCCGGAATTTCCGCCAGTGGGTGCAAGACCAGCTGCCCCCTGACTGCACCGTGACCTTCGCCGAGCTTGGCGGCGACCCCGCCAGCGTCATGAACACCGATCACCCTGCCTTCGCGGTGGCGCGCGCCGCCCTGTCGCAGGAATGGCCCGGTGATGCGGCCTATGTCGGCGGCGGCGGGTCAATCCCGGTGGCGGGGCATTTCCAGACCATTCTGGGAATGGATTCGCTTTTGGCGGGCTTCGGCAAGGATGACGATGCGATGCATTCCCCGAACGAGAAATACGACCTCAGCAGTTTTCATCATGGGATCCGCGCGTGGGCGCGTGTTCTGGGCGGACTGGCATAAGCCGCACACGGGCAGCGCCGGAGGCATCGGTCGGATGCCTCCGGCGGACATATTTGAAAAGCAAAGATGGGGGCGGTCATACCCCCTTCGTCATGCCCGCACCCGGCAGGGCGGCGGCCCCGCGCCAGAAGCGCAGCATCATCAGCACCCCCGCGATGGCAAGCCCCACCACCAACCCAAGCCAGATGCCCGGGCCGCCCAAGCCCAGCGGAAACCCGAACAGCCACGCGCAGGGCACGCCCACCGCCCAATAGCTGAGGAATGCGTAGATCATCGGCACCCGTGTATCGTGCACCCCGCGCAGCAGACCCAGCGCCATGATCTGCGCCGCATCCGCCAGTTGAAAGAACGCCGCCACCAGCAAGAGGCCCGCGCCAATCGCCAGTATCTGCGGGCGCAGAGGGTCGGCGGGATCGAGGAACAGGCCGATCAGCGTCTCGGGCAGGCTGAGGAACAAGATCATCGCCAGCGCGACCGCAATCGCCGACAGGAGCAGAACTGCCGCCGCCGCAAGACGCAGGCCCGCCACGTCGCGCCGCCCCCAGGCGCGGCCCGCCCGCACCGTTGCAACCTGGCTTAACCCGACGTGCAACATGAAGATGATCGACACGATCTGCAGCGCGATGCCGTGGGCGGCCAGTTCAAGTTCGCCGATCCAGCCCATCATGATCATCGTCGCCATGAACAGCCCCGATTCGGCCAGCAAGGTGGCCGAAATCGGCCATCCCAGCCGGAAAACCTGTCCGAAGGCCTCCCAGTCGGGTCGCCAGAGGCGTGCGAACAAGGTGTATTCGCGCAAGCCGGGCGCGCGCGCGGCATAGATCGCCAGCACCGCGCACATCATCAGATGCGTCCCCGCAGAGGCGATCGCCGCGCCATTCACGCCCAGTTCGGGCGCCCCCAGATTGCCGAAGATCAGCACCCAGTTCATCCCGGCATTCAACACCACCCCCGCCAATGTCGCCCACAGCATGATCCGCGTGCGTTCCAGCGCGCTGAGGTGACTGCGGAAGACCAGCATCAGCACCGCCGGCATCAGGCCCAGCCCGGCAATGCGCAGATAGCTTTGCGTCAGGGCGGACAATCCCTCAGCCTGCCCGGCAAGCTGCAAGATGGCGCCGGAAAACCAGAACAGCGGCAGCGCGGTCAGGCTGAACAACACCGCGATCCACAGCCCCATCCGCGTGACCCGGCGGGCTTGGGTGACATCGTCATTGGTGACGGCCCCGGCCACCATCGGGACCACCGCAAGGGCAAAGCCCATGCCCAGAATCAGCACGACGTGGAAATAGCTGCCGCCCAGCGCGACAGCCGCCAGTTCGGGCACCCCGTACCAGCCCATCATGACCGTATCCGTCAGGCTGATCACGTTGCTTGCAATCTGAGAGCCGATCAGCGGCAGACCCAGCACCAATGACGCACGAAGATGTTGCATGAGAGGGGACATGGGCCAGCCCTTACGCCCCGCCCACTGACTTGCCAACCCTGATCAAAGCGCTGCAAGCGCCAGCTGCGTGGCCACGACCGCGACGATGGCCCCCACCGTCAATTCCAGAACCGGCTGCACCCGGGCCAACGCCGGATTGTCCGTCAGGCCCGACAACGCGCCCCGCCGCAACGTCACCGCCGCCACCGCGACCGCGACCGTGACGCTGGCCGTGCCCAGCCCCATGGCCACCACCCCCGCGATGCCGGTGCCGAATATCCCCATCTGCGCCGTCAAGATAAGAACGAACAGCGCGCCGGTGCAGGGTCGGATCGCCACCGCGCCGACCAGCGGCGCAAGGCTGCGCCAATCGCGCGCCGCCGCCACCGCATCGACCGATGGCCCGTGGCTATGGCCACAGTCGGCACAGACCGCTCCCCCCGACCGGGTCGCGCGCAGCGTCCGCAGACCGCGCCAGACCAGCCAGAGCCCGATAACCGCGATGGCGGCGAAGCTGAGGGGTGCGAACACTTGTTCGGCCACGTCCGTCATCCGTTCCCGGCTCCATCCAACCAGCCACAGCCCGCAGCCGACCAACACGATCGCCGTGCCCGCCTGCGCCAAACTGGAGGCCACCGCCACCACCGAAAGCCGCAGCGCGCCCACCTCACGCGCCGCACCATACCCGCCGATCAGCAGCTTGCCATGGCCCGGCCCGGCCGCGTGAAAGAACCCATAGGCGAAACATACCCCAATGAACCCGGTCAGCGCGGCGGCGTCCCCCCCCCGCAGCGCGCGCAGCCCCTGCGCCATCGCGGTCTGCGCCGTGCGTTGACCCTCGGCGGCCCAGCGCAACAGCGCTTGGTCCCCGCCACCAAGATACGCGGCCACCAGCAGCGCCGCGATCATCACCGCCCCCCCCGCGATCAGCCAGCGCATTGGAACACCACCGTATCCGCGAAGGCCGCACCGACGGCCGGGAAGTTGTCATCGGCATCGACGCTGCCACCGATGTCGGCGATGGCGCTGGCCAACAAGGCATAGGCCGCATCCAGATCGGGGCGAACCAGCACGGGCGCGCAACCCGCCGCCTCCATGTCCAGTGTCATTTCAAAGGCGACGTAGAACGCGGCGTCGAATATCCGGGCGGCGACATCGCCCGCCTCCCCGCCCGACACCGGGCGGCGATGCACGGTTTCGATCTGCCCGCTCGACAGCAACGTCAGGCTGATCGGCTCCGGCGTCCCCACCTCCAGCGCGCGATCCCCCTGGCTCAGGACCAAGCCCCCGGTGAAGCCGCCATTCCAGTTCAGGTCAAAGCCCAGCGTCTGCGCAATTTCCGCGGGTGTCAGGGACAGGTCGAAATCTGGGTCCAGCCCGTAATCTTCCAGCAAGATCAGGGAATACAGCTCGTCATACCGCCACGTGACATCCACGGCGGTGACGCGCCCGGCGGCATCGCGGATCAGTGTCAGTCCGGCGTCGACGAAAATATGCGGGTGCGCTTGGGCGGCGCTTGCCAAGCCCAGCGTGATGCAAGTAATGATGCCCGCGTGCAACCTCATGGGCAGGTCTATAAAGTCACGTTGGCATCATCGGCAAGTCCCACACCGCGACCCCAGCGATGCCTTGCCAGGATTGTCCCGGATTTTGCCAGGATTGTTCCCGCAAAGACGGTAATCCACCACATTTCTGCCCAAATTGCGGCCCATATTGAACACTGATCTATCCTAACGAACGGTTTATTACAGTGCGTACGCTTATCGCCAAATTCTGCCAATCCGAGGACGCGGCCATCACGGTGGACTGGACCGTGCTCAGTGCTGCCGCCGTCGGCATGGCCGTTGCGATGACCGCAGTGTTGACCGATGCGATTTCGGTCCTGTCCTCCCGACTGGAGGCGCAGATGCGCACCCAGCAGATCAGTGACGCGTTCGTTCAATTCAACGGCTCCCATTTCGAGCCCCTGCTCGAGGCGGGTCTGGTAACCGAGAGCGAGGCACAGGATCTTTTCGTTCTGGCCAACACCATGATGAACCAGACCGTGCTGGACTCGTTGGAAGCAGGCATCAATGCCATCAACGACGGCACCATCACAGAAGCGGAATACGCCCAACTTGTGGCCGTTGCTTCGGTCGCCTATCAGCGCAACATCGTCGATGACGCCGTGCTTGATCATTACTTCGGCCTCGGCGGCGGTGGCGTCTAAGCGCCGCCTGCCCCCCTTGACCTCTAGACGGTCAAATCGCCCGCCATGGCCTTGATACGCGCGAACATCTCCTGACACTCGGGTACTATCTGCGGCGTGGGCCTGCCCGCCGCATCCGCCAGCTTTTGCTGCAAGACCAGAAACTTGTCCGATACCACCGATCCGACGGCAGATTGCACCGGCGCGACCAACGCATCCTCCAGCGCAACGAACATGACGCCCGCGTCAATCAATCGGCCAAAGTAATCCGCCGCCACATCGGCAAAGAAGGGCACGTTATGCCCCAGCGTGATCGCCGTTATGTCCTGCCCGAACCACGCCTTCGCCGCCGCCTGATCAAACATCAGTTGCGCCAATGAAAACGTCAGAAAACTATCCTTCACATAGATCTCGGCCTTGCGATCGCCCGCGTCGCGCGCAGCGCGATAGGCCCGGTTCCATGTCCATTCGTAGCACCACGATGTGACGTCCACCGGTGTCGCGCCGATATCGGCCAGATAGGCGTTGACCGCCGCCAGCTTCGTGGCCGTCTCGCCCCAGTGGCACAGCGGATGCCGGAACAGCTTGCGTGGTGCCTTGTTCAGCCATCGCGCCAGCTTCCGCTCCCCCTCGGCGATGTCAGCGATGAAGGCCGCAGCGTTGATGTCGGGCAATTGCTGGTGGGCATGGGTGTGGTTGGCGATGTGATGGCCGGCGGCCACCCAATCATCCAGAATGTCGGCAAATTCCGGGTGCTTGTCGATCGCCCATGAATTGGCGAAGGCATAGACCCCTGAAATCCCGTGCTGGGCCAGCCCGTCTTGAATGGCCCGCACGATACCCTGTGCCGTGTACCCGTCCGGCGGGTAGGACTGCGGCCAAAGCGGCAGGTCGTCCATGGTGAATGCGGTTTTCACACCCTGCTCCTGTCCTTGCCTGATCGGCAAAGACTGCGCGGCGCGGGTTCACTCTGTCAATCGCCGTCGCGCTGGCCGCGATCACGCAGGCCAGCGCTTTTTCATTCACCATTACCCGCACGATGATCGGTCAGGATGCCCCGACGCGGCGTGTATCCGGATGCAGCGAGGCACCCAGAATGTGATCGCTGCGTTGCAGGACCTGCCCCGCCATGCCCACGATCAACGGATCGGGCGCCTGCACGATCCGGGGGTCCTTGTCGGGATAATCCAGACTGTCCAGAAAATGCTGCATGCAATTCAGCCGCGCGCGCTTCTTGTCGTCCGACTTGATCACCGTCCATGGCGCATCCGCCGTGTCGGTATAGAAGAACATCGCCTCTTTCGCCTCGGTGTAATCATCCCACTTGTCGAGGCTCGCCTTGTCGATCGGCGACAGCTTCCAGCGCTTCAGGGGGTCTGTCTCGCGCGCGGCAAAACGGTTGCGTTGTTCGGATTGGGTCACCGAAAACCAATATTTGTAAAGCCGGATACCCGCGCGTGTCAGCATCCGCTCGAACTCGGGCGTCTGGCGCATGAATTCAAGGTATTCGCCCGGTGTGCAAAAGCCCATCACCCGTTCCACACCCGCGCGGTTGTACCAAGACCGGTCGTAGAACACCATTTCGCCAGCCGTCGGCAGGTGCCGGACATAGCGCTGGTAATACCATTGCCCCCGCTCCTCGTCGGTGGGTTTGTTCAGGGCGACCACCCGGGCCTCGCGCGGGTTCAGATGCTCGTTGAAACGCTTGATCGTGCCGCCCTTCCCGGCCGCGTCGCGCCCCTCGAACAGAACCACTATCCGCTCGCCGGTTTCGCCGACCCATTTCTGCACCTTCAGCAACTCGGCCTGCAGCTTCGCCTTGCGCGCCTCATATGCGCGTCGCGACAGGCGGTCCTCATAGGGGTATGTGCCGGTTTCAAACGCATCCCGAATGTCGGCCCCCGACGGTGCGGGTTTGCGGGCCTTTCGCACCGGGCCGGTCTTGGCGGGCTCGGCGGCCGGTTCACGTGGCGCAGTCAGGTCTTCCATGGTCACTCTCCCCCAGGTTCGACATTGCATCTTTCAACCGGACTATACCCCAACCGCACGCCGCGCGCCTTGAGGCAGGTCAAGAACAGCGCCCCGCGCGCACCCGGCCCCGTCCACCGCCATACGCCCCGCCACCGTGCCCATTCGCCCCCGATCAGGGCGGCCGCAACCCTTTCCCCTCGCCCCCAAACCTGCCATGATGGTGAAAACATCACACAAGATAGAGCATGAACATGGCCGACGACCTCCTGTCAGGCACGCCCGACCCGCAGACATACGACGCCTCCTCCATCGAAGTTCTGGAGGGGCTGGAGCCCGTGCGCAAACGCCCCGGCATGTATATCGGCGGCACCGATGAACGCGCGCTGCACCACCTTGTCGCCGAAGTGCTCGACAACTCCATGGACGAGGCGGTTGCCGGTCACGCCACCCGCATCGAGGTGGAACTGAACGCCGATTACTCCGTCACCGTCCGCGACAACGGGCGCGGCATTCCCGTCGACCCCCACCCGAAATTCCCCGACAAATCCGCGCTCGAGGTGATCTTGTGCACCCTGCACGCGGGCGGCAAGTTCTCGGGCAAGGCCTACCAGACCTCGGGCGGCCTGCACGGCGTCGGCATCTCCGTCGTCAACGCGCTCTCCGATCATGTCCGGGTCGAGGTCGCGCGCAACCGCGAACTCTTCGTGCAGGAATTTTCGCGCGGCATCCCCCAAGGCCCGGTAAGATCCGCAGGCGCCGTCGCCAACCGGCGCGGCACCACGGTCACATTCCATCCCGACGAACAGATCTTCGGCAACCACCGCTTCAAACCCGCCCGTCTCATCAAATCCGTCCGCTCCAAGGCCTACCTGTTCTCGGGCGTCGAAATCCGCTGGAAATCCGCGATCGACGATGGCGAAACCCCGGCCGAGGCGACCTTCCACTTTCCCGGCGGTCTTGCCGATTACCTTGGCGAGACCCTTGGCAACGTGGCCACCTACGCCGATCAACCGTTCGCGGGCCGGGTTGAATTTCAACCCCGCTTCGGCGTGCCCGGCGCGGTCGAATGGGCCATCAATTGGACGCCCTCGCGCGATGGCTTCATCCAATCCTACTGCAATACCGTCCCCACGCCTGAGGGCGGCACCCACGAAGCCGGGTTCTGGGCCGCGATCCTCAAGGGCGTGCGCGCCTATGGCGACCTGACCAACAACAAGAAAGCCGCCAACATCACCCGTGACGATCTGGTCACCGGGGGCTGCGCGCTGGTGTCGTGTTTCATCTCGGAACCTGAATTCGTCGGGCAGACCAAGGACCGCCTCGCCACGACCGAGGCGGCCCGCCTCGTCGAATCGGCCGTCCGCGACCACTTTGACAACTGGCTGGCCGCCAATACGAAATACGCTGGCGCCATCCTTGATTTCCTTGTCCTGCGGGCCGAGGAACGCCTGCGCCGTCGGCAGGAAAAGGAAACCGCCCGCAAATCCGCCACCAAGCGCCTGCGCCTGCCCGGCAAGCTGGTCGATTGCTCCCAACAGGCCCGCGACGGGACCGAACTGTTCATCGTCGAAGGCGACAGCGCGGGCGGCTCGGCCAAGATGGCCCGCAACCGCAAGACACAGGCCCTTCTGCCGCTGCGTGGCAAAATCCTGAACGTGCTTGGCGCGGCGTCAAACAAGATCGGCCAGAACACCGAGATTTCCGATCTGTGCCAAGCACTTGGCGTTGGCATGGGCACCAAGTTCAACCTTGATGACCTGCGCTATGACAAGATCATCATCATGACCGACGCCGACGTCGATGGCGCCCATATCGCGGCGCTGTTGATGACGTTCTTCTTTACCCAGATGCGCCCGATGATCGATGCGGGCCACCTCTACCTCGCCTGTCCGCCGCTGTTTCGCCTGACCCAAGGCCCCAACCGCGTCTATTGTCTGGACGAGGCGGAACGCGACATGTGGATCGCCAAGGGCGTCAGCGGCCCCAAAAGCCGTGGCAGCAAGGTCGACGTGTCCCGCTTCAAGGGTCTGGGAGAGATGGACGCCAAGGACCTCAAGGAAACCACCATGGACCCCGCCTCCCGCAAGCTGATCCGCGTCAGCATCGACGAGGACATGCCCGGCGAAACCGGCGATCTGGTGGAACGCCTGATGGGCAAGAAACCCGAACTGCGGTTCCAGTATATTCAGGAAAACGCGCGGTTTGTTGAGGAATTGGATGTTTGAGGG
>JAFMHK010000043.1 GCA_017854585.1 Paracoccaceae bacterium
CTTCCGCCGCAAGACGCTCCGCTTCTTCGGCGGCAAGACGCGCGGCTTCTTCGGCGGCAAGACGTGCAGCTTCTTCGGCCGCAAGACGCTCCGCTTCCTCGGCGGCAAGACGTGCAGCTTCCTCGGCCGCAAGGCGCGCGGCTTCCTCGGCGGCAAGGCGCGCGGCTTCTTCGTCGCCCTGTTCAGGGTCCGCTGTGGTCTGTGCAGGTGTTGCGGCCGGATTGGGTGCGACCGTCTGCGTGGCAGCAGGTGCAGCCAGCATCAGCGAGGCAAGGATCAAAGCAAGGGAACCGGGAATATTTTGATTAATCACGAGGCAAACCGACCGATCAAGGAGTATACAATATCAAAACGATAGCGGTCAGCGCCCGCCCTGTCGATAGGTCTGCTCCAGAAAGGGCTGGCAAACCCAAAACGGGTATGAGAGGCTTTTCGTTGCTTGAAAAGACAAGGATTTTTGGCTCTGAACAGGCCCGAGACACCAATGGCGCACGACGCCGATGTCGCGCCGGATGGCACCGCCCCCACGCCAGTCGTCATGGCCGTGGACCTTGATGGCACCTTGCTGCGCTCGGACATGTTGTTCGAAAGTTTCTGGGCCGCTCTCGCGCAGGACTGGCGCAAGCCGGTGAGTGGGGTGATGGCGTTGTCGCGCGGTCGCGCCGCGCTCAAGGCGAGCCTTGCGGATGCACCGGTCGATGTCCGCGCGCTGCCATATGACGAGACGGTCATCGCCCGCGTGCGCGCCTGGCGGGCCAAGGGCGGGCGCAGCGCCTTGGTGACCGCCACCAACCAGCACCTTGCCCAACGGATCGCTGATCATCTGGATCTTTTTGACGAGGTCCATGGCTCGTCCGACACACGAAACCTGAAAGGCCCTGAAAAGGCCCGTTTCCTGACCGACAGGTTTGGAAAGTCCGGATATGTCTACGTGGGAGACGACGCGGCCGACCTGCCCGTGTGGGCGAACGCGGCCCGCGCCATAAGCGTGGGTGCCACGCCCGCCGTGCGCCGCGCGCTGGATGCAGGGCCCGTACCGGTTGAACACATTGAGCGTCCGTCGCCGTCGCCGAAGCTGCTGCTGGAGGCGCTTCGCCCGCACCAGTGGCTCAAGAACCTGTTGGTGTTCGTACCGCTTTTGACCAATCAGGACTTCAGCGCCGCCGCCATCATCGCCAGTTGTCTTGCGTTTGTGGCGATCAGCATCGTGGCATCGGCAGGTTACCTGCTGAACGATTTGCTGGACCTGTCCGATGATCGGTCCCATCCGCGAAAACGCAACCGCCCGTTTGCCTCGGGGCGCTTGCCGGTCGCAACCGGCAGCGTGATGTTACCCGTGCTGCTAACCATCGGGATGATGATTGCATTGCTGGTTTCGCCGCTTCTGGCAGGGGTGATCGCGATCTACTTCGTCTCGACGACGGCCTATTCCGTCAAGCTCAAGCGGCATACCCTGATCGATATATGCATGCTGGCGTTTCTCTACACAGTGCGGATCATCGCCGGCGGCATGGCAATCGGCGCGGCGCTGTCGGTTTGGTTGCTGGCTTTTTCCATGTTCATCTTCTTTGCACTGGCCGCCGTAAAGCGGCAGGCAGAATTGGCCGATCACGATGGGGCCGCATCACGGACCAATTCGCGGCGTGGTTACCGGCCCGAGGATTCGCCTGTTGTGACGCAGATGGCGGTATCTGCGGGATTTGTGGCGGTTCTGGTTCTGGCGCTTTACCTGAACGAACCGGTTGTGCAGGAAAACTATTCGTCGGCGTGGCTGCTCTGGGGGGCTTGTCCGCTGTTGTTGTTCTGGATCAGCCGGATGGTGTTGATCGCGGGACGTGGCGAAATGCATGACGACCCGCTGGTTTTTGCGCTTGAAAACCGGACCAGCAGGTGGACGTTGACGATGATGTTGGCGCTGTTCGCGGGGGCTGCGTTGATATGAGCCGCAATGCTCTGGTCTTGCGCTATGCGGGCTTTGCCGTGATCGCGGTAATGGCCAACCTTCTGGTGCAGCGGATCGTGCTTTGGGGGGCCACAGACGTCACGTCCAGCCGCTTTGCCATGGCGCTGGCCATGGGAACGATCGTGGGTTTGGTGGTCAAATACCTGCTGGATAAGCGATGGATATTCTATGACACGTCCACGGGCGCGCGGGCGCATGGAACCAAGTTCACGCTTTATGCGGCAATGGGGCTGATCACGACAGCCATCTTCTGGATCACCGAAACCGCGTTCTGGATGATCTGGAGCACGGATATCGCCCGCGAGATCGGCGCGATCTTGGGGTTGAGCGTGGGGTATGTCACGAAATACTGGTTGGACCGCCGATACGTATTCCGCGATGCCACCGGGGTGCAGGGCGCATGACCCGCCTGTCTGGCTGGGGCCGCTTCCCCGCTGTCGAGGCCAAGGTGGTGACCGCGCGAACCACCGCAGATGTCGCCCGCCAAATCGCGGCCGGCCCGCTGATCGCACGCGGAAACGGCCGGGCATATGGCGACAGCGCGGTCAATGCGGACAGCACGTTGGCCATGCGCGGGATGAACAGGATCCTGCGGTTTGATCCCGATACCGGCGTTTTGGAGGCCGAAGCCGGCGTCTTGCTGGCCGAAGTGATCGACGCGTTTCTGCCTCGCGGCTGGTTCCCCGCAGTGACGCCGGGCACCAAGTTCGTGACCCTTGGTGGTGCCATCGCGGCGGATGTGCACGGCAAAAACCACCATTCGGAAGGCAGCTTTGGCCAATTCGTCGATTGGCTGGATGTGATGGGCGCGGATGGGACGATCACGCGCTGTGCGCGAAATGGCAATTCCGACCTGTTCGACTGGACCATCGGGGGCATGGGCCTGACCGGGGTGATCGTGCGCTGTGGCGTGCGGCTGAAACCTGTGAAGAGCGCGTGGGTCATCCAAAACACGATCGTCGCCAATGGTCTGGACGCCGCGATCGCGGCCTTCGAGGACAACTTGAATGCCCCCTATTCCGTGGCATGGATTGACACGCTGGCCACGGGTGACGCCTTGGGCCGCAGCATTGTGATGCTGGGCCACCATGCCGCGCGGGCCGAGTTGCCACCGGACAAGGCCGCGCGCCCCTTCTATACAAAGCGACCGGGGACAAAACGCTTGCCTTTCGATCTGCCGGGGGGGCTGCTGAACGCAACCACGGTGCGCGTGATGAACGCCGCGTTCTTCTGGAACGAGAAGCGCAAGCCCCGGCGAAGCATTGTGGACTGGGACCGGTATTTCTATCCTCTGGACGCGATTCAGGATTGGAACCGCGGCTACGGTCGCAAAGGGTTCATGCAATTTCAATGCGCCCTGCCCCGCGCCAGCGCCGCGCTGGGCCTGCGTGATCTGCTGCAGGCGGTCGCGGTATCCCGACAGGGCAGTTTTCTGTCGGTTCTCAAACGGTTCGGGCCGCAAGGCGGGCGGTTTTCCTTTCCGGTCGAGGGCTATACGCTGACAATGGATTTTCCGGTGAATGACAGGAGCCTGACGCTGATGGATACGCTTGATCAGATAGCATTGGCGCATGGAGGCCGGTTTTATCTGGCCAAGGATGCACGCCTTGGGGCCGCAACGCTGGCCAAGGCCGATCCGCGGGCGGCCGAATTCGCCACGCAGCGGCAGGCAGCCGGATGGGCCGACGCCTTTCGCTCGGCGCAATCCGAAAGGTTGGGGCTATGAGCGGTGGTCCGGTTCTGATCATCGGCGCGGCGTCGGATATGGCCCGTGCGGTTGCGCGCGCCTATGCGCAACGGGGCCACGCGATACAGTTAGCCGCGCGGGATGTGACGCGCTTGGAGGATGACGCCGCCGACCTGCGCACGCGGTTCGGCGTGGAGGTAAGCTTGCATGCCGTCGATGCGCTGGATCTGGCCAGCCACAAAGCCTTCGTTGATGGCTTGCCCCTGCCCGGCATCGCGGTCTGTGCGGTTGGCGCGATGGGTGATCACGGTGAAAGTCTGGCCGACACCGAAAAAGCGGCGCTGGTGATGCGGTCGAATTTCGAAGGGCCAGCCAGCATTCTTGCTCATCTGGCCAATGCAATGGAACAGCACGGACGGGGTACAATCGTCGGCATCAGTTCGGTGGCAGGCGACCGGGGCCGCGCCAGCAACTATGTCTATGGCTCTGCCAAAGCCGGGTTCACCGCCTTTTTATCGGGCCTGCGCAATCGGTTGGCCCCACAAGGCGTGCACGTGGTGACAGTGCTGCCGGGCTTCGTCGCGACCGCAATGACCGAAGGCATGGACCTGCCCGCACGTCTGACCGCCCAGCCCGAAGAGGTGGCCGAGGCAATCGTGAAAGCCACCGCAACCGGACGAAACATCATCTATGTGCGACCGATCTGGCGGCTGATCATGGCGATCATTCGCAATATCCCCGAACCCATCTTCAAGAAGACCAGTCTTTAGATCGGTACCCCGGTTTCGATCAGATAAGCGCGAAAATACGCGCAATGCATTCAAAATTGGGCGGATATCCGCCCAGACTTGATGACGATCGTCAAGGAGTGTCTCACGTTGTTGTGGATTTAATGCGTTACGTGTAGCCCCGTCGCCATGACAGGGACAGTGTCGGCGCGACCAAATGCGCACCTAGCAAGCAAACGGGTCCATTTTTTGGATAGCGCCGAAGTGGTGATCTCCACGCTGGTGGTGTCCGCATGTGTGACCGCAGTCTGCAGTTTTGTGATCTTATCGACCGTGTTGGCGGCCCGCGAAGGACCGACACCCACGGTGGATTTGGCAAGTGTGGATCATGGCATTCGCCCCATTGCACGCCCCACCATTCCTGAGGCGCTGCCGGAACTTGGCTTTGCCGACGACGCGCCGCAACTGCGCGTGGCACCCGACCTTAGCACCAGCGCGGCACTGACAGATGATGCCCCGGCAGACAACATCGGCGAGAGCCGGGGGGTCGTAGTGCGGGTGATCGAAGGGTCACCGCCCGTCTTGCCCTTGCAACGCCCCACACCTGATTTTGAACTTGTTCAAGTGGCCCGCAACATCACCTTTGCCCGCGCGTTGCTGTTGCCGACACCGACGCAGCGGCCCGTTCAGGGTGCCCTGCCTGTCACAGAGGCCGCACTTCGCCCGACTGTTCGGCCCGCAAACCTGATTGTGCGCAGCCAGCAGCCTGATGCCGCCACGGTCGAGGTTGCGCGTGCCGACGTGGCCGCCGAGGTCATCACCCCGGTCCGCCTTGACACCACCGCCGTCCCGCGCTGGTCCGCCACGCGCGGCGGCAACAGCTGTTCCGATCGGTTGGCCCGCGCCATTCCTCGCCGTCCGAACAGTGCGGCAGGCGGCACAGCCTTCATGGCCGAGCTGAGCGGCATGGGTGGCGGTGACCGTGACAACCGCATCATCGCCGCTGCGATGGACGGAAACATGCCTGCTTTCATGCGTGATCTTCAGCCCGTCACGTTCTCGGGTCTGACGAGCACAGGGCAACAGGCCGACATTACCATCTGCGTCACGCCCGATTATCTTTCCATCGGATCGGACGACGATTATGTTCGCGCGCCCCTTGGATTGCCTGCCGCACTACGGGTCGCCGATGCGTTCGACATGATGCTGCCAACCACCCGCATGGTCGACGCGATCTATTCGCAGGCCGATGTCCGGCTGAGCCCGCAACCGATGGAGCCGACATCGCAAATGTCATCCACCGACTATTTCATGCGCCACGATGTGACGCTGGACGCGCAGTTCGCGCAGGCCGGGGGACGTGACGGCTTGCTGGTCGCGGGGCACAAGAAAGACGTCGTGCTGACCAACCGTTTGGACAGCGCGCCCGGTCGCGTGGCGATCTATGGATGGCATCTTACCAACGGGAACCCGATCCAGCCGCTGTCGACCGTACATGGCGAATATTATGCGGATTACAGCCATGGTATCCGGCTGGTCAGTCGCACCGCCTATATCAACGGGCAAGCCGTCGATCTGCGGTCGCTGTTGACCGATGGGCAATATGCCAGCCTGCTTAATTCCGAAGGACCGTTGAGCGGCGGAACCATCCGCCTTGCCGCGCTGAACTGAAGCGCACAATCGGTTCCAAACGCAAGAACGCCCCGCAATCGCGGGGCGTTCTTGCGTTTCGGGCCGGTGTCAGACCGCTCAGTTCACGTCGCGGAAACAGCGAAAACCAAGATGATAATTGCTGTGGCTGGCCGTCGAAAGAACACGGCTGCCATGCCAGAACGGCGCGCGCCAACGGGTCCAATGTTCATGGGCGCGGATCGTATCCCAGATGAACCAGCTTCCCTTCATCTCGGTCACACCAAGCACACTTGAACCACGGCTGGCCATTTGATCTTCGGAAAGGGGCAGGTTCATGTGTTCGGCCGCGTTGCCATCGATGTCATAGGCACCCAGTGGGCTGGCGCATTGCGGAAATGAGCCGGCGGGATAGGTATTGGAGCCACAGCCCGCGAAACTGCCGCCATTGCAGCCGCTGGTCTTGGAACTGCCGGTGGCACAGACCCCGCTTTGCCATTGGCCAATCGAGTAGCTGGCGTTGCCTGCATTCCGGGCATTATGCCAATTGCGCATGGTGTTCACCGCGGCTGATTCACCCATCCCCCGGATCATGTCAAAGGGATAGTCGGGCGGCAAAAGCTGCCCTGCGGCGGCCCCTTCCCATTCGTGGGCATCGCCGATGCGCCCGCCTTCGGCTGCGCAAAGGGCTGCTGCCTGATCTGCGCGCACCCACACGACGGGATAGGCGAGCGGAATATTGGGGTATTCGAACATATCAACGCATACGGTTGCGTCTGCCGCCGTCTGGGTCGCCGGATCATAGAGCGGCGCCATGTAGGGACCTCCGCAGATCCGCTCCCATTGGCGGTTCCGATAACTTTCGCGCACACTGTCCACGGTGCCGCCCAAGCGTGCGGCCGCTTCCTCAGCGCTGAGGGGGTGGCGTGTCACGGCAGGGTTACCTTGCCCGATAACGGACGAACCCGCGAAAATCTCGCGGACGCGGCCAATTTCGGCGGCACTCAGCCCGCGGACCTGTTGCAGGTCGCGAAACAGAGCTTCGTTGTTCTGATCGAGCGTCTGAGCCCCCGCGACCGTCGTCATCAACCCCAACAGCGCCGCGCCAATCCATGTCCGAGCCGTCATGTGAACTTACTCCCTCCGCAGTAGATAGAAGAAATCGCGTGTATCAGAAAAGCCGACGAACCGCGGGATCCGCGTACCGTCATCGCGCCGTTGGTCCACGTCGGCCATGTTCGATACCAGATGCTGGATCTCGATATCGTCCTCGCCATGGATATAAAGCGCCATATAGGTCAGTTCGGGTGCGTTCATGTCCAGCAGCATAGCATAATCGCAGCCATAGGCCTGAAATACCCGCGCCATGCCCGATGGCGTGGCCGAGCTGAAATAGCCATACAAGATGAACTGCCGATCGGCGACGGTGCGGATACAGGCACCCCCGCGCAAGGTCCGCAGATCGGCGTTCGCCGAGCCGGACCAGTTGCCGCCGCCCCAGCTTGTCACCCGGTCGCCGGGCACACCGTCTTCGATCAGCGGGACGCCATTTTGCCGTGCAAACGTCAGGCCCGGCAGCAGCATGTCATCGTCCTCGGTCCAAGTCCGCATGGCAATGGTGCCGTCATCCAACCCATACATGGTTGACAGGTTCGGCCATAGCCGCGAGAGCACCACGCCATTTTGCATGAAGCCATAATGGTGCCCCCAGTTGAACGACGCATAGTCGCCGAACCGGAACGCGCCGTGCTGGCGTTTGTACCCGCCCGCGAAAATCGCGGCGACACGGTCCGTCAAGGACGGGCTCAACATGCCGACCCGCACCAGCGGATCGGTGGTGCCGAACCCATCTGGGCCATCACCCTGATAGTGGCGGCCGCTTCCGCTGGGCCGTGGGGACCAATCCACGCGAGGATGATCGACACCCACCTCGTAGCCGATGTCAAATTGGCTCATGTCGAAGGCCACCAGATAGACGTCGGCATTGCGTTCGACACCGTCCAGCCCATTGGCACCGGGAACCTGAAACACCTCGTCCGCGATCATGCCGGGCTGCATGATGCTGGCGTAGATACCGGGGGCGTCTTCAACGGCATACCATGCCCCTGCCTCCATCCCGCCGCCGTCCGTACCTTCCAGTTCGAACCCGGTGGCCGGGCGCATCACGGGGTTGCGGCTCAGGTTTGCACGGCCCAGCAATTCGACGACATCGCCGCTATCTTCGGTTTCAAGGTCCTCGGAGGAGACCATGAAGGCATCCTCAAAGAAGGCGCCCTTGATCAGGTTCACGATGCTGTCGCCGAACAAGATATTGTCGCGCAAGAAATCCGAGACCGCTTCGCGAGAAGATCGGTTGCCCGAGACACGGTTACGCAAATAGGCCGACCAATCGCAGATCGGCGCGTAAGGCAGCGAGCTTTCGCGCGCCTCATCAAGTTCGCCCTGCCACGGGCGGCATTCCTCGACATCGCCACCATCGACCACCAGAAGCGCGGGATCATCGCCCTGAGACAAACCGAATTCCCATGTTTCCGGATCGGCATTTTCCAAGTGGTAAAAGACCGAGCGGCCGCTGGGCGGTGTGATTTCAAGGATGAACCATGAATTCGCGTAAGGGTTCATCGACACGAGGCGATACGTCGTGCCATCGCCGGCGGTGGCCGATTGTTCATTGCGAAACGGTTGCAGCGCGAAAATGGATCCCGGCACATCCGCACGGTAAACCGCCATCTGTTCGGCGATCTGCGCCTGATCGGGCGGCGCGATACCCTGTGCTGTCACGGGAATCGCAAAAGCGCATGCGCCAATGCATGTCGCGTATCGAAGAATGGTGTCGACGTAGGCACTCAATCGCAAGGCAAGCTCCATCCGCGGGTCGCGGCGTAAGGCACCGCTCAAAGGTCTGACTAAAAAGGTCTGACGGAAACGTTGCAACAGAAATGCCCTTGGCGCAACGGGAGGGATGGCGCAATTGGCCTTCAAGGGCATTCAAAAGCGCGCCGCGTTGTTCCCACGCCTCAATTTCGGGCTGTCAAAATCCTTCGCCGGGTCGGTTAACCACCTGTTAACCGCGACGGTCCTACCCATATGAGGCACGAGCAGGGCAATCTGTCCGACTCACCGGGGGAAAGAAATGTCGACGACGTCACCACGCTGCCATGCGGTGGACGGACAGCCAAGGGATACGGTAACGGCAAGGCAAGCTGCCGATCAGGCCTGCAAGTATCCGATCCGGGCGGGTTTCAAGTGATGGATGGTTCCGGCTTTCAGAACCCCGCCGCCGAAGCGCGCGAGCATCTGGAGGCTGGGCGCAACGGTCTGGCCCTGCAAGTCGCGCGCGGGGCCCTTGATGATGATGATCACGATATTCACCTGTGGATCATCCGCCTACAAGCCGCAAGCGCCTTGATGGACAGAGTGGAAATCGCGCACACTCGCGACTTTCTGGAAGGCCTGCCGCTGCAGCCCGCCATCTTGCTTCCCCTGCTTAATCAGGCCTTGATCGAGGGTAATCTGCCCCGTGCGACCGCGTTGATCGCGGCCACCGATGCATCTGGTTTCGCGCGCAGCGCCGCCGCCGCCGAAGCGCGTGCAACGATTGCAATCGCACGCGGCGACTATGACGGAGCGCGCGCGATACTGGTTCAGGCGATCGACCACTACCCCGGAGCTGCGGCACTCTATCTTTTGTTGGCAAGATGCCAGATCGCAACCGGTAACCTGTTGAGCGCGCGGGACGTACTGGAGCGGTTGCTGCCACGTGCAGCGCCGCTGCCAGCGGTGGAAATGTTGGCCTCGGTTAGGTGGGAAACCGGATCGCCGGCGGGTGCGCTGTCGCTTTTGTCTGATCATCCCGGTGCTGTCGCGGGTTCGGCTACCGCAGGGGCCATCGCCATTCTGGCCGCGCGTGACTTGGGTGATCTGGTGACGGAAATGGCATGGGCGCGAAAGGCACTGGCCTTCCATCCCGACGATCGCGTCTTGCGTAACCTGCAATGGGACCTCGCCGCCCGGATCGGGACGGAGGCGGCCAGCCGCGACATCATCGCGACACAAAGAAAGATACCCGAAGATCAGGGCGTGCCGACGCCTGCCGATCTGTGGGCGCGTTCGCAGACACACCCGGACGACATGACCGCCGCCATGGCCTGCCTTGCCGTGACAGGACCCGGCGATCAAACCCCGCCAAAGCTGCCGCGCGCGCCTGTGGGCACAGTGCGGATCCCTGCCCGGTTCATCCAATACCGGGACGACACGCAGCCACCGGCCGCCTTTGCCGCCGCAATGGCCGCGACCGCCATCCAGAACCCCGGATTTTGCTTTGTTCAGTTCGATGCCTCCACGGCGCTTGCCTATCTGAACGACCATGCCGAGGCATCGGCGGCGCGGGCGTTCGCCGCAGCCAAGGACCCCAGGACGCGCAGCGATATCATGCGGCTGGCGGCGCTTTGCCATTCGGGCGGCATCTGGCTGGATACCCGGTATCAATGCCTGACCCCGTTCGATGACTGGATCGACCGAAGATATGAAATGGTCGCGCTGCAAGAACCGATGTTGAGCATTGGCGGGCCGGTTCTGGCCAGCGCACCGGGCCATCCGGTCATCCGCGCTGCCTTGGATCAGCTTGGCCACGGCAGCGGTTCGATGACCTCTGACTGGGTTGAAACCGGTGCCGGGTTGTTGAGCCGCGCGCTGGTGCAACACGGGCTGACACCATCGGGGGCGCTGATCCCCAACCTCGTGATAATGGCGCAAGATCGAACCACCGCTTATATCGCCCCCGTCATCGGCTGAGCCTTGCCGCGCCGGTGCCACCCCGGTTATCTGTCTCAGCAGCAATAACAGAAAGGCGGCAGCGATGCAGGTCACCCGGCGCGCATTTACATGTGGTGCAGCAGCCGCATTGGCGGGGTGCGTTCGCGCGCCCGGTGGAGGTGGTGCGGTTCAGGCCTTTCGCGCGCAACCAAACGCGGCGTTCGACGTCTGGATCGCCGATTTTCGCCCGCGCGCAGCCGCCGCAGGCATTTCCGATGCGGCCCTGCGGACGGGTCTGCGCGGCGTGGGGTTCTTGCCCGACGTCATCACCCGCGACCGCAATCAGACCGAGTTCCGCAGGAGCGCCGAAGACTATCTTGCGATTGTCGCGACCGAGGAAAAGGTGCGCCATGGTCGGGGTGAATACGCCCAGCGGCGCGCCCTGTTCGACGAGATTGAAGATCGCTATGGTGTGCCCGGTCAGGTCGCCTGTGCCTTTTGGGGGGTCGAAAGCGATTTTGGCCGTCGTTTGGGCGACATTCCGGTCATCTCGGCCGTCGCGACATTGGCCTTTGATGGACGGCGTGGCGCGTTCTTCGAGGCCCAGCTGATCGCCGCCCTGCGCATCATCCAGAACGGCGACACAACCCCCGATCGGATGGTGGGCAGTTGGGCCGGCGCAATGGGGCACACCCAGTTTATCCCGACCACCTTCGAGAGCTACGCCGTTGATTTTCGGGGCGACGGTCGGCGTGATATCTGGGCCGCTGACCCCACGGATTCGCTCGCATCGACGGCGTCCTATGTTGCGCGTTCAGGCTGGCAACGGGGGCTTCCCTGGGGCACCGAGGTCTCGCTTCCCGAAGGGTTCGATACGCGCCTTGCGGGCCGTGACACCACGCGCACTGCAACGCAATGGGCGGCCATGGGGGTGCGCCCCGCAGCAGGCGGCGGCCTTGGCGACTGGGGCACGTCATCGGTGTTGATCCCCGGTGCCGCGAGCGGCCCCGCGTTCTTGCTGACGCGAAATTTCAACGCAATCCTGCGGTATAACAACGCCACAAACTATGGTCTCGGCGTTGGCTACCTGTCCGACCGGATCGCTGGCGCGGCCCCCCTGATCGGCGACTTCGGGCCGGATGCCAATGGCCTCACCATGGATGATCGCCGCGCCCTCCAAACCGCGTTATCGGCCGCAGGGTACGATGCTGGAACTCCCGATGGGGTGATTGGGAGCCGCACCGAGGCCGCCATCCGCGACTATCAGGCCGCCAATGGGTTGCCCGTGACCGGCCAGCCGTCGATCACGTTGCTCAACGGCATCCGTTGAGACTTGGGTGGTTTGGCCAAGCGGGCACAGCAACGTCCCGCAAATCTTTGATCAGGGCGAATGCTGTGTTCCTGAACACCTTACCGCGCGTCGCGTCAGGGCGCGCGACCGCCGTTCGTGACGGCTTTGTTGCACAGATCCGTTCAGGGATTCCCTGTGTGAATCCAGCGTTATAGC
>JAFMHK010000044.1 GCA_017854585.1 Paracoccaceae bacterium
ATGGCGCTGTCGTTCATCGTAACAGGGACCGCATGGAAGTGGTTTCTGGACCCGGGCATCGGGATCGAAAACACGATGCACTTGTGGGGCTGGGAGAGCTTCCAGTTCAACTGGATCAAAGACCGCAACATGGCGATTTATACAATCGTTATTGCCGCCGTCTGGCAAACCAGCGGGTTTGTCATGGCGATGTTTCTGGCTGGCCTGCGCGGGATTGATACCGAAATCCTCAAGGCAGCGCAGATGGACGGGGCGAGCAATTGGCAGATGTATCGCCGGATCATCATCCCGCAGCTGCGCCCCGCATTTCTAAGCGCGTTCGTGATCCTGTGCCATTTGGCGATCAAATCCTATGATCTTGTGATTGCACTGACGGGCGGTGGGCCGGGTAATGCCACGGCGGTGCCTGCCACGTTCATGTATTCCTACACGTTCACGCGAAACCAGATGGGGATCGGCGCATCTTCGGCTGTCATTATGTTGATGACGATTGCCGCGATCATGGTGCCCTATCTTTACTCCGAACTTCGGGAGAAAAAGTGATGTCCGTAGCCTCCCAAGACAATGCCATGCGCACAGGCCGTGCCGCGCGCGTATTCATCTATGTGTTCCTGCTGGTGTTCGCGCTGTTCTACCTGCTGCCGTTCTTCATCATGCTGGTGAATTCGGTCAAACCTCTGGGTGAGATCACGGGGGGCAATATGATCGCCCTGCCCAAAGTCTGGACGATTGAACCGTGGCTAAGCGCATGGAGCACAGCCCAGATCGGGGTAGAGCCGACTGGCCTGCGACCCTATTTCTGGAACTCGATCAGAATGGTTGTCCCTGCAGTAATCATCTGCACGATCATTGGTGCACTGAACGGGTACATCCTGACGAAATGGCGGTTCCGCGGTGATACGCTGGTCTTCGGGCTGATGCTGTTCTCATGCTTCATCCCGTTCCAGATCGTGCTGATCCCGATGGCGCGGATCCTCGGTATTCTCGATATTTCCGGCACGACATCGGGCCTTGTGTTGGTGCATGTGGTCTACGGCATCGGGTTCTCGACGCTTTATTTCCGCAACTACTATGCAGCGTTCCCGACCGAACTGGTGCGTGCGGCGCAGATTGACGGGGCGGGGTTCTTTCAGATTTTCTACCGCATCCTGTTGCCTTCCTCGGGGCCGATTGCGGTGGTCTGCGTCATCTGGCTGTTCACCAACATCTGGAACGACTTCCTGTTCGGCGCGTCCTTCGCCAGCGGCGGTGCGGCACCGATGACGGTGGCGCTCAACAATCTGGTGAACTCGTCTACGGGGGTGCGTGAATACAACGTGCACTTTGCGGGGGCGATCATGGCAGCTTTGCCAACACTGCTCGTCTACATCGTGGCGGGTCGATATTTTGTGCGCGGTCTGATGGCCGGCAGCGTGAAGGGATAAGACATGGGATTTCTCGATATCAAGGAAGCGACCAAATCCTACGGGGCGGTCGAGGTGCTGCACGGCGTGGATGTCTCCGTGCAGGAGGGCGAGTTTCTGGTTCTGGTTGGCCCGTCGGGCTGCGGCAAGTCCACGCTGCTGAACATGATCGCGGGGCTTGAGGAAATCACGACGGGCGAGATTGCCATCAAGGGTCAGCGCATGAACGGCGTGCATCCGTCCAAACGCAATATTGCGATGGTGTTCCAATCCTACGCGCTTTACCCGAACATGACAGTGGCCAAGAACATCACCTTCGGGCTTGAGATGCACGGCACGCCCAAGGCAGACCGTGAAAAGGCAATGAACGATGTCGCCGAGTTGCTGCAGATCACACCGCTGCTGGATCGCAAACCTGGTGCGCTTTCGGGCGGTCAGCGCCAGCGGGTTGCCATGGGGCGCGCCCTGGTACGAAACCCTGATGTGTTCCTGTTCGACGAACCGCTGTCCAACTTGGACGCGAAGCTTCGCGTCGACATGCGCACCGAGATCAAGAAGCTGCATCAGAAGCTTGGCACCACCATCGTTTACGTCACCCACGACCAGATCGAGGCTATGACGCTGTCGACCCGCATTGCCGTGATGAATGGCGGCTATGTGCAGCAGCTTGGCACGCCGCAGGAAATCTATGACACGCCGTCCAACATCTTTGTGGCGACCTTCATGGGATCACCCGCGATGAACGTTGTCCCCGCCAAGGTCGCCGATGAGAACGGGCGGCCCGTGGCGCATGTTTCGCTGCACGACGGAAGCGTCACATCATTGCCCTTCAGCCAAGCCAACATGATGGACTGGGTCGGCAAGGACATCTTGTTGGGTATCCGGCCGGAAACCATTACAGACGAAGATGGTGCGGACCGCAAATCGGGCAATATCGCGCAAATGACCAACCAGATCGTCGTGACAGAACCCGCCGGATCGGACACCTTCGTGACCATGACGATGGGCGGCAAAGACGTGATCGCGCGGATGCGCTCGGATGCCGATGTGCGCCCCGGAGCGGAATTTACCTTTGCGGTGAACATGGAAAAGGCGGTTGCCTTTGATCCCAGGACCGAAGCTCGAATTGCGCCTTGATGCAACCGGACGTCATCATAATTGGCTCTGGTATGGGCGGGGCGACGCTTGCTGCGGCGCTGGCTCCAACGGGACGGCGCATCCTGATCCTGGAGCGGGGGGAGCATTTGTCACCCAGCGACCATGATCGAGATGCAGAGGCGATCTTCAAACGGGGTGTCTTTCGCCCAGAAGAAACCTGGCTGGACGGTGCGGGCAGACCTTTCAATCCGGGAAATTATTATAATGTTGGTGGCAATTCCAAGTTCTACGGCGCGGCCCTGATCCGCTACCGCGAGGCAGACTTTGGCCCTGCGCGCCATAGTGGCGGTACCACGCCGGGCTGGCCGATCAGCTATGACACGATTGAGCCTGATTATCAGGCGGCCGAGCAGCTTTATGCGGTGCGCGGAGCGACGGGCACCGACCCGACAGAGCCTGCCCATTCGGGTGACTACGCCCATGGCCCCGTGCCCGACGAACCTGACATTGCCGATCTGCGGGCCCGTTTGACCAAGGCTGGTTTTCATCCGTCGTCGATCCCTTTGGGGCTGGATATCGACCGTTGGCTTTCTGCCGGGCAGACCACATGGGATGCCTATCCCAACACCTGCGGAGGCAAGATGGATGCGGAAACCTGTGGCTTGAAGGCAGCACTCGCCCATCCCAACGTAGAGTTGCGCACTGGCTGCCACGCCTTGAGGATCGAGGTGTCAGGCGACGTTGTATCCGGTGTGGTGATCAAGACCGCGCAAGGTGTCGAAACCTTGCGCGCCCCGCTTGTTGTTCTGGCTGCCGGGGCCGTGCAGAGCGCGGCGCTTTTGCTGGGGTCGGCCAATGAGGAGTGCCCCGCCGGGGTCGCCAACCGATCTGATCAGGTGGGGCGCAATTTCATGAACCACAATTGTTCGGCGGTGATCGCGCTGCATCCGCTGCGCCGCAATCGCTGCGTTTATCAAAAGACGTTGATGATGAACGATTTCTATCTGGAGTCTAATGCCCACCCGCCTTTGGGCAATGTCCAGATGCTTGGCAAGATAACCGGTGCCATTTTGGCGGCCAATAGCAACCTGCCGTGCTGGCTGGCCCATATGATCGCCGCGCGCAGTTTTGACTTTTACGCCATGTCCGAAGACCTCCCCAACCCCAACAGTCGGGTCACTGTTCAGGGCGGGCAGATCAAGCTGGATTGGCAGCGGTCCAACTGGGACGCGCATTTGCAGCTTGTGGCCAAGCTCAAGCAGGCGCTGCGCAAGATCGGGTTTCCGATAGTGATTTCGCAGGCCTTTGATCGACGCACCCCGTCGCACCAATGCGGCACGGCGCGAATGGGGGCGGACCCCACGTCGAGCGTGGTCGACACCTTCTGCCGCAGTCACGATCACAAGAACCTGTTTATTGTCGATGCTTCGGTTCTGCCTACCTCGGCAGCCGTTAACCCCGCGCTGACAATCGCGGCCCTCGCGTTGCGGGCAGGGCGCCATATTCAAGAAACGGACTTTGCGGCATGATGACTGAGGGCTTTGATTTCATCGTGATCGGGGGTGGGTCTGCGGGGTCTGTAATCGCGGCGCGCTTGTCTGAAATTCCGGTCGCAAAGGTTCTGTTGCTTGAGGCGGGGGGCAGTGACCGGCACCCGTTTTTCCACCTTCCTGCGGGCTTCGCCAAGATGACAAAGGGGATCGGTTCTTGGGGCTGGTCGACGGTGCCGCAACGCTCAATGAAGGGCAAGGTTTTCAATTATACGCAAGCCAAGGTCATTGGTGGTGGGTCGGCGATCAACGCGCAAATTTACACGCGCGGGGCCGCGCAAGACTACGACGAATGGTGCCAGATGGGCTGTGAGGGTTGGAGCTACTCTGACGTTCTGCCCTATTTTAAAAAGTCCGAGGACAACGATGTCTACGGCGGTGAATTCCACGGCAAGGGCGGCCCCTTGGGGGTCTCGATGCCCGCAGCACCGCTGCCCATCTGTGACGCCTTCATCGAAGCGGCAGGGCAGGTGGGGATACCCAAGACAACCGACGTCAACGGACCCAAGCAGGACGGTGCCGGCTATTACCAACTGACCCAACGCAACGCGCGCAGGTCTTCGGCGGCAATGGCGTTTCTGCGCCCTGCAAAGAGCCGCAAGAACCTGACAATCCGCACAGGGGCAAACGTGCGCCGGATCACGGTGGAAAACGGCCGTGCAACGGGTGTCGAAATGGCGGATGGCAACAAGATCACAGCGGCGCGAGAGGTGATCCTGTCTTCCGGTGCGATCGGCTCGCCCCGTTTGTTGCAATTGTCGGGGATCGGGCCTGCCGATGCGCTGACGCCCCTTGGTATAGACGTTGAGTTTGACCAGCCGGGTGTAGGATCGAACCTACAGGATCACCTTGATCTCTATGCGATCTGCGAAGTGACCGGTCCACACACCTATGACCGTTTTGCCAAGCTACATTTGTCTGCCTTTGCGGGGCTGCAATATTTACTGACCCGCAAGGGGCCCGTTGCGTCGAGCCTGTTTGAAACGGGCGGGTTCTGGTATGCGGATGAAAACGCGCGATCGCCCGATATCCAGATGCACCTTGGCCTTGGCACGGGCATCGAAGCCGGGGTTGCCGCGATGCCCAATGGCGGCGTGACGCTGAACGCCTGCCACCTGCGGCCAAGGTCGCGCGGCAGCGTGCGCCTGCAAAGCGACAACCCCGCCGATATGCCTTTGATCGACCCCAATTACCTGTCTGACCCTTATGACCGGGAGATGTCGATCCGGGGGCTGAAGCTGGTTCAACGCATCCTCGCGCAGGAGGCGCTTGCGCCGTTCATCATGGCCGAACGGCTGCCGGGGCCGGATGTGCAAACGGACGACGAATACTTCGATTTCATCTGCGTTCATTCCAAGACGTCGCACCATTGCGCGGGCACCTGTCGGATGGGCAATGATGACGCGGCCGTTGTGGACACGCGATTGCGCTTCAACGGGATTGATGGGTTGCGGATTGCTGACGCGTCGATCATGCCGACCGTCAATTCGTCCAACACCAACGCCCCTGCGATGATGATCGGTGAAAAAGCCGCCGATATGATCAAACAAGACCAAGGAATGACAGCATGATCCGCCACATTGTTCTGACCAAGTTCAAACCGGACACGTCCGAAGACAAGATTGCTGAGATCTATGAGGGCCTGTCCGCGGTCGCCGATAAGCTGCCTGGTGCCTATGGGTTTACGGGCGGGCGATCGGAAAGCCCCGAGCAGATCGAACGGGGTTACATGCACGGTTTCGTCATTGATTTTGATGACTGGACGGCGCTTCAGACTTATGCCGATAACGAAGACCACAAGGCGCTGGGTGCACAACTGGTGGCAAATGCCGTCGGCGGGATTGATGGCATACTGGTGCTTGATCTGCCAGTCTGAGGCCGACGAACAAAGGATTGATTCAAGGCGATGAACGCGAGACCGACAATCTTGGATGTTGCAAAGAAGGCGGGGGTGTCGAAATCCACCGTCAGCCTTGTTTTGCAGGGCAATGATGTGGTCAAGGAAACGACGCGACTGGCCGTTCGCAAGGCGATGGCCGATATCGGATATGTCTACAACCGCTCGGCTGCGACGCTGCGGTCTGCGTCATCGGGGCTGATCGGTCTGGTTATCAACGATCTGCGCAACCCGTTCTTCACCGAATTCGCGGCCCTCTTGCAGATGGAACTGGCGCGCAACGACTTTGCCACCGTCCTTGCGAATTCGGACGAAGATCCGGCGTTGCAGATCCGCATGATTTCCTCACTCGTTGAACACGGCGTGTCAGGATTCATCATTTCGCCCAGTTACGGCGACGATGAGGGGGCGGTTTCAGTCCTGAGGTCGGCCAATACACCAACGCTTCAGGTCTTCCGCTCGTTGAAATCTGAAGGTCATGACATTCCGTTCATCGCCCCCGATTACGAGCGTGGTGGGCGGCTGGCCGCGGAACACCTCGTTGAAATGGGATGCAAGCGCATCGCGTTCCTTGGCGGGCTCGAGGGGCGGCCTGTGACCGAAGCACGCATGAGCGGATACCTCGCCCTGCTGGCAGAGACCGGCACCGCGCCCGTGGTGCTGACAGGGCAGGCAACGCGGTCCTTCGGCAAGGCAATGGCGGCCAAATTGCTGGCCGACTATCCTGACGTCGACGGGGTGATCTGTTTTAACGATCTGGTGGCCCTTGGCGTGCTGTCTGCGTGCCCGGAATTGGGTGTGAAGGCCGGCCGCGATCTGCGTGTGGTGGGCTTCGATGATATTGAGGATTGTCAGGACAGTTATCCGCCGCTGAGTTCGGTAAGCTGCAATATCCCCGATTTTGCAAAATCGGCCGCCAAACAGATACTGGCATGGGTCAAAGACGGCGTCGCGCCGCAAATGACTGCGCGGAGCCCTGTGCAACTTATCAAACGGGCCTCAAGCGGGGGCTGACGGAACTATCTGGAAAACGTTTGTCGCTTGGATTTCATTGATCCGAATGTGGAACGTTCCAAAAGGCGATTGAACAAAGAAGGAGAGGCACATGAGAGAGATTAGGGTCGCCATTTTGGGCGCGTCCGGATGGATGGGCAGGGTGCACACGATGGCCTTTCAAACGTTTCCGCATTTCTTCGGGGACAGTGGCGGAACTGCGCGTGTGGTGGCTTTGGGATCGACAACCGGCACCCATGCCGATCTGGCGTTTCGGGCGCCGGGCGCCAAGATCCTTGACAATTGGCAAGACGCAGTCGCGGACCCCGACATTGATCTGATAGATATCTGCCTGCCGGATAACATGCACTATGAAGTCGCCAAGGCCGCGTTGCTGGCGGGTAAGCATGTATTTTGCGAAAAGCCATTGGCGGAAACGGCGGCAGAGGCGCGCGAGTTGGCCAATATTGCCCGCGAAAAGGGGCTGATTACGCGCGTCGGCCATGCTTTCCCGCGCAACCCTGTTCACGACCTTGCCAAAGAGATTATCGAGGCTGGCGAGATTGGCGAGATTACAATGTTCAAGGGGTGCCAGCACGTCGATATGTTTGGCGATCCGCTGGTGCCCTATATGTGGCGCGCGAATGGTGAACTGGCCCCGACGGGGATTGTCGGGGATACCGGCACCCATGTGTTCAGCTTTATGGAGTTTCTTGTTGGTAAGGTGAGTTCCCTGATTGCGGACAACTTCATCGTCACGCCCAAACGCCCCGTTGTCGATGGTTTGGGCCTTGGCGAAGCGGCAGAGTTGACGGGGTCCGAGGCGTGGGCAGACATCACCAATCCCGATGGGTCCAACATCATCTGCACCTTTGCCAATGGCGCGCGCGGGCTGGTGGATTTCAGCCGCGTCGCGACGGGGCGCAAGTTCATGCAGACCTATGAAATCTACGGCACTAAAGGCAGCCTCAGCTACACCTACGATGAGGTGAACCGCCTGCGGTTTTACACCAATGCCGATCCTGTCGGGCGGCGCGGCTACCGAGAGATTGACGTGGGGCCGGAAAACGAAACCTACGCTGCTTTCTCACCGCTTCCGAATTTCTCGGTCGGGTATAACGAAAGCAAGATCATCGAAGCGGCCGAAGTGGTCCGGTCCATCGTGTCTGGCACGCCCATGTGGCCCACGTTTGAAACCGGCCACCATATTTGCCAGATCGTTGATGCCTGCATGGAATCCTCGCGTCAAAAAAGCTGGGTGAACATCCCATGAGCTTTGCCGTCCCCCAACATATTCTTGATGCGCTGACGGACGTTACCATGCCCCGCCTGAATGGCGAACCGGAGGCAGCGGACCTTATGCGCGTGGGCGGATATGACATTCCGGTGTTCCGCAGCGGCAGTCTTGTGATCGGCAGCGGCGCGGCGGGCTTGCGTGCCGCCGTTGAAATGAAGCGCCGGGATGTGGATGTGACCATCATTAGCCAAAGCGCGTGGGGCGGCACTTCGGCTTGTTCGGGGTCGGACAAACAAACGCTTCATACCGCCAATACCAAGGACCACGGAGACGATTTTCAGGCCATGGCCGCTGCAATCCGCGCGGGCGGGGCGATGGATGAAGACACCGCCTATATCGAAGCAGTCGGATCAATCCGCGCGATGGCGTCCCTGCAATACCTTGGGCTGCCGCTGCCGCAGGATGATCTGGGTGGCACGTTGCGCTATCAAACGGACCATGACGAAGTCGGGCGCGCGACATCCTGCGGGCCGCGCACGTCGCGGCTGATGGTCAAAGCGCTGGCAGAAGAAGCGCTGCGTCTCGACATTCCGTTTTACAACCAGACCACAGCCGTGAAGGTGCTGACCGAAGGGCAGCGCGACCACGCGCGTGTGGTCGGCGTTCTGGCGATCCGCCCAAAGACAGGTTCGGATGCCAACCCCTACGGTTTGGCGCTGTTTCAATGCGCGGCCCTTGTTTTTGCGGCAGGCGGCCCGGGCGAGCTTTATCGGGATAGCGTGTTTCCCAATGGCTGTTTCGGCACCCTCGGGCTGGCGCTTGAAGCGGGGCTTGAGCTGGTCAACATCACTGAAAGCCAGTTCGGGATCGGAACGCGGCGCGAAGGGTTCCCCTGGAACCTGTCGGGCACCTATGTGCAGGTCATCCCGCACATTTATTCCGTGGACGCGGACGGGGTCGAATACCACTTTCTCGGCGACTATTACCGCACCACCCAGGAAATGGCGTCGAACGTCTTTCGCAAGGGATACCAATGGCCGTTTCACGCCAGCAGAATGCTGGATTTCCAATCCAGCCTTGTCGATCTGGCGATCTTTGAAGAGGGCAAGAAGGGGCGGCGGGTCTTTATGGACTTCAACCGCAATATATTGCCCGTGCCGGGAGACCTGCCCTTCAGCCTTGATCGGTTGGACGATGACGTGCGCAGCTACCTGACCCATGCGGGCGCGACGCAGGCAACGCCGATTGACCGGCTGCGCCATATGAACCCGCTCGCGATTGAACTCTACAAGCGCTACAAGGTCGATATCACCGCCGATCCGCTGGAATTTGCGGTGAACAACCAGCACATGAATGGCGGCATCGCGGTCGACACCTGGGGGCGCACAACCATTGCTGGTATCTACGCGGTGGGCGAGGCTGCAGGCACCCACGGGGCCACCCGCCCCGGCGGGTCGGCGTTGAACGCGGGGCAGGTCTTTGGCACCCGCGTGGCCGAACACATCGCCGCCAGCAAACAGGCGCAGACCCCGCCCGGTGCGGATGTCAGTGGCCCGACAGCCGACGCTTTGCGCGACATCGAAGCGACCCTGCGAAGTGCCAGCCCCCTTGGTCTGAAGGATGTGCGCGCCGAAATTCAGGCCCGGATGAGCGATGACGCAGGTATCTTGTGCACACCTCACAATGTGGCCCATGCGCGGCAAGAGGCGGAAAAGCTGAGCGATCTGATCCGTCAAAATGGCATATCCTTCGCCCGCCTCAGCGAGGTCGGACGCGCCCTGCAATGGCAACAGATGGCCCTCGCATCGCAAGCGGTGCTGACGGCGCTCGATTTTTATATCGCGCAGGGCGGCGGCAGTCGCGGGGCGCGCGCCATTTGTGACCCCGACGGGGCGGCCTTGCCGCAGGCCCGCAGCGGCCCCTTGCCCGACGTCCGGTTCCGGCCCGAACGGGAGGAAGACAAAGAGGCGCAGATACTCGTTCGCCTGCAGGATGGCGAAATGACCATCACGACCCGGTCGAACCGCAAGTTCGATGCAAACGCCAAGTCGTTCTTTGAACGCGACTGGCCCGCATGGTTGACCGGTGGCATCTATGATTTGCAAAGCGGAGGCGCGGAAAAGTGCTGATGTTCACCTCAAACCGGACCGTCGCCATCGGTGAAGCGATGATCGAAATGGCGGTGGTGGGTGAGGGCACCTATGAGCGCAGCTTTGCGGGGGACACGTTCAACACCGCATGGCATATGGCGCAACTGTTGGGGCCGGATTTCCCCGTCGGGTTCGCTACCAAGGTCGGGTCCGACACCATTTCGACCAGCTTTGCAGAAGAGCTTGAGGCGAACGGGATGGATATTGCCTGCATCGCGCGCGATGCGGACTGCACTATGGGCCTTTACATGATCGAACTGGACGGGGTGGAGCGCCATTTCCACTACTGGCGCAATCACTCTGCCGCCCGCCTTCTCGCGGATGACGCCGCGTGGCTGGACCGTGTGACGCGCGATGCGGGCCTGATCCACGTGTCCGGCATCACGCTTGCGATCCTGTCGCCCGACGGGCGCGCGCGGCTCTGGGATGCCTTGGCGCAGGCCCGCCTGCGCGGTGCGCGGGTGTCGTTCGATCCCAACGTGCGGCCCAGATTATGGACCAGTGTAACCGAAACACGCGACACGCTCGCATGGTTCTTCGAAATAACAGACGTCGCACTGCCCAGCTTTGATGACGAGGCCGCGTTATGGGGCGATGCGTCACCGGATGCGACCCTAAAGCGGTTCGCGCAGGCCGGTATTCCCGAAATCGTACTCAAGAATGGCGCAGGCGCGGTTCTGGCCTGCGCGAACGGAGCAAAAATCTCTGTCCCCACGCCGCCTGTCAGCGACATTCGTGATACGTCAGGCGCGGGGGACGCCTTCAATGCAGGCTATCTGGCCGCACGGCTTTCGGCCATGGATCAGGCAGACGCGATTCCATGGGGGCAGAGGGTTTCATCACGGGTTATCCGCCATTTCGGAGCACGCTTGCCAAAGGAACGCGTGCCCAAATTCGAATGAGGCAGGCAGTTCCAGGTTGTACGACGCAACTCGGTGGCAAGGATTGCAGGTTCAGGCAGACCTTCGTGTTTAGCATTTGTCAACCGATGGAAGGATCGGACTGACCGCCCGCCTGAAGCAAAAGTGCTTATGCTTACGGGTGTGCAAATCGTGCACAAATCGGGTTAAAGGCCGAAGTTCTGCAGGCGACCGAAAGCGGCTCGTTGCGCTATCGCTGCGCACGCTCACTTCGTCCCGCGACCCGTAAATTCGACGCCTGATCCATGCTGCGCTTCCACCAATGGTCAGTTGGTCCGTTGCGCGACAGCATGAAGTTTTTCGATTTAGCCGCATTGCCCTCGCTGCAAGCGCGCAGCACAAAATCACAATGGCCGTGTCGGGCTC
>JAFMHK010000024.1 GCA_017854585.1 Paracoccaceae bacterium
TGACGGCGGGCCGACATCCCGCGCGTGAGACGCGCCGACCAGAGGTCCGCTATGCTGACGAAGCCGCACTTGGCTGCTGGCGCCCCATTGACCGCTTTCTTCGGGCTGCAAGTGCAGCGTAAAGTGCGTCAGGCGGAGAGCCGACTTCCGTTGCGCGGGGTGCTAACTCCCGCTCTGAGGCAATGGGACCGTAAGGCTACGCTAATCAAACGATCGCGATTGATGAATGGCCGCTAACGAGCGAACAAATCTCCAAAACTGTTCAAATCCACGGCATCGGAGGCAACATTAGACTGCATCTGCTCTTCTTACTTTGATGAGGCAATCGTTGGGCCAAACTGCGCAACCCACCCTCTGAGGCCAGTTGTCATACATTCGATGTCAGGACGCCAAGCACATAGTTGTTTGGATAGCAGGCAACCGGGGAGGTCGTCGGAGGGGCAGCGGCACGTTAAGTTACATGGGATTGCGGAGTCCTAGGAGACCCAAGTGTTGTCGTTGCCCGATACCGGGGCGAATTCCACAATTAGATGAAATTTCATAGCGGTTTCTGTGCCGCGAGCGGGGAGGAATTCCGATTGCTTTCAAAGCGAAAGTCATTATGTTGATGCATCAAAAAAATGTTTGGAGTGACTGAATGCGAACCACAGTAGCGACCATCGCGAGCCTTGCCCTCATGTGCAGTGTTGGTAGTTTTTCAGCATCGGCACAGGTGCAGCTAGGCTGCGCCACTGGAAAAAATTCACCGACGCAAGGCTCGGGCCAGCAACGAACTATGAATTTCACGAACTACACTCCCAATCTCTACCATGTCTATTGGGTGGATACTAATGCGGCCAGCCAATATATAGGCAACGTCCCGGAAAATGGCGGGCAGTTAAACCTCCAAGCCGCTCCCGGAACCACGTTCGAAATTGCGAATTTCGAAGGCGCTTGCGTGATGGTCTTTCGTTTGACCGCGGACCAGGATCACATGGGCATCTACGAATAAAACCTGCCGCCAGTCCCGACTGAAGTGTTTTAAGTATGCGAGGGCGCGGACCAGAGCACGAGATATGGAATGGACCTCCGGCAACGATGATGCGGCACGAAGTTTCGCATTGGGGTTTCTGGCGGCCCTCGTGTCTCTAGACGGCTTACCTGCCTGCGACAGCACATCTCCATGTCCTGTTCACTTCGCTAGCGCCTCATGGCGCTGCGGGTTGGCAACGAGGGTCGCTTTCCGGCGTTCGCCTTAGGGATTGACCCAGTTCGCACTATCTGAGTGTGGAAGCGCCACAAGCAGCTGTCGCGGTATCGGGTTCGCACGATGCAAGAGAACATAATCAAGACACGGGCCGGAACAAAAAAGCACGATCCATCGCTGCCCACTAAATGATGCGCTTTCCGTGGACCTAGGCACGGCCAACTTTCGAGCAACACGAAGCAATCGACGCGTTGGGCTCGAAGCGGTCATGCGGCAGCGCGGCGAGGACACTTCGGTTCGGGCTCGCCAAGCTTCGCTCACTCCGAATGCAGCGGTCGCGTGGGACTCGGTTTCTCTTGCGTATTGACCCGATCGCACAGGTTGGGCGTTTTTGATGCGGTTTGAGCCGCACCTTTCCTCAGGCTGGCGTGCGGTCCCGCGCGGGCGATCATGCCAACCGTCATCCCGCCAAGACTTGCCCTCGCGGATTACCCCGGATCACGGCCCTGCACACGCTTGGTCTGCCGTGCAGGGCAGCAGGTTGATCTCAGCCAATCGGGCCGGTCACGCCCGCGTCTACCGGGATGATCGGGACATCGTTTGCGCCTGCTATCCCTACTGGCAACGCGAACCGCACCGTTTCGACAGCATCCCCGGGGGATACCGGGTCGCGTGTTCCTGAGGTGATCCCACGTCGTGACGTTCCGGCGCTCTATCACGCGGTGCCTGCTTGCCCTGACCCCGATGCGCTTGATGATCTTGCGGTCTGGTCGGGTTTCATTGGCCCGCAAGACAGCCGCCATCTTGGCAAAACGGACAGTCGTCTTGGCTTGGGTTCCCGTCGCTTCGAATAGCCCCCTCGGGCAGGTGCCTATCCGAATTTCGGTCTGCACCGCACCCCGCACATTTTCCATCGCCGCCTTCAAGGCAAACTTTGATCAACCGATGTCATGTTGTCCGTCAGGGTCTTCCCAAAAACTGGTTGAGCCTCGCGCAGAGTCCGGCCAATATTCGCCGACAAGTGGGCTGATCGATGATGCAGTGCCAAGGCCCGCTGATGGAAAACTTGCAAAGGAAGCCCCTATGAAACTATCACTGATCGCGCTTTGTCTGGCTGTTGCCCCAACCCTCGCCAGCGCCGATGAATCCTGGAATTCCAGTCAATATGGAACCATCGTCTATGAAGCCGATATCGGCAATTACGCAGTCTTTTCCATGGGAGGTGGTGATGTGCGCTTATACCTTGAGGGTTTGGCCGGGCGGTATGAAAACGCAGGAACCTACAACGGGTATTGGGTGTCGAACCTCGCGGGCGCCTGCGACTATTCAATCACCGGTGCGGACGGACGGTCTTCAAACAACTGGGGCAACCTGCAACTCACATTTGACAGCAACGCCCCGGCACGAAGCTACACAGTCAGTCTGAGCATCTGCAACAATGCTTTCACTGAGCAATTCTACGCCACCCCACAATATTAGTGGCCTGATGAAACACCGAATATTCATGTGACCTGAGGCGTAGCGGCCCCGCTGACGTTGAGCGTCAACAGGGCCGCCTCGCTCGCGCCATCAGCGTCCAGCTGGCCGAGGTCGCCGTGACTGGCCCGATGGTGCGTGCCATCATTGCCGCGATCCGACGTTTGCGCGCGCCACCGTCATGTGCGTGACCGCAATCCAGACCCTCACGCAACGACGGCGGCCGGGCAGGAGTGGTGATGGTTCTTAGCCCGACCCGTGCACATTCGGGCGTCTTGGCAGCAGTCGACCGCCCCCCCTTCCTGCCCAGTCCAAAAATTGGACTCGCCGATTCTGTTCCGTAACTTGAGACAAACCGCGCTTTCCCGGCAGCGTGATCGTACGAGCAGCCCAAGTCATGCGGTGCACCGAAAAGGACGGATATCATGAACGTCCATCTGATTGCCGAGATCAAGATCACTGACGACGGCTGGGTTGCCGAGTCTGCGACCGAGGTCCACAAACTGGTGGAAAAGACGGGCGGCAGATACCGGCGCATACTGACGGCCATCCAGCGGCTGCGTGCGCCACCGGCTTTAACATGACGGTATTATCAGCCAAAACCGAACGAACGCGGCTTCACAGATCTGACCAAATGGGTGTCGACCAGACCCAACGCCGGGCCAAACCGGCCTTCAAGACCAGAAATCGCGCTCAGATCGCGTATCAGATGCCCGAACCATGGCAAACCGTGCCCAAGAGGCTTGATCCGTGCGCAACGCAGCGACAAGATGGAGGAGAAGGCATTGCACTTGGGAATGTCGGTTAGAGCGAAAGAAAACTCAAGCTGAAGTCTACTTGGCGAAAGGAACCCGAAACATGCGACACATTCTGGCAGCGATCTTGCTTGTGACAAGCGTCGCACCCTCCTGGAGCCAATCCGATACCACTGTCGAATGGGCATACGGCTATTGCAGGTATCATGAAACTGGCGGCTTTATGGGAAGCGGCCGCGTATTTTTTGAAACACACGTGGCCAACACCCTGTCATCGTATATTGACCAAGGCATACGCTTTTGGACCTTCTACGCGCCCGAACGTGGACATTCAGGCTATTGGGATTGTCCGGTAAGATTGGATGTCACGAGCAATCCTGAGTCGCCGGGCGTCGTTTGGTGAAAATCCAGGTTTTCAGGTAAACAGCGCCCCCTGTCTGGGACAAGCCAGGCGCGAATGCCGCCCCTGACAATCAGACCGTTCGCACCGATCCGCCACGTGCGACCAACTCTGAAATCTCGATGACGTCCACGTACGGCCGCCCGATGCATTCTGACGATGTCCGCTCTCAAATCGGCCACGTTTCCGGCGGTGCGCCTGTCTTCAAAAGCGTGCCCACGACACCACGATCAAGATGGATACCCCGTGGCGACAGGTCTGCGCCAGCACCACATGCGCGGCCGCCACCCTCCGACTTCGGGGCCACCCCCCGTTGATCGACCTGAATTGACCATCGTCAATCCCGGCATTGGCCAGATCCATAAACATCGCTTCCGACGTGGCGCGTTGCGTCTGTCTCGCGAGTCGGAAGGGCAAGCTGCCCAGATGGAGAGTGTCGATGGAAAGCAAGACAGTGATGATCGCCGGCGGGGCCGGTTTTCTTGGGTCCCACCTTTGCAAGTATTACACCGATCGCGGCGTGCGCGTGATCTGCGTCGACAATCTGTCGACCGGGCGCCTGAAAAACGTGACCGCCCTGATGGACAGCGGTGCGTTCCGGTTTTGCCAACACGACGTCACCCGGATGTTTGACCCCGGTGAACCCGTTGGTTTTATTTACAACATGGCCTCTCCGGCATCGCCCCCACGGTATCAAAAAGATCCGATAGCCACATTCGAGACGAACGTGATCGGATCGGAAAACCTACTCAAGCTGGCCGAATCCCTTGGGGCGCGCATCCTGCAATCCTCGACCTCGGAGGTATATGGCGACCCCGACATCAGCCCGCAGGCCGAGAGCTATACCGGCAACGTTCAGACAATGGGGCCGCGCGCCTGCTACGATGAGGGCAAGCGCGCCGCCGAAACCCTGTTCTATGAATTTCACCACCTCAGAGGCGTCGATACCCGCGTGGCGCGCATCTTCAACACCTATGGCCCGAACATGGACCCCGATGACGGGCGCGTGGTGTCGAACTTCATCACGCAGGCGCTTCGGGGCGAACCGCTGACAGTCTATGGTCGGGGTCAACAGACGCGATCCTTCTGTTATGTCGACGACATGGTTGCGGCCCTTGTTTCGCTGATGCATGCCGAGGGGGACCTTTCAATGCCCGTCAACCTTGGCAACCCCGAAGAATTCACGGTCCTCGAACTGGCACACAAGGTTCTGGAGGAAACCAGAAGCACGTCATCCCTGTCGTTTCAGGACCTGCCCAAGCATGACCCGACACAACGCCGGCCCGAAATTTCGCGGGCGCGCACCGTCTTGGGATGGGTGCCGCACGTTCCCTTGCGCGAAGGACTGCAAAGAACGATCCCGTATTTCGCCGCCGAGTTGACGCGCAACGCCGCCGCCGCCGAGTAGCAAGGCAATGCCGTCACGCGCCATCATCGTCACCGGAGGTGCCGGTTTCATCGGCAGCCATTTCTGCAAGCTGCTTGCGGAACGCGGCGACCTGCCGGTCACTGTGGACAACCTCAGCACCGGGCACGCGGACGCGGTCAAATGGGGACCGTTGGAGCGGGTCGATGTGCGGGATACGGGGGCGCTGACGGCGGTTTTGCAACGCTACGACGCCAATGTGGTGATGCATTTTGCAGCCTCCGCCGTGGTGGCCGATTCCGTGCGCGCGCCCGACAGCTACTATGACAACAATGTCGGCGGCTTGATCGGCCTGCTGGCCGCGATGAAGGCCGCAGGCGCAGACAGCTTGGTCCATTCGTCAACTTGCGCGACCTACGGCATACCCGAAACGGCACTGATCCACGAAAGCTGCCCGCAAGCGCCGATCAACCCCTATGGGCGATCCAAGCTGTTTTGCGAGGCGATGATCCGTGATCAGGCCGACGCGTACGGCCTGCGATATGCCATGCTCCGGTATTTCAACGCCGCAGGGGCAGATCCCGGTGGCGACCTGTCCGAACGCCACGATCCGGAAACGCGCCTGATCCCGCTGGCGCTGATGGCCGCCTCGGGGATGGGGCCGCCCCTGCGCCTGTTCGGCACGGATTATCCCACGCCTGATGGAACCTGCGTTCGCGATTACATTCATGTCACCGACTTGGCCGAGGCGCATCATGCCGTGCTCAGCCATCTTGACCGGGGCGGCGAAAACCTTGTGCTGAACCTTGGGACGGGACAGGGCATTTCGGTGCGTCAGGTCTGCGATGCCGTCGGGCGCGTCACCGGCACGCCCGTGCCAATCGAACAACACCCGCGCCGTCCGGGCGACCCCGCAACTCTTGTGGCCGATGCATCCGAAGCGGAACGGCGTCTCGGTTTCACCCCTCGCCGCTCGCAGATTGAAACCATCATCCGCGATGCCGCACCCCATTTCGGGTTCCGGAGGCATCATGGCCCACGTGCCTGAAGGCACCCCCTGCCCCCCCTCGACCCCGTCCCGATCGGATGCGCCACAGCGCTACACAAGGCAACTTCTGACAGGTTGGAGACGGGCCAAGTATGATGCGCTGGTGCTGCTCTGGATGCTCGCCACCGCTTGGTTCTGGACGTGGTGGCTGGACCCGGCGCACATCCTTCCCGGCGCACGCTACTGGATCGCGACGCTTGCGTTTTTCTGGCTCTTCTTCATGCAGGCCTATTTCGTGCTGGTGTTTCGCCGCGCGGTGGTTCCGGCTGCGGCGCCGCCCTCTCCCACGACGACACGCGTTGCAATGATTGTCACCAAGACCCCGTCCGAGCCGTTCAGCCTTGTCCGGCGCACGCTCGAAGCCATGCTGGCGCAGACATATCCGCACGACACATGGCTGGCTGACGAGGATCCGCAACCCGAAACCATCGCGTGGTGCAAAGCCCACGGGGTCATGATCTCCACCCGAAAGGACCGCCCCGATTATCACCGCAGCGAATGGCCCCGCCGGACCCGCTGCAAGGAAGGAAACCTCGCCTTCTTCTACGACCACTACGGCTATGACCGTTATGACTTTGTCGCACAGATGGACGCAGACCATGTTCCCGAACCAACCTATCTGGAACAGGTGATGCGCGGTTTTGCCGATCCACGGGTCGGCTATGTAAGCGCGCCTTCGATCTGCGGACGCAATGCACCCCAAAGCTGGTCCACACGGACGCGCATGGACACCGAGGCTTCGTTTCAAGGGATCTTCCAAGCCGGTTACGCCGACGTTCTGGCGCCGATGTGCATCGGCTCGCATTACGCGGTGCGCACCCGGGCCCTGCGCGAAGTGGGTGGGCTTGGCCCCGAACTGGCCGAAGATCATTCCACCACCATGCTGATGAACTCCGCCGGGTGGCGCGGTGTGCACGCGCTTGACGCAATTGCGCTTGGCGATGGTCCGGCCCAGATCGCAGATCTGTGCACGCAGGAATTCCAGTGGTCGCGAAGCCTGCTGACGATCTTGCTGCGATATACCCCGCGCTACATCAAGACCATGCCGCGCCGTCTGAAATTTCAGTTCGTCTTCTGCCAGCTTTGGTATCCGCTTTTTGCCCTGTTCATGCTGGTGATGTATCTGATCCCGATTGCCGCGGTGATCTTCGACATGCGCTATGCCGACGTGACCTACCCGGCCTTCGTGCTGCATGCGGTCTGGCCGGCGGTTGTGGTGACAGCCATGGCCTATGCCATCCGCGCCGATGGTTATTTCCGGCCACGCAATGCCAAGGTGCTGGGATGGGAAAAAGCACTGTTTCTGGCGCTGCAATGGCCTTGGGTGCTCTGGGGCTGCGTGATGGCCGTGCGCGACCGGATCAGCGGCGATTTCGTTGATTTCCGCATCACGCCCAAGGGCGAGGCCGCACAGGCTTCGCTGCCGCTCAAGGTCGTTCTTGTCTATGCCGCTTTGGCGCTTGGGTGCATCTTGCCCGTGCTGCTGGTCGATGGCGTCGACGAGGCGATGGGCTTCTACTTTCTGACGCTGCTCAATGGGTCGATCTATGTTCTGATCACATTGATAATCGTCATTCGGCACGTGCGCGATAATGGTATTGCGTTGTCCCATGCCATTGTCGTCTCACCATTGCAGATTGTTGCCGTTCCGGTTCTGGCCGGGCTTCTCCTCTGGGCGCTCATCTTTCGCGGCCCCGAAAGCATCCTCGCGCTCAGTGTCGGCATGGTCGACGCTGACCTCGTATCCTACGAATACGTGGTGTCCGGTGCTGGCATGGGCGGGTCCGACAACGTCAAATTCCGCTGGGATCCGCAGTTCTGGCACAATCTCTTTGAAATCTGGCAGGAGTAATCACATGACCCTCACGTCGCGATCGAACCTGTTTGCCCCAGCACTTGCTGGCGCACTGCTCTTGACGACTTCGGCCTTTGCCGCGCCCCCCGGCACGTTGCCCTTCGGCGTCTATGACCCCTACGGCGCCTTCAGTGATGATACCGACGTCGCGATCGAGCACTTGTTCCTGCCTTGGCAGGACGTGTTCCTGCCCTCGCTGGTCGAAGCCGATGCCTATGCATCACAACGCGGGCGGTCCATATTGGTCACGATCGAGCCATGGACCTGGACGCGGGATGAGCGCAACCGTCCCGAGGTGCTGATCGCCGGCATCGCCGATGGCGTCTTTGACACCAACATGGCGACGATCTGCAACATTCTGGGCGGCTTCCAAAGCGCCGTGACCGTTCGCTGGGCGCATGAGATGGAAGATCTGTCGGGCCAGTTCATCTGGGCTGGCTGGACCCCTGACACCTATATCGCGGCGTTCCGGCGTATGGTCGATGTCTGCCGCGCAGAGGCCACCGACATCGATTTCATGTGGTCGCCCTTGGGTCTGGATGGCTTCGATGTCTACTATCCCGGCGACGAATATGTCGATGTGGTGGGCCTGTCGGTGTTCGGCCTGCAGCCTTGGGAACAAGACGTTCTGGGCCAAGAGCGGAGCTTTCGTGACATTCTGGTTCCGCGCTACGAGCAGGCGTTGCAGTTCGGCAAGCCGATCGTGGTGGCGGAACTGGGCTTTGTCGGCGACGCCGATTATGTGCAGCGCTGGCTCGAGGATGTCCGCCAAGACGTGGACGACCTGACGGAGCTGGTTGCGGTGGTCTATTTCAACCAAAGCGAGGTTTATCCTTGGCCGGACGGCTATGGCCTTCCGGACTGGCGGTTCGGGTACAACGTCCTTGAATGACGGCTGACTGCGTGTGCTGGCGAAAATCCGCTGGCACACGTTTCGACCCGCTGCCCGGAAAAAAATATATCTCGCTCAATAATTTGATTGCGGCCCCTGCGTCGCATTCTGCGGTCGTGTCCCCCTAACGACCGCCATCTCGGCTGCACCCTGCCGACGATGCGAACTGTGCCTCGCCGCACGTTCCCTCCTGTGCTAACCTCGTTTCACAACAAAGACGCGATGTGGGCCGCATCTTGTGGTCCCGAACGCTAACCGAGGCAAGATACAGACAAGGGGCAGTAATGAACAGTTGTGCATCTGGCGCCTTTTGGGGCGCCGATGGCCTTGCATCCGCAAGGGCCTATATTTTCAACTCATCCAGCATTCTGCCTGCCTTGTGCCGCCCGTTCGGGCGGTGCGCGCCGCAGCATGCCCTTGGCATCTGGGCCGCTACGCGACTTGCGGCGCAAAGATGCCTTTTTTCCGCCCGCCTCAGGGCACTTTCCCCTGCCATCGTCCAAAACAGCTGACGCTCATCTTGAGCGGACGGCACAAAACAATGAGGTCCACCATGATCCGCATGAAACGAGGAACATCCCCCCGCACCTTCAGCTTGGTCCTTGCCCTCGCAGCAGCGCCTTTTCTGGTCAGCGCGTCGCATGCCAACACCCTCACCAACGCCGAGGCACCGCTCCAGACGGCCGCGTCAACGCGTGCACCGACATCGGGCCTGAACCTTCTGGCCGCGCCACGAACGGGCCAGCCTGTCGTGCGCGTCCGGTCGATGGGTCGCGGCAGTTGGGTCTGCTCTCCTGCGGGCTTCGGTCAACGCTCGCGCTGCCATCGCAACTGAAGACCGTCACGACGGATAAGTGACGCGCGGGACCTTCAACCTGTGCGCAGAACAAGGGGCAGTCAGATTTCCAGATTTCTTTCCTTGCTTGCAGGTTTCCTGCTGCTGACTCAGGCCGCCTTTGCCCAACACGCGGGCATCGGCGCTTGGGAAAACAGCAGTTACACCAGCCTGCGATGGATCGAACGGCAAGATGGCCTCCATTGGTATTACAACTGGCGCGCAGACGAGATCGAGGGGCGTGGCGGCCAACGCCGGACCGTCGAATTCGTGCCGATGATCCACAGCGCCCAGAATGTCGACGACCCGATCGAGTCCGCCCTTCCGCCTCAGGCGCTTCTGGGGTTCAACGAGCCTGATGGGCGCGGCGGCGATCATCAGGCAGGCATGACTGTCGACGAGGCGATCGCACTTTGGCCCCGTCTGCAAGCGCACGGGTTGCGCCTCGGCAGCCCGGCCACGACGCGGAATGGCACGCTTGGGCCGAACTCATGGCAGCGGCGCTTCATGGCCGAGGTCGAAAATCGCGGGCTTCGCGTCGATTTCATGGCGGTCCACTACTATTCCACGGACGGCGACGTAGACGCGTTTCACGATTGGCTGGTTGCGGTCTATCGGGAGTATCAGCGCCCGATCTGGGTCACAGAATTTGCCTTGATCGACTGGGGGCAGCCACGGCTGGCCAGCTACGAAGCCAACGCCGTTTTCGCCTATGAGGCGATCAACATGATGGAAACACTCCCCTTTCTGGAACGGCACGCTTGGTTCGCGGCAAACCCCTACAACTGGCAGGGCATCGTTCCGGCCATCAATCTGGTCGACAACACCATGCGCCCGACTGCTCTGGGCGAGGCCTTTGCCGATATTCTCTCGGGCCGTGCGCGCGGCCCGGTGGCAAGTCTGGCGTCACGCTGAGGGTGCGCGCGTCTTGGCGCGGTTTCGGGTCGGTCGACAGTCATCAACGTCATCTTGATGCCTGCACGCCGGTCAGGGTCTCCCCCACGCATTCCCCCGGAACGTAGAGATTGAGCGCGGCTGTCCCCGTCCGCCACAGCACAAGATAGGTATTGAGCCGACTGCCGGCGCCGTCCGTGATTGCGGACAATGCTGTGCCGTCATAGGTGCGGCCGCCGAATTCAAGACTGGCGATATACAGGTTCGTATCCCCGGTCTGGCCCTCTCCTTCCCATTCGTCGTTCATGAATCTGATCTCGACCCGACCCGCGCAACGCATCTCCTCGACGGGAAATTCGAACGACGTGACCGTCGTATCGATCGCAGCCTGCTCAACCGCGGCATCGGCGTTTGATGGTGCGCGTTCCACGCTCATGCGGCCAAGCAAGACCCCATCCAGATACACTTCCGCCTGCGGTGGGGTTTCAAAACGCGTCCCGCTGGCCCGCACGACAAGGGTTCCCGGCCCCTCCGGCGGGGTCTGCTGCCAAGCAACTGCCGCACCGCCGGTGATGCGGCGATCGATCCACCCATTGTGATAGGCTACCCAGTCCGACAGAAGCGCGCGCGCGGCAGCGTCTGCCTCAGGGTCCAGATCGGAAAGGTCGACCGTCTCGCCGGGATCGGTCCCAAGGTCATACAGCCAGCTTTCGCCACTATTGCCGTTGAAAATGAATTTCTCATCGCCCCGGCGAAAGCCGACCAGAAACCCGTTCCAAGGGGCGAAGAAAAAGACGCCGTCCTGCCGGTCAGGGGCAAATATACTGCGGCCTTGCCAGTTGGGCGATGCCGGCAACCCCAACAGATCCGTGATCGTCGGGGCCAGATCCGACATGCCGACAATCTGGTTGGCAACGCCGCCGTCGAACAAGACCGGGTTGATCAGCATCAGCGGCACCCGCACATTCTCCTCGTTCAGTCCGGAGGCATGCCCATAGGTGCCATGCTCGCCAAAGGCCTCACCATGATCGCCAACGGCAACCACCAAGGTCGTTTCATCCAACCCCGTCTCTTCCAGAGCAGCCATCAGTCGGCCAAACGCCTCATCGGTGACCCTGACCGCGTTCAGGAAATTGTTCAGGTTCTCGTCTTCGACATAGGTCTGCGGGTCTTCACCGGGATAGTAGGGATAATGCGACATTCCCGTCCGGAACATGGCAAAGAAGGGGGTATCGGGGTCCGTGGCGATCCAACGGGTCATCGCGTCGACGGTGCAAAGGTCGCTCGCGGTGTTGAGATACGGGTTCACATCGGACGCGAAGTGGTTGACGCCAGTCTCGCAATCCCAATCGCGGTAATCCATAACAACGTCGAAACCGGCTTCGGTGACAAATGTTTCGGTGTTCTGAAAGCGGTTGTCGCTCGAATTGAAAAAACCTTGGCGATAACCATAGCGCTGGAGCGTCCCCGACAGGGTTTCCAACTCCAGCCCGTCATAGGTATAGGTCATGCTGTCGGGCGACAGTTCGGGCACGATGCCCCCCAACATCGACACCAGAAAATAGTTCGAGGCCGGAACATGCGCATAGGCGCGCGAAAGACTCAGCCCTGATGCTTGATAGCGCAACAGGTTCGGTGTGATCGGATAGTCGCCCCCGAAGCCCTGCACATATTTCGCCGGGATCGCCTCCAACGCGATGACGATCACGTTGCGGATCGCGCGCGCGGGCGCATCGGGGCGCGCGATCGGGTCAACCCGACCAAGATCGGGCGGGGCGCGAAGGGCATCCGGGGTCACATCATCACCGAATGAAAAACGCGTCTCCTCAAAGTAGGAACTGGCAAAGGCAACGGCCGCGTTGGCGACCTTGCCGTCGCGGATCAAGCCCGGATCGGGGGCAAATATGAACGACAGGGCCACCACGGAAAGGCCGACGACTTGCGCCGATCTGCCCGTCAGTCGCGATGTGGAAAAACGGGCAAGCACGACCGCGCCCGCCACAAAGCCCGCGATGCAGACCGCCATCAGGCCCGCACGGATGGGCGTGAGCATGTGAAAGACCGAATCAAGAATGACATCCGTATTGCCGATATCGGAGTAATTGAGCCACGCGCGCGTCACCGGCTCCCCCAGCATCTGCACGGAGAAGATATTCAAAAATCCCCAAAACAGCAGCGTGATGGCCAGCAGGGTCCACAAGATGTCCAGCCCCTGCCGGGACCGCGCCCCGGGCAAGGCAGGACCGACCGCAAGAAAAATTGTCACAAGCACAAGGACGGTCATGTAATCCTGATAGCTGGCCCCGACGATGAATATCGCCCACGCAAACGGCCCGCCGTCAGGAAGATCCCCCGACAGGATGACCGCGCGGAAGATCGTCAAGCCGATCAAGAGCAGCAACGCCGACCACATGAGAAAGACACGTCTGGAACTGCATTCCGCCCAGCCATCGCGCAGGCGCTCCACGAGATTACCCATTTCAGCACACCTTCAGTTCATCGTCCGATGCATCCTATGACGCCGGAAACAGACAGTTATTGACATTTGTTGGGCCGCAAACCCGCCGCCACCACCAAACCGGCCGCCCACAACGCCCCCCTGTGCACACCGCCCCAGAACCGCCCCAACGCAGCCCCCGACAGGGCGCGGGTCTTTCCAGACTGCCGCGATGTCTGGCTTTGTGCCGCCCGCCGACAAATCAGAATGCGGACTGGATCAGGACATCAATTCTGGCCAAGGACAATTGCACAGATTTTGTGCAGTCCCCGCAGCGGCACCGACGGCCAAGCCTGCCCCCATTGCACCTGCCGGTCCGGCGCGACATGATCCACCACGAATGGAACGGGGGCCGCATGTCTGAACAGTGGGAGCTTGTCATCAAGGGCGGTCAGGTTGTGACCCCCACGGGTGTCGTAACCGCCGACGTGGGTATTGCCGCCGGGCGCATCACCACGGTCGCGCCCAATCAGTCCGCCCAACGCATCATCGACGCCACGGGCCGGCTGATCTTGCCCGGTGGCATCGATCCGCATTGCCATATCGAACAGATGTCGGGCATGGGCCTGATGAATGCCGATACCTTTGAAACCGCAACCCGGTCGGCGGCGATGGGCGGAACGACCAGCGTCATTTCCTTTTGCGCGCAGGCCAAGGAGCAACGCTTGCACGATGCGATGGCCGATTACACTGCACGCGCGGCGCGCGGCGCACTGGTCGATCATGCCTTCCACATCATCATTTCTGACACTGCGGTTCCGCACTTCACCCAAGACCTGATGGCGCTGATGGCCGCAGGGCATCGGTCAATCAAGATCTTCACCACCTACAATATTGCATTGAACGATCGCCAGATCCTCGAGGTTCTGGCCATGGCCAAAGCCGGCGGCGCCCTGACGTGTGTGCATGCGGAAAACGATGCGCTTATTGGTTTTGCAAAAGACCGGCTGATTGCGGCGGGCCACACCCGACCGCATCACCACGCCCTGTCCCACCCGCGCATGGCCGAACTTGAAGCCGTGGAACGCATGTGCAGGTTTGCCGAGTTTCTGGATGCCCCCCTGATGCTGTTCCACATCTCGACCGCCGAGGCGCTGGCCCCGATCCGCGCGGCGCAGGCGCGCGGAGTGCCGGTTGTCGCCGAAACTTGCCCGCATTACCTGTTCATGGAGGCCGACGTTCTGGACAAGCCCGGCCTTGAAGGGGCGAAATTCATGTGTTCCCCGCCCCAGCGCACGCCGCCCGATCAGGTGGCGCTGTGGGACGCACTGGCCGATGGCACGCTTTCGGTCGTGTCATCCGACCACGCGCCATATCGCTATGATGCGACAGGCAAGCTCTCAAACGGGCCTGACGCTCCATTTCAGGATATCGCCAACGGCCTTCCGGGTCTGGAGGCGCGCCTGCCATTGATGTTCGATGCAATGGTCAGCCGCGGCAAGGGTGGCGTGGAGGCCTTTGCCCGCATCACCGCCGAGGCGCCCGCGCGCCTTTACGGGCTGAACACCAAAGGCAGGATCGCACCCGGCTACGACGCCGATCTTGTCGTCTGGAACCCAGATCGCACGCATACCTACGGCGACAATGATCTGCATGACAACGTCGGCTATAACCCTTGGGCGGGCACCACGGTGCGGGGGTGGCCCGAAACGGTTATCTTGCGTGGTGAACCCATCGTCGAAAACGGGACGCTTGTCGCCCAACCCGGTAACGGCCAATGGCTGCGCCGCACGGATATCGGCGTGACGCCGCGCGGCGAACCCGCCCCCGAAATTACCTATCTGGAGAGCCATTCATGACCACCCCACCCCGACCCGCAGGCGCCACCCTTGCGATCACCTTCCTGTATTACCGCGACATGGCGGCGGCCGAGGCATTCTATCGCGACGTGATGGGGTTTGATCTGGCCATTGATCAGGGACATCTGGCCAAGATCATGCGGATGGCCGATGGCGCCCATATCGGTCTGGTCGACGAGGCGCACGGGATGCACAAATGGGCCGAAACGCGCCCCGTACAGGTTTGCATCCGCGTGCCAGACGCGGACGCCTGGTATGCATACATCCAATCCGTCGGCGTTGCGAACCTGTCGAAATTCTTCATCAACGACACCATCGGCATCCGCGCCTTCGTATTCGACGACCCCGAAGGGTATCAGATCGAGGTGCAATCGGCGACGCGACCCGACGCATGAAGCCGCTCATCATCATCAACCCCAACTCCTCGGAAGCCGTTACGGCGGGCATCGACCGCGCGGTGGAACCGCTGCGTGCCTTCGGCCCCATCCGGTGCGTGACCTTGGCCGAGGGTCCGCCGGGGATCGAAAACCAGCGACAGGCCGATCTGACCATCGCGCCGATGCTGGCGCTTGCCGCCACGCTTGAAGACGACGCATCGGGTTTTCTGATCGCGTGCTTTGGTGATCCCGGCCTGCATGCCCTGCGCGACCAGACCCGACTGCCCGTTTGCGGCATTCAGGAAAGTGCTGTCGTCACGGCCCTGACGATGGGCCAGAAATTCGGCATCATCGCCATCCTTCCCGCTTCCATTCCGCGTCATCTGCGCAGCTTGGGCGCAATGGGCGTGTCCGATCGGCTGGCAGGTGACCGGGCATTGAACCTTGGGGTCGGTGATCTGGGCAGTTATGATGCAACGCTTGCTCGCATGACCGAAGTCGGCACCGCGTTGCGCGATAACGACGGGGCGAATGTCCTGATCCTTGGCTGCGCGGGAATGGCCCAATATCGCGTGCCGCTGCAACAGGCCACTGGCCTGCCCGTGATTGATCCGTGTCAGGCCGGGGCTGCCATGGCCCTGTCCCGCATCGCCCTTGAAAGGTCTCGAAATGCTTGATGAAACCGCCGCTGGCGTCTTTACCATTGCCGTCACCCCGTTCTTGCCCGATGGCGCGCTGGATCTGGACAGCATCGACACCATGGTCGATTTCTACGTCAGCCACCGCTGCACGGGCCTGACGATTCTGGGAATGATGGGCGAGGCTGGAAAACTCTCGGCTGACGAATCCGAGGCTGTGGTGCGCCGCGTGGTCGCGCGCACCGATCTGCCGGTTGTGGTGGGGGTCTCGGCCCCCGGTTTCGCCGCGATGACCGCCTTGGCGAACACCGCGATGGACGCAGGCGCCGCAGGCGTCATGGTCGCGCCGCCCGGCAACCTGCGCACCGATGAGCAGATCCTTGGTTACTATCGCACAACGGCGCAGATGCTGGGCCGTATTCCCTTTGTCTTGCAGGATTTTCCGCTGGTGACCGGGGTGCAGATCTCGACCAAGGTGATCTTGCAGATCATCGAAGACTGCCCGACTTGCGTGATGCTGAAACATGAGGACTGGCCCGGACTGGACAAGATCAGCATGCTGCGCGCCGCCTCGGACGCCGGGGCGCGTCGCATTTCCATTCTAACCGGGAACGGCGGCCTGTTCCTGCCCGAGGAGATGGGCCGCGGGGCTGACGGCGCGATGACCGGTTTTGGCTTCCCCGAGATGATGGCAGATGTCGTGGCCGCCCATGCGGCGGGCGATATGGACCGTGCGCGCGACATATTCGATGCCTACCTGCCCTATGCGCGCTACGAATCTCAACCGGGGCTTGGATTGGCCGTTCGCAAACATGTGCTGGCAGGTCGGGGGGCGATTGCGCATTCAACCGTCCGCGCGCCCGGCGGCAACCTGAACCCCGCCGGCAAGGCAGAGGTCGCGGCCCTTCTGGCGCGGCAATCCGCCCGACTGGCCACGCTCTGACGGCAAGCAGCCGCAGGCCCGTCGACCACAAACCGCTCAAGAAACCGGGCAAGGCCCCCCTGCTGCCGCTCAATTCTTGAGCAGCAGCAGAAAAGCCGGGCGTTTGACCGCCTGCACCCTTCTGCAACGCCGCATCGACTGGCAGCATCGAATTGTCACTTGGCGATGCCCTGTCTCCTCCCTTCCTTTGCCGGGCATTGTGAGTGATGCGAACAACCTCTGCTGGCGGCCCGCCTTTTCGTCTCTCTTCCACCTTTGTCGGGTCGCCAGCCTTTTTACCTGTTTGGAGTAGAAGCAGGCAGGGCGCTTTGCCCAGGTCATTGCTCCGGTCCTTGCGCATCGCGCGTCTGACTGGAAAGGATGATGGCCATGACAGCCACCCCGGAATTGAACAGAGAATCCCGCATCGGCGGCATCGGCACCGAAGGCCACCATGACGTCGCGCTGATCGACCTGTCGGACTTTGACACCCGCAAGTCCGAAATCGCCGATCAGCTTTGGCAGGCCGCCACCACCTTGGGTTTGTTCCAGATCACCGGTCATGGCATCCCCCTGGCACAGATCGAAGATGCCTTTGCCTTTTCGGAACAGTTCTTTGCTCAACCAGAGGCTGCCAAGGCCGCCCTGCCCCTCAAACCCGGCACCAACGCCGGGTGGGAATTCAAATCACAGGTCCGCCCATCCACCGGAACGCCGGACCAAAAGGAAAGCTATCAGATCACCCGCCCCCGGATGGATGGCCTGTGGCCCGACCTGCCCGGTTTCCGCGACAAGATGCTGGCATTCGAGGCGGCAAACTGGGCCGTAGCCATGCAGGTGCTGACTTGTTTCGCCCTCAAGCTCGACTTTGCCGAAGACCTGTTTGCCATCGCCCACGATCCAGCCAGCCCACAATACCAGTCGACCCTGCGGTTGATCCATTATCTGCCCATGGAAAACGCCAAGCCCGAGGATTTCTCAGGCTGGCGCGCGGGCGCGCACACCGATTTTGACTGCCTGACCTTGCTGCACCAGAAAACCGGTCAGGGCGGTTTGCAGGTCTGCCCCGGCCATGCTGCCGAAGACGGCGCGTGGACCAGCGTTGAACCGGTCACGGGCGTGATCACCTGCAACATCGGCGACATGCTGATGCGGTGGTCGGATGACCGCCTGCTGTCGAACCCACACCGCGTGCGGATGCCGCGCACCGATGAATACCTCGGCCCCCGCTACTCGATCCCCTTTTTCGCGCAAGCCAACAAGGACTTCATCTTGCAGGGCCCGGCCCGCAAATACCCCGCCATATCCGCAGGCGATTACATCCTCGAACGGATACGAGCGAACTACGACGCCCTGAAACACAAGGGTTAACAAGCACTTGAAGGGGTGTGGTGCGTATATGCAACGCGCCACATTTCCGCCACATTTCCGCCAGCCATTCGTCGTTTTTCGGGCCGACCCTGTCCTGTCATAGGCAGAGCAAAAAAAACCGGAGGCGAATCAATGCCCGCAGAGCAGCAAACCCCAATCAAGCGGCCACCACCGCAGCCCCCCGTTCCGGCGCCCCCGCGCTTTTCAGATTGGGCCAGCATCTGATATCATCTGCGGCAGACTGAAAGGCCGCCCGATGACATCACCTGACGACCGCCTCACCGCAATCCGCAACATCGGGCCCGCCCAGGCGGCGGAGCTGACCCGCGCGGGCATCACAACGGCCAGCCAACTGCGCGACCTTGGTGCGGATCAGGCGTATCGTCGCCTTTTGGCGGCGGGCACCCGCCCCCATTTCATCATGTACTATGTGTTGCACATGGCCCTGCAGGGCCGCCCATGGAACGACTGCAAAGGCGAAGAGAAAGACGCCCTGCGTGTCCAGTTCGATGCAATCAAGGCTGAGAACACCGGGTCCAATGACGCGGCCATGGAACAGGTCCTGAACCGGATCGGCGTGGGCCTGCGCCGCTGATCGCGATACCCGGCCCTTCATCACTTCAGCATCGGGCACAAAAAAGCCGCGCCCATGCAGGCGCGGCCTTTGTCTTGTGGTCAGATCAGGCGATCAGCCGACCAGTTCAAGCCCGCTGAAGAAGAACGCGATTTCCTCCTTGGCGGTATCGGGACCATCGGAACCGTGCACCGAGTTTTCGCCGATCGACAGGGCAAATTCCTTGCGGATCGTGCCGGCTGCGGCGTCTGCCGGGTTTGTCGCGCCCATGACTTCGCGGTTCTTTGCAATGGCGTTTTCGCCTTCCAGAACCTGCACCACGATCGGTTCGGAAATCATGAACTCACACAGTTCGCCAAAGAACGGACGCTCTGAATGGACGCCATAGAAGGTCTGCGCTTGGCTCAGCGTCATGTGGATACGCTTGGATGCAACAACGCGCAGGCCGGCTTCTTCGAACTTGGCGATGATCGCGCCAGTCAGGTTGCGCTTGGTTGCATCGGGCTTGATGATAGAAAAGGTCCGTTCCAGGGCCATGTGTCCGCTCCATAGGGTTAAGGATTTGGGCGGGCATTAGCACGGGCAAACCCCCTTGGAAACCGCCGATTGACAGCGGCGCGCGGGGGCGTCACACCGCGCCCCATGCTCCGTATATCCGACATCTCATATTCCGTCGCCGGTCGCCCCTTGATTGAGGGCGCTTCCGTCACCATTCCACAAGGCCACAAGGTCGGCATCGTTGGCCGCAACGGGACCGGCAAGACCACGCTGTTTCGTCTTATCCGGGGCGAACTGACGCTGGATGGTGGCGCCATCACCATGCCTGACCGTGCGCGCATCGGCGGCGTCGCGCAAGAGGTGCCCAGCAGCGAGACGTCTCTCCTTGATACCGTGCTTGAGGCGGATACCGAGCGCGCGGCCCTTTTGGCCGACACAAGTCAGGATCCCACCCGCATCGCCGAGGTGCAGGCCCGTCTGTCCGATATCGATGCGTGGTCGGCCGAGGCCCGCGCCGCCACCATCTTGCGCGGGCTTGGGTTTACCGCCGCCGAACAACTGATGCCCTGTTCCGCCTTTTCCGGCGGCTGGCGGATGCGCGTGGCGCTGGCGGGCGTGCTTTTCTCTCAGCCCGATCTGCTGCTGCTTGACGAACCGACCAATTATCTCGATCTGGAGGGCGCGCTGTGGCTGGAAAGCTATCTCGCCAGATACCCGCATACGGTCTTGATCATCTCGCACGATCGGGAATTGTTGAACCGTGCCGTGGGGCACATCCTGCATCTGGCTGACAAGAAACTGACGCTTTACACCGGCGGCTATGACCAATTTGCCCGCGCTCGCGCCGAACAACGCGCCGTGCTATCGGCACAGGCCAAGAAGCAGGAACTGCAACGCGCCCACCTGCAATCCTTCGTGGATCGGTTCAAGGCCAAGGCATCCAAGGCCAAGCAAGCCCAGTCGCGCGTGAAGATGCTGGAGAAGATGGACACCATCCGCATGCCCGAAGACGCGGCGCGAACCGTCTTCACCTTCCCCACGCCTGAGGAACTGTCGCCCCCCATCATCCAATTGGACCGGGCCACTGTGGGCTATGACGGCCCGCCTGTTCTGCAACGGTTGAACCTGCGGATCGATCAAGATGACCGGATCGCCCTGTTGGGGCGCAATGGTGAAGGAAAATCCACGCTTTCCAAGCTTTTGGCGGGTAAACTTCAAGTTGGCGACGGTCGCCACACCTCCTCCTCAAAGCTCCGGATCGGCTATTTCGCACAGCATCAGGTGGATGAACTGCATATCGACGAAACGCCCCTGCAGCATATTCAGCGTGAGCGTCCGACTGAAATGCAGTCGAAATTGCGCGCGCGTCTGGCTGGGTTTGGCCTTGGTGCCGATCAGGCCGAAACCGAGGTGGCGCGCCTGTCGGGTGGACAAAAGGCACGTCTGTCGCTCCTGCTGGCAACCATCGATGCGCCCCATCTGCTGATCTTGGATGAACCGACCAACCACCTCGATATCGAAAGCCGTGAGGCCTTGGTCGAAGCGTTGACCGCCTATTCGGGCGCGGTCATCCTTGTCAGCCACGACATGCACCTGCTCAGCCTCGTCGCTGACCGGCTTTGGCTGGTCAAGGACGGTGCCGTCGAACCTTACCCCGACGATCTGAACACCTATCGCAAACTGCTACTGCAGGGCGATGACAAGCCCGCCAAGCCTGAAAAGGAAAAGCCAAAGGCAAGGGTCTATTCCAACGATCAGATCAAGGAACTGCGCGCCGAGCTGCGCCGCGCCGAAGCCCGCGTCGAAAAGATCGAGGAGATGCGCGGGAAACTGGCCAAGAAACTGGCGGATCCCGCGCTTTACGAAGATACCCGCAAGGGCGAACTGGCCACTTGGAACAAGAAATACGCCGAGTTGATGGACGCCATGCACAAGGCCGAGGCCTTGTGGGTCGCCGCGCAGGACAAGCTGGACCGCGCGCAGGGCGCTGCGGCCTGACACATGGATATCTTACTGCTCATCCCTGCCTTCGTGACCCTGTTTGTCATCATCGACCCGATCGGTCTGGCGCCCTTGTTCGCCGCCCTGACCCAAGGCATGACGCCGCGCCAGCGCCTTGGCATCGCCGTTCGCGCCTGTCTGGTGGCCCTGATCCTGCTGACCCTGTTCGGTCTGGCAGGAGAGGCCGTCTTGAACTTCCTTGGCATTTCCATGCCGGCATTTCGCATCGCCGGGGGCATCTTGCTGTTCCTGACCGCGCTCGACATGCTGTTTGAACGCCGCAAACAGCGTCGGCAAGGACAGGCCGATGCCGAGCCGCACCAAGATCCGTCGGTTTTCCCGCTGGCTATTCCGCTGATCGCGGGGCCCGGCGCGATCGCCACGATGATCCTGCTGACCGGCCAAAGCGGGGCCGATGCGGTGTATATTCTGGCAATCCACGGGGTCATGGCGCTTGTCTTGCTGGTCGTATTTGCACTTTTCCTGCTCGCCGCGCCGCTGGAACGGTTGCTTGGTCCGACAGGGATCAACGTCGTGACGCGCTTGTTGGGAATGCTGTTGGCCGCCTTGTCCGTCCAGTTTGTGATCGACGGATTGCGCGATCTGGCTGTGATCTGACGCCGCAAGACCTATATGCTAGCTGAAAGGAGGCGGCGGCATGAACGGACCAGACATCGGAAACATGATCTATCTGATCATTCTTGGCGTCGTCATCGGCGGTTACTTGTTGGTGTCGAACCGCCGCCAGATGGGCAAGATGGCGCAGCAGGCCGCGATCTGGGTCTTTATTTTTCTGGGCGCAATCGTTGTGGCCGGGATGTGGGGCGATATCAGCAACACGGTCATGCCACGTCAGTCGGTGGCGCAGAGTGGTGCCTCGGTCACGCTGCCGCGCGCCCAAGACGGGCATTATTACCTCACGTTGGAATTGAACGGCGTGCCGACACGCCTTGTGGTCGATACCGGCGCCAGCGAGATCGTTCTGACCCAGGCCGATGCCGAGCGCGCAGGCGTGGACATGTCGCGCCTGATCTTCTCGGGGCGCGCGTTCACGGCCAATGGCATGGTGGAAACCGCCCCCGTGACGCTGCAAAGCGTCAGTCTGGGGGGCATCACCGAGACGAATATCCGCGCGACCGTGAACCGGGGCGAGATGACCGAAAGCCTGTTGGGGATGTCCTATCTGAGCAGATTCTCGCGGCTGGAAATCAGCGACGGCAAGATGGTTCTGGAGCGATAGGTCGCGACGGACCGATCCCGAGATAGGTTACAAAAAATCGCCGAATCCCGATTTTTTGTAACCTATTTTTCCGTGTCCTGCCCGCTGGCCTTCCCCCCGGCCTCGGCCTTCATCTGCCAGCGACCGGACTCCTCGGACCAATAGGTTGCCGCCGCCCCTGCAGCGGTCAGCGCTTTCCACTGTTCCCGCGCCGTCTGCACCGCGCCCAGATCCTGACCGTCGAACAGGATGCAGACCCTTTCCATGGCGGCAACCTCTTCGGCGCTGATATCCGCGCCCTCCACGCTCATCAGGCAGGTCGCGCCGTTGGCAAGATCATGGCTGGTGGTCAGCAAGATGGGTTGCGCGGCGTCATGCGGCCCACCGGACATGCCGTGCGGCAGGAACGCGTCTTTTGCGTGGGTCCAAAGCACCTCGTCGAGACGCGTCAAAAGCGCCTCTGTCCGCCCGCGCACCGCCACACGCCACCCGGCTTGGCGCGACTTGGACAGAAGCGTGGCCAGCGTTGCGTCCAGACTGCTGCGGGTCAGGTGATAGAAATAGGCTTGGCCCATTCCTACCCCTCATAGCCGTCGCGGATCATGCGATCCAACGCCAAGACACCCCAACCAGTCGCGCCTTTGGGGGCCAGCATCGTATCGGATTTGACCGAGGCGACACCCGCGATATCCAAATGAATCCAAGGGGTCTCAGGTTTCACGAACCGGCCGAGGAACTGCGCCGCCGTGATCGACCCCGCGTCGCGCCCACCCACGTTCTTCATGTCTGCCACGCGCGATTTCAGCTTGTCGTCATAGGCCTGCCCCATGGGCATGCGCCACGCGCCTTCGCCCTCAATCTTGGCTGACTTGAGGAACGCATCGCAGAACGCATCGTTGTTTGAAAAGACGCCCGCGTTTTCGTGGCCCAGCCCGACGATGATGGCCCCTGTCAGGGTCGCAAGATCGATCATCCCCGATGGCTGAAAACGCTCCTGTGCGTACCACATCACGTCACACAGAACCAAGCGCCCCTCGGCATCGGTGTTAATCACCTCGACGGTGTCGCCCTTCATGGATTTCACCACATCGCCGGGGCGTTGCGCGCGGCCGTCCGGCATGTTTTCCACAAGGCCCACCAGCCCCACGACATTGGCCTTGGCCCCGCGCAGGGCCAGCGCGCGCATCACGCCCGCCACAACGCCCGCGCCGCCCATGTCCATTGTCATGTCTTCCATGCCCGACGCGGGCTTGATCGAGATGCCGCCGGTATCGAACACAACGCCCTTTCCGACCAGTGCCAGCGGGGCCTCCTTGCCGCCGCCGTTCCAGCGCATCACAACCACCTTGGATGGCGTTTCGCTGCCCATGCCGACGGCCAGCAGGGTGCGCATACCCAGCTTTTCCAAGGCGTCTTCTTCCAGCACCTCAACATCAAGCCCAAGATCTCTCATTGCGACAAGCCGGGCGGCAAATTCATGTGTTGTCAGGATGTTGGCCGGTTCATTCACCAGATCGCGGGTGAAGAATACCCCCTCTGCCAGCGCCATCAGGGGCTTGGCCTTGGCCGCACTGGCGGCGGGGGCGGTGTGCATAAGGGTGACGCCCGCATGCGGTGTATCCTCTGCCGTCTTGTGCGCCGAGAAGTCATAGGCCCGCAGCACAAGACCCAAGGCCAATTCCGCGAAATGGGCAACGTTGCCACCCAGAACCAAAAGCGCGTCCTTGTCCTTGAACTGCGCCAGATCGGCACCCGCCTTGCGGGCGTCCGCAACCGACGGGCGGCGCGTAAGTTTAACAACCGACAGGGCATTCGCGGCAAGTCCGGCGGGAAAGCCCATGACGAACCCAGTGCCCAGCTTGACCTTTTCCCACCTGTCAGACGCCAGCAACCGTTCCACCGCACCCTTGGTCAGGCGGTTGATCCTACGACCTGCCGGGTCCAGCTTGCCGTCAGGCGTCACGAAAATGGCAAGCTTGCCCGCATGTCCGGCGATGGCGTCAAGGTCGGTCTCGATGAAATCGATGGCGATAGGCGTGGTCATGTGCATCCTTTCGGCGTGTCTGTTGGGCCGCAACTTACGCAGCGTTTGGCAACTTGGCCAGATGGCCCCTCGCATCGGCGGATATCTTCGATTACAACCATATGCAGCAGCCTGTGCTGCGTATGGGCACATATCTTGGGGGATTATGCATTTGGGGCGGTATGACCGGTATATCCTGTCTCAGCTGCTGGTGCTGTTTGGCTTTTTCAGCTTTGTTCTGGTGTCGGTCTACTGGGTAAACCGGGCCGTAGACCTGTTCGATTCGCTGTTGGCCGACGGACAGAATGTGGTCGTGTTTCTGGAATTCACGGCGCTGGCCTTGCCGCAGATAATGCTGCTGGTGTTGCCGGTCGCGTCGTTCGTGGCAACAATCTACATCTTCAATCGGATGATCAGCGAAAGCGAACTGGTCGTTTTGCAGACGGCGGGCCTGTCGGCGCTGCGCCTGCTGCGCCCTGTTGCGATCTTCGGCGTGATCTTGTGCGCCTTGATTGCAGTTCTGGCCAATGCGCTGGTGCCTGCGGCGCGGAGCCAACTGAATGAACGCAGCCTTGAGGTGCAGGAAGACCTGACCGGGCGGTTTCTACGCGCGGGGCAGTTCATTCACCCCACAAGCGGGCTGACGGTGTATATCCGTGAAATCACCGAGTTGGGGGAATTTCGCGACGTTTTCTTGCAGGACCGATCAAATCGCGACACCGAGGTGACATATGTCGCCGGTCGCGCGCTGCTGGTCCGGTCCGAAGATGGGCCGCGGCTGGTGATGTTCGACGGCATGGCACAGACGCTGCAGACCGACGGTGACAGGCTCGCCGTCGTTGAGTTCAGCGATTTCACCTATGATATTGGCGGGCTGATTGGCGATACGAGCCTGCGCCGTCGCGATCTTGCCGAACTGTCGACGGTTGCTTTGCTGACCGCGGACATGGAAACCGCCGAACGTCTGGAGCTGAGCCTGGCACGGATGCGGTTCGAAGGGCATGACCGCCTTGCGCGCGCCCTTTTCGTGATCTTTCCACCGATCATTGCCGCCGCGACACTGATGCTGGGAACGTTTTCGCGGTTCGGGGTCTGGCCGCAAATTCTGGGCGCGGTGTTCCTTGTGATCCCGCTGCAGATGATATGGAACGTCAGCGAAACCATCGCCGTGCGCGACGTCAGCCTGCAATATGTGGCCTACGCGCAGCCACTTGCGGCGGCGGTGATGGCGGCGGTGATGTGCTGGATGGCCATGCGCCGACGTCACAGGCCACGTCGCGTCCTTGTTGGGCGGGGGATCCCCGCATGAGGTTGCACCTGTATCTGGCCCGACGGTTCCTGCGTGCCTTTGGCATCGTGCTGGCGGTGTTCATCAGCATCCTGCTGCCCGTGGATCTGGCTGAACAGTTGCGCACGATCGGCAGCGAGGGCGGGCTTGGACCGGTGTTGGAGTTGGCCTTGCTGAACCTGCCGGGCTCACTTTACGAGATGTTGCCGCTGTTCGTGATGTTGGCGACGCTGTTGCTGTTTCTGGGGTTGGCGCGCACGTCGGAACTGGTTGTGATCCGCGCGGCGGGGCGGTCGGCACTGCGCAGCGCGATCTCGCCCGTGCTGATGGCGGTCCTGATCGGCGTGGTCGGGGTTGCGGTGATCAACCCGTTGGTGGCGGCGACCGAACGGCAATATCAGCAATCGATCGCGCGCTATCTGGGTGGCGAGGAACGAACCGTCTCGATCAGCTCCGAGGGGCTGTGGCTGCGTCAGGGCAGCGAAACGCGCCAGACCGTGATTCGCGCCGCCGCCAGCAATTCGGACGGCACGGAGCTGGTTGATGCGACGTTCTTCACATTCAATGCCGAGGGCGAACTGACGGGCCGCATCAATGCCGCCCAAGCCGTGCTGGAGGCCGGGAACTGGGCCCTGACCGACGCCAAGCGCTGGCCGCTGGCGGACGCGCTCAACCCCGAGGCCGCAGCCGAGATGTTTGATACGCTGTTGCTGCCATCGACCCTGACGGCCGAGCAGATCCGCGACAGTTTCGGCCGCCCCGAAACCGTTCCGATCTATGACCTTCCGCGCTTCATCGCGCAGTTGAACCGGGCGGGGTTTGCGGCGCTGCAACACCGGGTCTGGCTGCAGATGGAGTTGTCATCGCCCCTGATGCTGGCGGCCATGGTGCTGATCGGCGCGGGCTTTACCATGCGCCACACGCGGTTTGGCAAAACGGGCGTGATGGTCCTGTCGGCGATCTTACTTGGTTTTGGCGTATTTTTCTTGCGGTCTTTCGCACAGGTGCTGGGTGAAACCGGGCAACTGCCTGCGGTGATCGTTGCATGGACGCCCCCCGCCGCCGCGATCTTTCTGGCGCTTGGCCTGCTGCTCCATACGGAGGATGGCTGATGCGGTGGCGGACCCCCGTGGCGGCCGGATTGATGGCCCTGACCCTTGCCAGCCCGCTGGCGGGGCAGGAAGGCGCGCCCGCCACCCTGATTGCCGACCAGATCGATTTTACCCGCGCAACGCAGGTCGTGACCGCGCGCGGCGGTGTCGAGATCTTCTTTGAGGGCACGCGGTTGCGTGCCGACGCGGTCATTTATGACGGGCAAACCGATACCGTGCAGGTCCAAGGCCCCCTGATCCTGACCGAGGCCAACGGGCGGACCATCCTGCTGGCGGATTTCGCGGACCTGTCGGCGGACCTGCAGGACGGTGTGCTGCGGTCGGCACGGTTGGTTCTGGACCGTCAGTTGCAGATCGCCGCGACCGAGATCGTTCGGACCGATGGCCGTTATACGCAGCTTTACCAGACCGTCGCGTCATCGTGCGAGGTTTGCGCCGACAACCCCATACCGCTGTGGGAAATCCGCGCCCGCCGCGTGGTCCATGACCAGCAGGAACGCCAGCTCTACTTTGAAAACGCCCAGTTCCGGGTCGTGGGGGTGCCGGTCGCATATCTGCCGCGCCTGCGTCTGCCCGATCCGACGCTGGAACGCGCCAACGGCTTCTTGAGCCCCAGAATCACATCAGATGACGAGTTGGGGACGTCGCTGCACCTGCCGTATTTCATCATGCTGGGCGATCATGCGGACGTGACGATCACCCCATGGCTTACAACCGGCGACAGCCGGACGGTCGAGTTGCGGTATCGGCAAGCGTTCCGAAATGGCGCAATCACGGTGAACAGCGCGCTGAGTTTCGATGCGCTGACGGATGACGACCAGCGCGGCTTTGTATTTGCCGATGGGCAATTCAACTTGCAGCGTGATTACGTGCTGGACTTCGCGCTGGAGGGTGTGACCGACCCCGCCTACCTTGTGGCCTATGGCTTTGAGGACAGGGACATACTTGAAAGCAATCTGACCATCAGCCGGGCCCGGCGCGATGAATATATCGAGGCGGGCATCACCCAGTTTGCCAGTCTGCGCGACGGCGATGACAATGAGACCCTGCCCAACACGGTTGTGAACGCCGAACTGACGCGCCGGTTTGCCCCCGATGGCATTGGCGGCATTGCGTCGTTCTCGTTGGCGGGGTCGGGATACCTGCGGGAATCGGATGTGGATGGCCCGGATGGGCGTGACGTGACGCGCCTGTCCGCCAGTGGCGACTGGCGGCGCGACTTCATCCTGCCCGGTGGCGTCTTGCTGGCGCTGGAGGGCGAGCTGTACGCTGATATCTACAACACCCAGCAAGACAGCGGGTTCAACCAGACAGAAACGCGGCTTGCACCATTTGCCGGCGTGGAATTGCGGTGGCCGTTGCTGAACACTTCGGACCGGGGGGTAAGGCATCTTCTGGAACCGGTCGTGCAACTGGCATGGTCGGATGACAACGGCGCCAACGTTCCCAACGAGGACAGCGCCGTTGTCGAATTCGACGAGGCCAACCTGTTCGCGCTGAACCGGTTCCCCGGCAACGACGAGCGTGAGGTTGGTCAGCGCATGGCGCTGGCGCTAGGCTATACGCGGGTTGACCCGCTGGGCTGGTCACTTGGCGTGACAGTGGGACGCGTGTTTCGCGATGCCGACTATGGTCAGTTCACCCCCGGTTCAGGGCTGGACGGGACGCAATCGGATTGGCTGTTGTCCACACATCTTGGTATCGGGGATGATCTGACGCTGATCAACCGCGCCCTTTACGACGATGATTTTTCCTTCAGCGCCAACGAACTGGCGTTGAACTGGATTGGTGACGCGCACGATCTGACAACGAGTTTCACCTGGCTGGAGGCCGACCCCGCCGAAGGCAGGCCCGAAGACATGGCCGAATGGGCCTTTGACGCGGGTTATGATTTTGCAAACGCGTGGGGCGCATCCGTGGATTGGCGATATGATTTCGTCGCGAACAACCCCACCCGGGCCGGGCTTGCGTTGAATTACGCGACCGAGTGCGTTGATGTGGAGTTTTCTGTTGCGCGCCGCTATACCTCCACCACAACACTGAATCCGGCGACGACCGTTGGATTGACGGTTTCGTTGAATGGGTTCGGCGCGACGCGCAACGGGCGCAGCTACGATAGAAGTTGCCAATGATGACGGTCTCATGCAGGGACCGCAGATGACACGACCGGGAAGAGCGAAAGACGAGGCCATGACACACAAAAACCAGCAGTTTCTTTCCCGCCGCCCACGCATGGCGGCCCTGATCGCCGCGGCCGTCGTGGCCGTAGGGCTGACCGGCGCAATGCCCGTCGCGGCGCAAAGCCCGTTTTCCGCCGCCATCACAATCAACGATAGCGTCGTGACCAACTACGAGATCGATCAGCGTGTTCGGTTCCTTGAGGTTCTGAACGCGCCCGGCGACCTGACGCAGCTTGCGCGTGACGCATTGGTCAACGAGCGTCTGCAGCAAGGCGAGGCCCGGCGTCTGGGCCTGAGTGCCGGAGCAGAGCAGATCGAAGCGGGCATGACGGAATTTGCGGCCCGTGCGAACCTGAGCGCAGAAGAACTGATCACCGCCCTGACCGAGGAAGGCATTTCGGTGGAAACCTTCCGCGACTTCATCGCCGTCGGGATCACTTGGCGCAACGTCATCCAGTCGCGGTTCGCACAAACCGTCCGCATCAGCGAGGACGATATTGACCGCGCGATGTTGATGGGCACATCGCTGGAAGGGGCGCGCATCTCGTTGGCGGAGATCGTGGTGCCGCTGACCCCGGAGAACCAGGATACCCTGGCCGAGGAACTGGGCAATCTGGGCCGACAGTTGAACGGCTCTTTCAGTGATTTCTCGGATGCCGCGCGGCGGTTCTCGGCGGCGCAAACGCGGGAAAGTGGTGGCGTCGTCGCCGCTCGTCCGCTGTCGGCCGTCCCGCCGCAGTTGCTTGAAGTGCTGATCGAATTGCAGCCCGGTGACGTAAGCGGCCCGATCCCGCTGGGACCGGCGGTTGCAATCTTCCAGATGCGCGGCCTGAGCGATGCGGGGCTGCAAAGCCCCACGGTCACCGAGATCGATTATGCCACCGTCGCCTTCGCAGGTGGGCGGACGGCCGAAACCCTTGCCGCCGCACAGGCGTTGAGCGCCTCAGTCGATCAGTGCGATGATCTTTATGCCGAGCGCCCCGGCACCCATACCCGCATCAGCCTGCCGCCCGCGCAGATACCGGGCGATGTGGCGCTGGAATTGGCGCGGCTGGACGCGAACGAGGTTTCCACAGGGCTTATTCAGCCCGATGGCGCCGCGCTGGTTTGGTTGATGTTGTGCGATCGCACGGTGGCCGACCCCGAGGGCGGTCGCGATGCGGTGCGCCAACGCCTGTTCCAGCAACGGCTGGCAAATCTGGCAAATGGCTATCTGGCGGAATTGCGCGCTGCTGCCATCATCGAAGGGGAATGATGACGGCCCCCATAGCGATGAGCGTCGGGGAACCCGCTGGCATTGGCCCGGAGATTGCAGCCAAGGCGTGGTTGCACCTTGGCGCTCGGCTGCCGTTCTTCGTGATCGGCGACCCCAGACATCTTGCAGGCCACGGCGCCCGCGTGATCGAGATTGCGGCCCCCGCAGACGCCATGACGGCGTCCGTACGCGGGCTGCCGGTTCTGGCGCAGGACTTTGCGGCACCGGCACGGCCGGGACAGCCTGCGCCCGAAAACGCCCAAGGCGTGATCGACGCAATCGCCCGTGGTGTCGATCTGGTCATGCGCGGACAGGCCAGCGCGCTGTGCACCGCGCCCATTCACAAGAAGGCATTGAAGGACGGGGCCGGGTTTCCCTATCCGGGGCATACCGAATACCTTGCGGCGCTGGCAGGCGTGGACCGGGTTGTGATGATGTTGGCCTGCGCGGCATTGCGCGTTGTCCCGACCACGATCCACGTGCCGTTGTCCGAGGTTCCCGGCCTTTTGAATGCGCGTCTGATCCGCGACACGATCCGGATCACGGATCAGGCCCTGCGCCTTGATTTCGGCATCGAGAGCCCGCGCATCGCCGTGGCTGGACTTAATCCCCATGCCGGCGAAGGCGGCGCGATGGGGCACGAAGAGATCGACTTGATCATCCCGGTGCTGGAGGGATTGCGCGCCGAGGGGATGGCGGTGACCGGGCCGCATTCGGCCGACACGATGTTTCATGCGGGCGCGCGCCAACATTATGACGCAGCGGTTGCGATGTATCATGATCAGGCGCTGATCCCGATCAAGACGCTGGATTTCGCGGGCGGTGTGAACGTCACGCTGGGGCTGCCATTCATCCGCACCTCGCCTGACCACGGGACCGCCTTCGACATTGCCGGACGCGGTATTGCCGACGCCACAAGCCTGATTGCGGCGCTGGAGATGGCGGAACGGATGGCGCGCGCGCGGAGTATCGCCGGTGCGTGATCCGATCAGCGGTCGTCGGGGGCCAGCCCCCCGGCCTTCGGCCGCCCCCCGGAGTTTTCCGGCCAAGATGAAATCAGGAGCCGTCGATGGCCGCAATTGACGGGCTGCCGCCCCTGCGTGACGTGATCGCCACCCATGGGCTGAGCGCAAAGAAATCGATGGGACAAAATTTTCTGCTGGACCTGAACCTGACCGCGAAGATCGCGCGTGCGGCAGGGGATGTGACCGGATCCGATGTACTGGAGGTAGGACCGGGCCCGGGCGGGTTGACGCGCGGGCTGTTGGCCGAGGGCGCACGCCGGGTGGTTGCGGTCGAGAAGGATGCCCGCTGCCTGCCAGCGCTGGCCGAGATCAGCGCCGCCTACCCCGGACGACTGAACGTGGTGAACGGCGATGCATTGGAGGTGGATTGGCGCGCGTTGCTGACGCCACCGATCAAGGTGGTTGCCAACCTTCCATATAACGTGGGCACCGAGTTGTTGGTGCGGTGGCTGACCCCCGATGTGTGGCCACCACAATGGGACAGCCTGACGTTGATGTTCCAGAAAGAGGTGGCAGAGCGCATCGTGGCCAAGCCCGGCGGCAAGGCCTATGGACGGCTGGCGGTTCTGGCGCAATGGCGGTGCGACGCAAGGATCGTGATGCACCTGCCGCCCGGCGCATTCACGCCGCCCCCAAAAGTCAGTTCGGCGGTCGTTCACCTGACGGCACTGGCAGAGCCGAAATACCCCGCAGATCCGGCCGTATTGAGCCGCGTCGTGGCCATGGCCTTCAACCAGCGGCGCAAGATGCTGCGGTCGGCGTTGAAAGGGTTAGGGGCAGATATCGAGGAGCGGATCCTGGCCGCAGGCCTTGAACCGACGGACCGCGCCGAGCAGGTGCCAATCGAAGGCTTCTGTGCCCTTGCCCGCGAAGTGGCCCACTGACCTGACGCCGTGCGTTCGGCGCCCTTGAAAACGATGGCGGCAGAGATCCCTCGGGCCAAGGGCACGGGGGCGGTGCTTGCCACATCGATCAATGCCAGTGTGGTATGAAACGACAAAGCCGCGCCAATCCGGCGCGGCTTTGTCGTTTCAAGCAGGGGCGCATGACCATTAGATCATCGCTTGATCCGTCCTGAGGTGCGGTGCTTACTCGGCCGCTTCTTGCGGCGGCGCGTCAGACCCGCCAGCAGTCTCGGTCGAGGGGGCGTCATCGGTCTGAACACGCGGTTTGCGCGGACGGCGGGCACGCTTTGGTGCAGCTTCAGGCGTTTCGACAAGCGTGCTGTCGCCCTCGGCGACTGGTTCGATCACCGCATCAAACTCGTTGGTGGATGCGGATGGACCTGCGGTTTGCGCGTCACCAACTGATGGGGCTGGCCGATCCTGCCGGGGCTTTCGCGCGGGGCGCTTTTGCTGACCGCGATCTTGCTGGTCGCCGCCCTGCTGCTGGGGCCGGTCCTGCTGATTGCGGTCTTGCTGGCTGCCGCCCTGCTGACTGCCGCCCTGCTGACTGCGGTCCTGCTGGTTACGGTCCTGCTGGTTACGGTCCTGCTGACTGCGGTCTTGCTGGTTGGCGTCGGACCGGTCTTGTTGCCCATAGCCCTGCTGGCCATTGTTTTGCTGACCACCGTCGCTGTAGCTCCGCTCGCCCTGGTGTTGGCCTTGTTGACCCGGCTGACCCTGCTGGCCACCCTCGCTCTGGATTTGTTGATCGCGGCGCGCGTCCATTTCACGCTGCGCCTCGCCCAGCATGCGCAGATAATGTTCCGCGTGTTGTTGGAAGTTCTCGGCGGCCACGCGATCGTTGGACAGTTGCGCATCGCGCGTCAACTGCGTGTATTTGTCAATAATCTGTTGCGGAGTGCCACGGACCTTGCTCTCGGGGCCCGAGCTATCGAACACCCGGTTGATGATGTTACCAACCGACCGGCTGCCACTGCTGCTGCGGTTCGACTTGGACCGCGAACGGTTTTTAGATGATCTCATATGTATTATCGTTCCAGTTGTCCTGGTCCGGTCCAGGCACGGGGGGCTGTGGCCCCTGTCTGATGTTGCACCAAGCCCTGCAATATTTGTGAGCCCGGGTTTTCATGGCAAATCGGCGGGGGAATGAGACGATCATTCCACGCCCCGCACCATTTGAATAACCACGCTATTTGACGCAAAACAAGGCCCAAACGTAACGTGGTGGCAAATTTTCGCACCATTTCGGCATATTTGGGCGGCTGCGTGACCTATTGGCCGCGCCCGGCCACCACGCGGTCTGCTCCATTGATATCGGGATGCACGGCAATATCCGCAAGGCCTGCGGCGGCAAACAGTGCGGCCACGGCCTGCCCCTGATCATGGCCGATCTCGACCAGCAGCCTGCCGCCTGTATCGAGATACGCGGGCGCGGTGTTGACGATGGCGCGGTAGGCATCAAGGCCGTCGCCGCCGGGGGTCAGCGCCAGACGCGGCTCCCACCGGGTGACTTCGGGGGCAAGGGTCGCATAAGCGGCCTCGGTCACGTAGGGCGGGTTCGATACGATCAGGTCATATCTGCCAGCGAGACCTTCGAACCACGCAGCGTGCGTCAGGGTGAGCCGGTCGGCGACCCCGTGAAGGGCGGCGTTTTCGCGGGCAATTTCAAGCGCAGTCATCGAGATGTCGGTGGCCACGCCAGTTGCCGACGGCCTTTCGGCCAGCAAGGTGACGGCAATCGCGCCCGTGCCTGTCCCAAGGTCCAGCAGGCGCGTGAACGAGCCTGCAAGGGCATGTTCGATAAGGGTTTCTGTATCCGGGCGCGGGGTCAGCGTGTCGGACGTCACGCGGAAGTCACGGCCGTAAAACGGCCACTCTCCGACAATCTGGGCCAGTGGCTGGCGGTCCATGCGCGCGGTCAGTGCCGCGATGAACCGTCCCGGGGCGTCACCTGCGGGCCAAGGCTCGGACAGGCGCGTCAGCAGTGATGCCGCGCTCCAGCCAAGGGCATGGCACAAAAGCAACCGGGCCTCGCGCTCGGCGTCGTTGGGGAGCATGAATTCGGACAGCATCGCGCGTGTGGTGGCATAGCTGTCACGCAGCGTCTCGATGCTCAACCTTCCATCTCCGCCAGCATGCTGGCCTGATCATCCTCGACCAATGCGTCGATGATATCGTCCAGATCGCCGTGCATCACGGCATCAAGCTTGTAGAGCGTCAGATTGATCCGATGATCAGTCAGGCGGCCTTGGGGAAAATTGTAGGTGCGGATGCGCTCCGAGCGGTCGCCACTGCCAATCTGGCTCTTGCGATCGGCGGCGCGTTCATCGGCGACCTTCTGGCGCTCCATGTCATAAAGCCGCGCCCGCAAGACCTGCATCGCGATCTCACGGTTACGATGCTGCGACTTCTCGGACGAGGTGACCATCAGGCCGGTGGGGAGGTGGGTAATGCGCACTGCGGAATCGGTCGTGTTCACGTGCTGCCCCCCTGCCCCGCTGGCGCGCATGGTGTCGATGCGCAGATCGGTGGCGGGGATCGCGATGTCGACCTCTTCCGCTTCGGGCAACACGGCCACGGTGGCGGCCGAGGTATGGATGCGACCACCCGATTCCGTTTCGGGCACCCGCTGCACCCGGTGAACCCCAGATTCGTATTTCAGCCGGGCAAAGACGTTCTCTCCCTCGATCCGGGCCGTCAGCTCCTTCAGGCCTCCAAGCTCGGTCGATTGATGATCGATGATCTCCATCCGCCAGCCGCGATTTTCGCAATAGCGCTGGTACATGCGCAACAAATCCGCCGCAAACAGGGCGGCCTCGTCCCCGCCGGTGCCGGGGCGGATTTCGATCATCGCGGGGCGGGCGTCTGCGGCATCCTTGGGCAACAGCGCGATGCGCAGCGCCTGTTCGGCGGCTGGAACGGCGGCCCGCAGGCGGGGCAACTCGTCTTCCGCCAACTCGCGCATCTCGGGGTCGGCCAGCATCGCTTCGGCCTCGGCGATATCGGCCTGCAACTGATCATAGGCCGCGATCTGGACCACGACCGGCTTGAGCTCGGCATACTCGCGGGAGATGCCGGCAATCTTGTCGGGATCGGGCGCGCTGTTCAGCTGCGCTTCGAGATACTCGAAACGTTCGGTAATCTGGCGAAGGCGATCCGTGGGAAGCATTTGCGCGGTGTGGCCCGCGCCGTCGTTGCGGTCAAGGGGTCAGGGCATCCAGCCAACGGTCGACGCGCGCCTGATTGACGCCCAGATCGGATTGTCCGAACCGCGCGCGGGAAAAGATGCTGATCCGCGTCTGACCATCTTCGTCATGCAGGCGGATCGAGATTGCATCGGGGTAACCCATCAGGCGCGACCGCACGACATAGGTGGCAAACCCGTCGGCCAACGTTCCCGCAATCAGCGTGGCGCCATCGGCACGGGCCACGTCATGCAAGCGCGCGGCGGCATCGGCGGGTGCCAGATTGACAACTGGCGCCTCGTCCCCGTTGATCAGCACGAAATTCTGCGCGGCCGGGGCCGTGGCGGTTTCAGGATCGACATGCCAGACCGCAGCAGGCATCGACACCAGCCGCATGTAGACGGCAACGCCAACAAAACCGGCCAACACTAGCGCAAACACGATTAGAATGATCCGCATGGTCAGGCCCCTAAATTCAGGCCAATAGGTGCGGCTTCAACGGCCGGCGTCAAGCCTCGTATTTCTCCAGAAACGCCTCTGCTGGCAGCGCGCGGAAATCAGGCAGAGCCATGCGCAGCGCGTCATGCGACCAGTCCCACCAAGCCAGTGCGATCAGACGATCGGCCACTTTTGCAGGCTGGCGCGGGCGGATCGGTTCGGCGGTTACGCCACCCACGATCATGTAGGGCGCGACATCCTTCGTCACGACCGCGCCTGCCGCAATGACCGCGCCGTGCCCGACGGTGACCTCTGGCTTGATGATAGCGCCATGACCGATCCATGTGTCGTGGCCGATGGTGGTGCGGCGGGCCGCGCGTTCGGCAAAGAACCCCTCGTCTTGATCGGTGTCGGGCCAGTAGTCGTTCGACCGGTAAAGGAAATGATGCAAGCTGGCGGTATGAAGCGGGTGATCCGTTGGGCCAATGCGTGAAAAGGCGGCTATGTTGGCGAATTTTCCGATGGTCGTGTTGGCGATGTCGCAAAACCGGGTGGTGTAGGAATAATCGCCAAGGGCAGAGTTCAGCAAAATGGTGCCGGTCGCCACCTCGGTATAGCGGCCAAGCGTGGAATTCGTGACCTGCGCGCCATCGTGGATCACGGGCGTCTCGGACAGCGACGGGGACATGGGCATGTGCAGCTCCGGTTTGGGTATCGCGCGGGTTGATCTGGTGGGTGGGATACGATTGCAGCAGACCGGACCCGTGCTGCGTTCTTGCGCCTGCCAGCGTCCCGTTGCTCTTATTCTTAACGGCGCAAACTCTGTTGGCAACTGATTGCCCACAGGCCAATGGCCCCCAATATTACTTTACTTTGCGGTCGATTCATGGGATATTTCCAAGGCTACGTTACCTCTATCGATCTCCTGTCTACCGGCCCCGGCAACAGTGCATTCGATCGTGCAGCGACGCCGAACTGCCGCATGTCGCGGGCAGTGTTAAGATAAGGAGATGCGGATATGGCCACTGGCACCGTGAAATGGTTCAACACCACCAAAGGCTACGGCTTCATCGCACCCGATGATGGCGGGCGCGACATTTTTGTTCACATCTCGGGCGTGGAACGCTCGGGTCTGACCGGCCTCGCCGACAATCAGAAAGTGACTTTCGACCTTGAAAAAGGCCGTGACGGACGCGAGAGCGCGGTCAACATCGCGCTGGTTTAACCCGGCCTGCGATACCTCAAACAGAAGGGCGTGCCGCGCGGCGCGCCCTTTTTGCGTTTGAGTCTGCCTGATCGAATGCGCGACAAATGGCACGGGTGGCCGGCGTGGCCAAGCCGCGCGCGCCCCGTGACTGCGGTTCAGTGATTGTCGCGCGGCAAATCCTTGGCGATCCGCTGATAGGCCGTCGCCAGTTCCAGACACCCGCCATCGGCCAGTTGTCCGACGGTCTTGCGATACAGCTCTTGCCACGGCGTCTGGTGATGCAGATCCGGCGGTGTCCATGCGTCGCGGCGGGCCTGCCATTCGTCGGCGTCGACCATGGCGTCAAGCGTGCCCGCGTTGAGGTCCAGACGCACCGGGTCGCCGGTTCGCAAAATCGCCAATCCACCGCCGACCGCCGCCTCGGGAGAGGCATTCAGGATCGACGGGCTTTCGGATGTGCCCGATTGCCGCCCGTCACCCACCGTCGGCAGGTGCCGGATGCCCGCGCGGATCAACACATCAGGCGGCTGCATGTTCACCACCTCGGCCGAACCGGGATAGCCCACGCAGCCGACGTTGCGGATGAAAAGGATCGTGCGCTCGTCGATCTTCAGGTCGGCATCGTTGATCCGGTCGTGGTAATCCTCAGGGCCTTCGAACACGACGGCGCGGCCCTCGAATACGTTATCGTTTAGGAAACGCGCCCGGAAATCAGGAGAAATGACCGAGGTTTTCATCAACGCGCTATCAAACATATTGCCCGACAGGACGACGAAACCCGCATCTTCGCGCAGCGGGTCACCAAACGGGCGGATCACCGCGTGATCCACGCTGCGTGCGCCACCAAGCGCCTGTGACAGCGGCATGCCGCTGGCGGTCATCACGTCGGCATGAAGGTGGCCTGCGGCCAGCAATTCACCCATCACCGCAGGCACGCCGCCAGCCCGATAGAAGCCTTCGCCCAGATATTCGCCGGCTGGCTGCATGTTCACCAGCAGCGGCAGCTTGTGCCCGACCGTTTGCCAGTCGGTCACGTCCAGTTCCACGCCAGCATGCCGCGCGATGGCCTGTAGATGCGGCGGGGCGTTCGTGGAGCCGCCAATCGCCGTATTGACCTTGATTGCATTTTCGAACGCCGCCCGCGTGAGGATATCGGAGGGCTTCAAATCCTCCTCCACCATTGCGACGGCGCGCTTGCCGGTCATGTACGCCATCTCCATCCGCTCACGGAAGGGCGCGGGAATGGCGGACGACCCCGGTAGCATCATGCCCAATGCTTCGGCCATCGCATTCATCGTGCTGGCCGTGCCCATCGTGTTGCAATGACCCAGCGACGGAGCCGAAGCGCAGGCGCGGTCCATGAATTCATCGTAGTCGATCTTGCCTTCGGCCAGCAGTCGGCGGCTTTCCCAGATGATCGTGCCCGATCCGGCACGCTTGCCCTGCCACCAGCCATCCAGCATCGGCCCGCCGTTCAGTGCAATGGCCGGCAGGTCCACGGTGGCCGCGCCCATCAGTTGCGCGGGCGTTGTCTTGTCGCAACCGGTGGTCAGCACGACACCATCAATGGGATAGCCGTGCAGCACCTCCACGAGGCTGAGGTAGGCAAGGTTCCGATCCAGCGCCGCAGTCGGGCGCTTGCCGGTTTCCTGAATGGGATGGACGGGAAATTCCATCGGAATACCGCCACCATCGCGGATGCCCGCCTTGATCCGGTCCATCAGGAAAACGTGGATCTTGTTGCATGGCGCCAGATCCGACCCGGTGTTGGCGATGCCGATGACCGGCCGCCCCGATTGCAGTTCCGCGCGTGTAAAGGTCTGGTTCTGGTAGCGTTCGAGATAGAGCGCGGTCATCCCGGGATTGTTGGGGTTATCGAACCATTCCTGACTGCGGTAACGGCGATTGGCGCGGGTGTCGGACATGATGCTTGTTCCAAATAGTGAAACCAAAGGTCGAATATTGAGACCACTGCCATAGGTCTAGCCGAGATTATCCGGCTTTCGCAAGTGGGCCGCATGGTTCGCCACGCAACGATTGCGTCCGACGTGCGCCGGATCAGAGTTGCGGTAGGGCCTCGAACACCAGTTGGTCCAGACCCTGCCCACCGTCCGCGGCATATGCCTTGAGGGCGGCGCGCATCGAGGGGTCCCAGAAGTCGCGCAAGTGCGCGGCGACGCGATCGGCCTGATCGGTGCCGGGTTGTGTATGGAAGAACTGGGCAATCTGGTTCGCCATACGGATCAATTTTTCAGGCGACATCGGCAACTCCGGTGATGATGCGGTTCGGGTGCGCATACACCTCCACCGATTGACCTCGCGCAAAGGCCGCAAGGGTCAGGTGCGCCGCCTCGGCAAGGCGGAGCGCGTGGGCCGTCGGCGCAGAGACGGCGATCAGGATAGCAGCCCCCGCGATGACCGTCTTTTGCACCATCTCGACTGACACACGAGAGGTCAGCACGACCGCCCCGGTCGCGGGGTCGATGCCATCCGACAGCAGCGCTCCGACGAGTTTGTCCAATGCGTTGTGGCGGCCCACATCTTCGCGGGCCAGAACGATCCCCTGCCCGGGGATCAAGAAGCCCGCGGCATGCATCGCGTGCGTCTGGTCATGCAGCGGTTGATGGGCGCGAAGGGCGTCCGCCGCGGCAGCAGCTTCGGCACCGGAAATCCGCGCACTGCCAACGACCTGGGGCAACGGGCGCAGGGCCTGATCAAGGCTGTCGATCCCGCAAAGGCCGCAACCGACCGGCCCCATCATCGCGCGGCGACGGGCGGCGATCGCCTCAGCACGATCATCGCTTAACCACAGGCGCGCCTCGATCCCCGCGCCTTGGGCAAGGATCTCGAGGCTCTCGATCTGCGCAAGATCGGTCACATACCCCTCGGTCCATGCAAAGCCACGCGCGAAATCCGCCAGATCAACCGGCGATGCCATCATCACTGCCTGCGTCGACCCATTGCAGGTGATGGCCACCGGCACCTCTTCGGGCAGGGTGCGCGTGATCTGGCGAACCCCATCCGGCCGAATGGACAGGCCCGGCGCGCTGTGGGTCGGCCCGGTCATTCTGCCGCCGGAACGATGCGGCGCGATTGCGTGGCTTGCGCGGCGTATTCCCGTTGCCACGCGGTTGGGCCATTGGACAGGCCGACCTGCACCGCCGTCACCTTGTATTCCGGGCAGTTCGTGGCCCAATCCGAAAAATCGGTGGTGATCACGTTGGCCTGCGTGTCGGGGTGGTGGAATGTGGTGTAGACCACGCCGGGGCTGACGCGATCGGTGATCTTGGCGCGCAGGCTGGTATCGCCGGCACGACTTGCCAGCTTGACCCATGCCCCATCCTCGATGCCGCGCAGTTCCGCGTCGTTGGGGTGGATTTCAAGCACGTCTTCGTCGTGCCAGACCACATTGGCGGTGCGGCGCGTCTGTGCGCCGACATTATATTGGCTCAGGATACGGCCCGTGGTCAGCAGCAGCGGAAACCGCGGACCGGTGCGTTCATCGGTGGCGATGTATTCGGTTACGATGAACCGGCCCTTGCCGCGCACGAACCCGTCAACATGCATCAGCGGCGTACCATCTGGCGACGCGTCGTTGCAGGGCCATTGCACCGACCCGCGTTCTTCCAGAAGATCATAACTGACGTTGGCAAAGCTGGGCGTGGTGGCCGCGATCTCATCCATGATCTGCGCGGGGTGAGTATAGTGCCAGCCCGCGCCCATGGCATTGGCCAGCAGTTGCGTGACCTCCCAATCGGCATACCCATTGCGAGGTGCCATCACCTTGCGCACACGGTTGATGCGACGTTCGGCATTGGTGAAGGTGCCGTCCTTCTCCAGAAATGTCGATCCGGGCAGGAAAACATGGGCGTAATTGGCGGTTTCGTTCAGGAACAGGTCATGCACGATGACACACTCCATCGCAGCCAGCCCTGCCTGCACATGGTGCGTGTCAGGATCGGATTGCAGTATATCCTCGCCCTGACAGTAAAGCCCCTTGAACGTGCCCGCCACGGCGGCATCCAGCATGTTGGGAATGCGCAGGCCGGGTTCGGGGTCAATCTCGGTGCCCCACAGGGTTTCAAAGATCGCGCGCACATCGGCGTTCTTCACATGGCGATACCCCGGCAACTCGTGCGGGAAACTGCCCATGTCGCAAGATCCCTGCACGTTGTTCTGACCGCGCAGGGGGTTCACACCCACACCTTTGCGGCCGATATTACCGGTCAACATGGCAAGGTTGGCGATGCCCATGACAGTGGTCGAGCCTTGCGAATGTTCGGTGACGCCAAGGCCATAGTAGATCGCCCCGTTGCCGCCGGTGGCGAACAGGCGCGCAGCGGCGCGCAGGTCTTCCGCAGGAACGCCCGTCAGCAGCGCGGTGGCCTCGGGCGAATGACGCGGGTCACTGATGAACGCGGCATACTCGGTGAACTCGTCCCAATCGCAACGCTCCCGGATGAATGCCTCATCCATCAGGCCTTCGGTCACGATCACATGCGCCATGGCCGACACCACCGCCACGTTGGTTCCCGGACGAAGCGGCAGGTGATGCGCGGCCGCAACATGCGCCGATTTCACCAGATCGATCCGACGCGGATCAACTACGATCAGCTTGGCGCCCGCACGCAGGCGCTTTTTCAGACGGCTGGCAAAGACCGGGTGGCCGTCGGTCGGGTTGGCCCCGATGACCAGAACCACATCGGAATGTTCGACACTGTCGAAATCCTGTGTGCCGGCACTAGTCCCGAACGTCTGGCCCAGCCCGTAACCGGTCGGCGAATGGCAGACGCGGGCGCAGGTGTCGGTGTTGTTGTTGCCAAACACCGACCGGGTCAGTTTCTGGACCAGATAGGTTTCTTCGTTGGTGCAACGGCTTGAGGTAATGACCCCGATGGATTTCTTGCCATAGGTGTCCTGCAGTCCGCGCAGGCGGTCGGCGGCGAACCGCATCGCCTCCTCCCACGACACTTCTTGCCATGGGTCGGTGATCTTGTCGCGGATCAACGGGTTCAAGATCCGGTCGGAATGGCTGGCATAGCCATAGGCAAAGCGCCCCTTGACGCAGGAATGGCCGCGATTTGCCTTGCCGTGCTTGTAGGGCGTCATCCGCACCAACTCGTCGCCATTCAGCTCGGCCTTGAACGAACACCCCACACCGCAATAGGCGCAGGTGGTGATCACGGACCGCTCGGGCGTGCCCAGTTCGATGACCGATTTTTCCTGCAACGTCGCCGTCGGGCAAGCCGCCACGCAGGCGCCGCATGACACGCAATCAGACGTCAGGAAATCGTCCTTTGGCCCCCCGGCGGAGACACGGCTGTCAAAGCCACGTCCCTCGATCGTCAACGCGAAGGTGCCCTGCACCTCCTCGCAGGCCCGCACGCAGCGGGAACAGACGATACATTTCGCCGGATCGTATGAAAAGTAGGGGTTGCTGTCGTCCTTGGGAATGTATTGCGGGTTGGCGCCAGTGGCCGCGCGTTGTTCAAAATGGTTCTGCCCGGGCGTATAACGCACGTCGCGCAGGCCCACGACACCGGCCATGTCCTGCAACTCGCAATCGCCATTGGCCGCGCAAGTCAGGCAATCCAGCGGGTGATCCGAGATATACAACTCCATCACGCCCTTGCGGATCTTCTTGACCTTGGCGGACTGGGTTCGCACGATCATGCCGGGTGCCACAGGCGTGGTGCACGATGCAGGCGTCCCCCGCCGTCCTTCGATCTCAACCACACACAGACGGCATGACCCAAAGGCCTCCACACTGTCGGTCGCGCAAAGCTTCGGGATCTGCAAACCGGCCTCGGCCGCGGCGCGCATCACCGATGTGCCCTCCGGCACGGTGACGTCAAAGCCGTCGATGGTCAGCGTGACCGGCGCGCCCTCGCGTGCCGGCGTGCCAAGATCACGGTCATTGGGGAGGATGAAATCCTTCATGTCGTGGCCATCCCTTGCTTCTTCGCTTCAAAAATATTCTGGGGGGTCCGGGGGGCAACGCCCCCCGGCAGGTCGGCGCGCAAGGCGCGGCGAAACATGATCATCTTCATTCCGCAGCTTCCTTCCGGGTGGCAAAATCATCGGGAAAATGGGTCAGCGCGCTCATCACCGGGAAAGGGGTAAATCCACCCAACGCACACAGCGACCCATCCTTCATCGTCTCGCACAGGTCAGTCAGCACCGCGACCGCCGCGCCGTCGCCTTGGGCGATCCGGTCAATGGTCTCCACCCCGCGCACGGCGCCAATCCGGCAGGGCGTGCATTTCCCACAAGATTCAATGGCGCAAAATTCCATGGCAAAGCGCGCCATGCCCAGCATGTCGGCCGTGTCGTCGAACACGACGATACCTGCGTGCCCGATCAGCCCACCCTGCCCGTCAAATTCTTCATAGCCAAAGGGCGTGTCGAATTTGGAGCGTGGGAAATAGGCGCCGAGCGGCCCACCGATCTGCACCGCCTTCACCGGTCGGCCCGTCGCCGTGCCGCCCGCGATCTCGTCAATCAACACGCCAAGCGGCATACCGAACGCCGTCTCGAACAGCCCACCATGTGCCACGTTGCCCGCGATCTGGATCGGAATGGTGCCTTTCGACCGGCCAAGCCCGAACGCCGCATAATGCGCGGCCCCCTTCTCGAAAACCACCGGGACCGTCGCAAGCGAGATCACATTGTTGACCACCGTCGGCTTGCCCATAAACCCCTCCAGCGCGGGCAGCGGCGGCTTGGCCCGGACAACGCCGCGCTTGCCTTCCAGCGAATTGAGCAGACTGGTCTCTTCGCCGCAGACATAGGCGCCGGCACCGACGCGGATCTCCATATCGAACGCCTGACCTGCACCAAGGACATCGGCACCCAGAACACCGGCTTCGCGGGCAATATCCACCGCCGCGTTCATCACGGCAATCGCATCGGGATATTCGGATCGCAGATAGACGTAGCCTTTGGTGGCACCCACACCCAGACCCGCGATCACCATTCCTTCGATCAGGCAGAACGGGTCGCCCTCCATGATCATCCTGTCGGCAAAGGTGCCGCTGTCGCCTTCATCCGCGTTGCAGACGATATATTTCTGATCCGCCTGCGCACCCAGAACCGTGTTCCACTTGATCCCGGTCGGAAACCCCGCACCCCCCCGGCCCCGCAGCCCCGAGGCCGTCACTTCCGCCACGATTTCAGCACGGGACAAGCCCAAGGCGCGCCGCAAGCCCAAAAGCCCGCCATGGGCCGTGTAATCATCAAGGCTCAGCGGATCGGTCACGCCACAGCGTGCGAACGTCAGACGGGTCTGTTTCGCAAGGAACGGAATGGTTTCGGTCGGCCCATGCCCCGCCATCGTGCCGGCCAACAAGGCGGCGACATCGGCGGGCGACACGGGCCCGAACGCCTCGCGCCCCTGCCCCCGGTCAATCTCCACAAGCGGCTCCAGCCAGATCATCCCGCGCGATCCCGTGCGGATGATCTCGGCATGCAATCCACGCGCGGCGATCTCTGCGGCCATTCCGGCGGCCACCTGATCGGCGCCCAACGCCTTGGCGGCGCTGTCCATCGAGATATAGATCTTCATGCTCCGACCTCGGCCAGCAAGCGGTCGCTGTTCGCGCGGCCGACCACGCGGCCATCCACCATCGCCGCAGGGCCGCAGGCGCACAGCCCCAGACAGTAGACCGGTTCAACCGTGACATCGCCATCGGGCGTGGTGCCGTGCCAATCGATACCCAGCCTTTCGAGGACCCGGGCCGACATGTCGTTGGCCCCCATCGCCTGACACGCTTCCGCCCGGCAGATCTTCAGGATGTGCCGCCCGGCGGGGTGATCCCGAAAATCATGGTAGAAGCTCTTGACGCCATGCACCTCGGCAACCGTCAGGTTCAGTGTGTCCGCCAGCAAGGGCAACGCGGCCGCCGGCACATACCCGTATTCCGCCTGCAAGGCGTGAAACATCGGCAACAGCGGCCCCTCCATCCCCAGATGGCGGTCAATGATCGCCTGCATCTCGGCAGTCTCGGGGTGGGTGGCGCGGGTCATGGCGGGCTCCGGGTTGACTAACCTTCAGAGTCATTCAGTTTGATTGAGAAATCAATATCGCCGTTCCGTTAGTTGATAAAAATATTGAATGGTTCGGAAGCGCCATCTCACGGCAGAAATGCGACAGCGATCAGCTCAAGTCGGCGACGTTCGCCGCCTCGGCGAGAAGCGCGCGCAAGACCGGTGTATGCGGCTCCCGGTAGGGGGCGACCAAGCCCACGCTATGTACCACACCGCCCCCCGCGATCGGGATGATCCGCAGCGGTTTGTCGCCCGCCAGAAACCGTGCCATGTCGGACGGCAACACCGTGACCCAGTCGCCGCCTTCCACGTGCGCCACGAGGACGACGGTGGAATTGCTTTCCACCTGCGCCTGCGGCTGCACGTTCACCGCCATGAAGCACTGGTTTATGATGCGCCTGTTCTGCATGTCGGGCGTCAGCAGGCACAGCCGTTGATCCGCCAGATCCGCCCAACCAACCATCTTGCGCCCGGCCAGCGGGTGGTCCCGATGGCACACCAGCGTATAGCGTTCGCGATAAAGCGGCGCCGTGGTGACGCGGCCCAGCGGTTCGTTATCCAGATAGGAAATCCCGGCCTCGATCTCCAGATTATCCAGCATCGACAGGATCTCGACCGAGGTCCGCGACAGCACTTCGAAGCGGACGTTCGGGTGATGACCGGCGAAACGCGAGGTCAGTCTGGCGGCCCATGTGAGCGCCGTGGGGATCACCGCAAGCCGCACATGCCCGGTCAGGCCATGGCGCGCGTGGCGCATCTCCTCTCGGAAGGTGCGGGCATCGCTGACCAATTGCTTGGCCCAAACCAGCGCGCGCTGCCCCTCGGGCGTAAGCCCGCCATAGCGCGAACCGCGAAAAATCAGCTGCACGCCAAGATTTGCCTCCAACTGCTTGATCCCGGTGGACAGGGTTGGCTGCGTGATCCCAAGGGTTTCGGCGGCCCTGCCGAAGTGTTCTTCGGTGGCGACTGCGATGAACATTTCCAGCTTGCCGATCATGCGCAAAGAATTGCGATGAACGTGGCCAGTTTCAATCGAAAAGACAAATGGCCCGACAATCAGTGCACCCTGCCATTGCAACATGGCCGCGCCCGAGGCTACCGTCAGCCCTCAGCAGTCATCAAAGCCGCATCAGGCCAGCGAAAGAATGTCAAAATGACGCCGACGGGCAAGGAAATCGTTATCCGCCACGGGTCGCGCATGGCGAACCGCATGCTGCAATACCTTGTCGCCAAGCAATTGCAGCGCCAGTTCCCGGACTATGCGGTGGCAGGCTATGACATCCCGGAATGGGGGCTTGCGGGGGCCGCCCCCCTGCCCGGCAAACGGCAAATCCCCAAGATAGAGGTGCAGCGTTTTGACCACGGCCTTGTGACAGGCTTGATGGCGCAAGGCGCGCTTGACCGCCTGATGATCAAGAGCGTTTGCAGCAACTACGCCGCCCTGCCCGATCGCGCCTTCGCCAATGCCTTGTTTGACGCCAGCCACATCGCGGCGCGCGACACCACGGACAGTGATCTCGTCATCCATGTCCGGCTGGGCGACACCTTGGTGCCCGGTCGCCACACGGATTACGGCCCGCTTCCGCTGGGCTTCTACGAACAGGTCATCGCGCGCACGGGGAAACGACCGGTGTTCATCGGCGAACTGGGCGATGATTGGTACAGCGCTGCCTTGCGCGACCGGTTCAAGGATGCGGTATTCCTTGAGGGCGGCACCGTCTTGCATGATTTCGAAACGATGCGCCGGGCGCGGCACCTTGTTCTGGCAACCAGCACCTTTTCGTGGATGGCGGCGTGGCTGTCAGAGGCGAAATCAATCCACTACCCCATGTCGGGCATCCTGAACCCCGAACAAGCCCCCGATATCGATCTTCTGCCGCTGGATGACCCGCGCTATCGCTATTACCGGTTCCCGGTCAGCAAATGGCATGCATCGGACGATCAGATCAGACAGCTTCAGGCCCCATTCAAGGCCGGGCAACTGACCAAGGCGCAAGCTGTGGCGGTCCACGCGCGTGCGGCAAAGGCTTGGGCGCCCGATCTGGCCGCGTGGCGGGCGGCCTTCACCGAAAACGCCGCAACATATCGCGCGACCTTGGCCCGATAGCCTTTGGGCGCAGAACGCCCCAACTGTTTGACGCACGCCAGTGGGAACAGGTGTCTCGGCTCCTTCATCGCCGACGAAGCAAGGCGCGTTATCACCTGCGATGTTGCTGATGCTTGTTGCCGCGACCGACAACTGGACAACCTCAGCAGGTTCCGCGTCCGAGATACGACCCGCCGCAGACCGGGCAATGCAGATACATGAACCGCAGAACGGCTTGGCAGCCAATCAACGAACCGGGGGCTTGAGCGGCGGCTTGATCCAAGCCCTAAGACACTGCTATTAAAGACAATATGAAACAGTAACTGATATGACGCCCCCGATAATACCCCTCATATGGGTTTGTCCTGCATTTCCCGAATAGTCCGGCAGTATTGTCGTCCTGAGCGTTAAAATTCCCACATGATTGATGGCATCACAGGCGATGAAGGGCGCACGCCTTCCTCATCCGACGAAATCCCATCGGATCACCCGAAAAGCGCGCGGTTCTTCAGACCTTGCTTATGCAGGAATAACGATTTTCTGGTCGTCTGAAGGCGCATCAAGCGGTAGATGGTTTTCTTCGAGAACGAGGATGTTTTCGACACCGATCACATCGGTTTTGGTCTTGTAACCAATTACATCTTCTACGTTCATATCAAGGTGCCGTGCCATCAGCATCGTTTCTTCTGACGAAAAGTTAGTTAGGCCGCGCGCGACCTCGGTGCCATCCTCGTTGTAGACGTGCAGAACATCGCCTTTGCTGAAATCGCCCTGGATCGAGATCACATCATTTCGACCGATCCCGCAGTCACCTGCAGCGACGGCCTCGGCAACGGCATTTGACACAACCAAAGTGCCCGATACCTGCAGCCTATTGCTCAGCCAGACCATCAATGGCGATGCCGTCTTTCCCGTCACAAGACAACGGGTAAAGCGCCGCTCGCCTTGAAGGACAGAGGAGATGGGGCGTTCAATGATGCCCGAGGCGATGATCGTCTCGACGCCGGCGTTCTGGGCCATGTTGGCCGCTTGCATCTTGGTCAACATACCGCCGCTTCCAAGGGCGCTGATGGCTGTCGTGGATTCCAAGTGTTCGCTGACGTCCTTGATTTCCGCAATGAACTGGGCATCCGGTTCTGACGGATCGCGGTCAAACAACCCTTCGACACTAGTCAGGATGATCAGGAGATCCGCGTCAACCATCTGGGCAACCTTGGCAGACAGGCGGTCGTTGTCACCGACACGCAGGTCGCGGGTCGCGACCGAGTCATTCTCGTTGATGATTGGCAAAATGTCGTTTTCGAACAACCGCAGCATGGTGTTCTTGATGTTCAAGAACCGGCGTCTGTCTTCCATGTCATCGACGGTGACAAGCATCTGGGCGACGCCCATATTATGCTCTGACGCGATCTGACGATAGGCATTCATCAAAAGTGGCTGGCCACAAGCGGCAGCCGCCTGCTTGTCCAGGATGCCTGCGTCTTCAGGGCGCTTTCCGACCATATTCAGACCCAAGGCAACCGATCCGGACGAAGTCAGAATGACGTCGTAACCCTCTCTTTTCAGTTGCGCCAAGTCGCTGAGAAGCCCGTTGATAAAGGCATAACGCAAGGTCAGGTTTTCATCGTGCGCCAGCAGACTTGATCCGATTTTGACGACGATCTTTTTCTTCTTTGGCATGGATGCCTCCGGTAACATATTGTTTAAATGTGAAAAAATGCAATCAGTTTGCGCCGCACGACGCAGCCCTGTAGCACTGCATGTTCAATGATTCGCCGACGTATAACATGTACTGGCCCCCTGAACGCAAATAGGTCGCCGGTCGTAGCCACCGATCGGCAGACCGGTGCGTGTCGGGCGATAGACCATAAATGGCCGGGCTGCCGGGTGATGCAATGCTGCACTGCAGCGACGATGCAACACGTGCCGTTACGCATGTAAAGGAAGACGAAAATGGATATACTTTTGATTGGCTGCGGCAAGATGGGCGGCGCGATGCTGCGCCAGTGGACCAGTCATGGCGCGCACAGCTTCACGGTCGCGGATCCCGCTGCAACCGGCTTGCCGGACGGCGTGACGCATGTGTCAAAAGCGACAGACCTGCCGCCAAATACATTCGATGTGGTTTTGATCGCGATCAAACCGCAGATGATCGCTGATGTGCTGCCCGGCTATGCACATGCACTCAAAGACGGCGGTACGTTCGTTTCTATTGCAGCAGGGGCCAGCGTGGCGTCTATCGCGAAGGTCGTGGGCGACGCGGCCATTGTGCGTGTCATGCCGAACATGGGCGCGCTTGTCGGGATGGGTGTGTCGGGGCTTTACGCCAACGATCACTGCACGCCGCATCAAACGCGCGACATCGTTGCGCTTATCGACCAGACGGGAACCTGCATTGCGTTGGACAGCGAAGACCGGATCGATCGCCTGACCGCCGTCAGTGGCAGCGGCCCCGGATATATCTTCGAGATACTGCGCAGCTACGTCGCCGCAGCAGAGGCGCTTGGCTTTGACCACGATACCGCCCGCAGACTGGTGTTCGATTCCGTAAGCGGCACGGTCGAAGCCGCGCGACAGTCCGACCAGTCGCTGGAGGAGCTACGCAATTCCGTAACCAGCAAGAACGGCACAACGCAGGCCGGTCTGACAGAATTGATGCGCGACGGAGAGCTACACAAGCTGTTCATGAACACGCTGCGGGCGGCGTACGCCCGCGCGGTTGAACTGAGATAAGATGTGGCCGTTTGACTGCCACAGGAAGGATACACGATGTACGACATAAGCACTGACCCAACGGGGACTGACGTAACAAAAATCGTGGCCGATCTGGGCCGCCGTGCAAAGGCAGCTGCACGTGATCTGTCGATGGCTACGACAGATCAACGAAATCTGGCTCTGAGCGAAGCCGCCAATGCACTGCGTTGCAGGAGCGCGGATATTCTGGCAGCCAATGCCAAGGATATTGAGGGCATCAGCAACAGCGACAAAGACGCGGCTTTCATAGACAGGCTCATGCTGACCGAGGACCGTGTTGCGGGGATGGCGGATGCGCTGGACGCGATTGCAGCGCAAGATGATCCTTTGGGTCGCACGCTTGCGACATTCAACCGTCCCAACGGGTTGAAGATCGACCGCATCAGCGTGCCGATCGGCGTGATCGCCATGATCTATGAATCGCGGCCAAACGTAGGCTCTGACGCTGGTGCGCTTTGCATCAAATCGGGCAACGCGGTCATCCTGCGCGGCGGATCCGAAAGCCTGCATTCCTCGCGCGTGATCGTTGCCTGCCTCGCCCAAGGCCTCGCTGCGGCGGGCCTGCCTCAAGAGGCGGTGCAGTTGGTCGATACGCGCGACCGCGAAGCGGTCAAGGCGCTGCTGCACAGCACGGACACGGTCGACCTTGTCATTCCGCGCGGCGGGCGAGGCCTTGTGTCGTTGGTGCAGCGCGAGGCGCGGGTGCCGACACTGCTACATCTGGATGGCAACAACCATACATACGTGCATGAAAGCGCCGATATCGACAAAGCCATCGGGATCGTCCGAAACGCAAAGATGCGCAGAACCGGCATCTGCGGTGCGACGGAATGTGTCGTCATCGATGCCAAGATCGCGGATCAGGTGCTGCCTCGGCTGGCTGACGCTTTGATTGATTGCGAACTGCGTGGTGATGCACAGGCGCGGCGCATCCTCCCTGAAATGAAGGTCGCGACCGATGCCGACTGGAACACGGAATACCTGAGCAACATCATGTCCGTTAAGGTTGTGGATGATCTGGATGCGGGCATCGCCTTCGTCCAGTCATATTCGTCCGGCCATACGGACGCTATCGTTGCAGAGGATGTCGACGCCGCGAAACGCTTTATGGCGGCAATCGACTCAGCAGTCGTGATGCACAACGCCTCAACGCAGTTTTCCGACGGTGGTGAGTTTGGAATGGGTGCTGAAATCGGTATCGCGACGGGCAAGATGCACGCGCGTGGCCCCGTGGGTGCTGAGCAGCTGACGAGCTTCAAATACTTCGTCTACGGTGATGGGCAACAGAGGGACTGATGCAAGAAACAGGCGAAACCTCCGGCGCTCATCTGCTTTTCCACCCGACTTGAACCAAGGCTTGGTGCATTGCGACGATGAAATCAGGAGGTCGCGCTAATCGCCCGGCACCGGATATCGACGTGTTTCCACCCGACATTGACCTTCAACCGGGAGCGCGCCGCGGGGCCGCGCTCCCCAAGCTGATTGCCTTCGGGGGGCTGACAACTTTACGCCTGAACCTTTCGTTCGCCACGCTGGGTTTGATGATCAGCAGAGCATCGCGGCACCCGCGCGGCGATCGAAAGTGGGGCAATAGGCTTTTATTGGATGCGGCAAGCCCTAAAGGTACCGCCCGCCTGACATTGCCAAGGCGTCAGAGCGCTTGCCTTGCTGTGAGCCCTTCAGTTTTCTGGCCGCCGATCATCAGTAGCGCGGTTGGGCGTATGTCTGCGTGGTCCATGTGGTTTCGCGGCAATAGTTCAAACGCATCGTGTAGCTGCGCTGGAATCCGTTGGGGTCAAACGTCAACTGCACATTGCCCCAGTTCAACGATGACCAACCATCAGGAGCGGTGACGGTCTGGGGACAACTACCGGGGCCATTGTCAATCCAATACCCGCTGTATGTCCCGGAATTCTGATAATACTGCCCGCCAAGCCCTTCAATGTAGATGCGAAAGCCATCGCCCACGGAAAAGATCGCGGTCGAACCGACGTCAGCGAGATAGGTGATCTCACCAAGACTGGAATTCCAGACTTCGTCGGCAAGGGCGATTGTCGGCATAGCGGCCAAGCAGAGTGCGGCGAGGGAGACCTTCATTAGGGGTTCCTTGATCTGTTTCGGTGGTCCTAAGACTCATTTAAGAAATAGGCCGACATGCCCCACGTGGCCTACCGTTTGACTGAAGTAATAACTGAATTTCGCCAGATTCTGTAGCCAGATCAAGCGGTTTGCCTTCCCAGCCTCGGATACGGTCGTCAGAGCGCTCGCTTGTGGGAGGGGCGGACCACGACCGCGCGCCGACGTTTCATCCAAGTAAATGCCGTACGATCCACGAATGGCCGCTCCGACGAGCTACACCGCAGCATCGTGTCAGCGGGTGATTGACCGCTTTCGGTCGTCCTTATCACTTTCCGCCTATCGTGCAGTGCCCAAGGGGATTGGGAATGGGGCCATGGCGAATGGCCCCCTCGGGGGGGTGGTCTTGGCGCTATCGGTGCCGGCTGCCTGAGGAAACCGGCTCCGTCTGGGCACTCAAGAAATACAGCGCAAAGGGGCCTTCACCGGGATCCATACGCGCAGCGGAAAGCTCCCGCGCCCCGCAGGTCGCACTGGTGGCAGCGAGGCCGATCATGATTGTCGCCGCCGAAAGAGAAGCCGCGAGGGTGGCAAGTCTCAAGAGATACCTCATCGCGTCATTGCCGAGCGGCATTCAGATCTTTTTGGATATGTGGTTTCCGCGAACATGCGGTGCCACGGAAAGTGTCATGGTGCAACTTTATGTCGTCTCGGCGCGACAAAAAGACAGGGCGGCTCGGTTGCAGAGTTTCTGGGCGCCCTGAAGTCGAGCTTGTCGCGACGATCCGCACTGTGGGCAACCCAATCCCAAGCCCAAGGCCATCGGCCCGCCAAGCGGCGCACCGCCCTGCCCTCGCCGCCACGTGCCTCATCAAAACTACGCGCGCCCAAAGTTCATGCGCGCCCACGCTTACCCAAAGCGTCTATGCCGCGCGATCACAAGTGGGCACCCCCCGCCGAAATCTGGGGGCGGAACGTGATCGTCAGCAGCGCAGACTTCTTGATTCGCTGAAGGTCCCGGCAACGCCCTGAGATGTACGACATTGACATGGCGCGTAATAAAGTTCATAATGACACTTTATCAAGTGGCCGACTCAGGCGCAAAGTCTCAGATTTAGTTGCTTAATAACAAGGGTTTAAAATGCAAGTCCGGCAAGCCATCACGCGATGTTTTGCTGACATGCCCCTTCAAAAACTCTCATTTAAAGAAATTTGTGCCGCTTTGGGTCCACAGATAGGATGCCACGTTGATAACGTATCTGGTAGACGACATGAACTTTGCCTTGAAACGCCTCGCGGACCTGCGAA